>JAHBWR010000001.1 GCA_019636875.1 Nitrospira sp.
CCTCGGGAATATCTCAATCGAGAGAGCCATTACCTCTGGGGAAAACGCTACTTGCTCACGGTTCAGGAAAAAGATTGCACTCCATCGATCGAACTGTGGCATCGCCGGATTCTTCTGAGCGTTCGCCCAGGTGCGAGTGAGGAGCGGAAGCAGGAATTATTTGAAGCGTGGCATCGCCAGCAGCTCAAGCAAGCCGTACTACCGCTGCTTGCCAAGTGGCAACCATTGATGGGCGTGACAGTCAGCCGCGTCTTCGTTCAGCGCATGAAAACGAAATGGGGAAGCTGTAACCCCACGGCAAGGCATATTCGCCTGAACACCGAGTTAGCGAAGAAGCCACCAGAATGTCTTGAATACATCGTCGTGCACGAGTTAGCCCATCTCATTGAGCGGACCCACACGCAACGATTCATTGCCTTGATGGATCGCTTCATGCCGAAGTGGAAGTTCTATCGGCAGGTGCTTAATCGGTTGCCGGTGCGACATGAGGAATGGGCGCATTGAGATAGTCCGCAAGGCGGGGCTGCGCTACCTATACCCGGAAGCATACAACCGCGGAAGGTGACAGCGGAGAAAGCTGGATAGGATCGCCCTGGAACAACTGCCACACAGTAAGCCTTGAGGATCTGTGTAACTCAGCCCTAGTCCCAGGTTTCCTTCCCTCCCACGTCCATTAACCATATTTCATTGGTCTGTCCCGAGAGATGATCCCCATGATCAGCTGAGTTTGCCGCTGAGCTTTCGCCGGGCTCGGAAGCCGATCCCGGAGTGGTCAGGATCTCCCTACCGCGTGGCAACAGCTTGGGAGCTTCTGGCAGCCAAACTCTTTCGGCGGTTGTTGGAAATGGTGCGATCGATAATGGCGCCGCAGTTGATACACTTCCAGGCATAGAACACGAGAAAGAAATCCGAGAACCGCTCCAACATCATCATCCCCTTACACTTCGGACAATCCATTGCTCCCTCCAGGGTGATTACGTACACGGCTGGGAGTGGGCTCAAGCAAGAGCTGGGCCACATCGCCGTATCATAGTATTTCAATAACTTAAGATGTACGTAGTCACACGTATCGATCGATTTTCAGAAAATTGACGCTGTCAAAGAATTGAATCTGTCAATGTTTTGTCAGCCTGAGAGCGCGAGATGGGGTTGCTCTAGGGGTGGGCTTGGGGATAAGCATCGAGAGAAGCAGCGATAGCTCAGTGGTGAGATCTCTGTATGGACTCCTCGGCTGATGCTCCCTATGCCGCCTTCTTGTCGAGGTAGTCGGTCGGGTCGATTCCGGCTTGTTTGGAATCGAGGATCGCGGTGATCTTCCGATGCGGCGTTTCGATCTGTGCGACGAGATCCAACTCGTGCGGAGTCGAGAGGAGGGTATTGCCCGCGCTTTTCACGATGAGCACGACCGGCGTGAGGGGGACGTGATGGTGGATCTGTTTGACGACACCCACTTCCCCTGTATTCAGCTCAACGACTGACCCGACCGGATAGACACCCACCACGTGGATGAACCGCTGAACCAGGGTGGCGTCCAAATGTCCTTCTAACGCGAGGCGATACAAAAACTGCAGCGCTTCATGGGCCACCCGTCCCTTATGGTAGCACCGATCGCTGGTGATGGCATCGTAGATGTCGACGACCGCTGCCATGAGCCCGAATTGGCTGAGCTCGCTTCGTACTCGTCTGTGTGGATAGCCGGTGCCATCGACCCGTTCGTGATGTTCCAAAGCGGGACGTAAGTAGGAATCTCCCAAGCAGGTTGTGGTGGAGAGTACCTCCACGCCTCGAAGGACGTGCTGCTTCATGATTTCCATCTCATGCGGTTCAAAGCGGCCGGGCTTGTTCAGAATTTCGGGAGGAACTTTGGTCTTGCCGATGTCGTGTAGGAGTGTGCCCACTCCGATCTGATGCAACATGGTGCGGTCAAACTCCAAATTGCGTCCGAGGGACATGGCTAGCACGGATGTGTTGACCGAGTGGTAAAAGGTGTACTCATCGAACTGTTTCAGACGTGACAGACTGGTGAGAGCATCGGGATTCCTCAGGACACTGTCGGTCATGTCGGAGACGACTCGATTGACCTCATCCATATTGATCGCTCGCCCCAGCCGCGTGTCGTGCATGGCATTCTGTACGATCGTTTTGGCGGCTTGATAGATCTGCCTGGCAGTAGGCAACTCTTCTTCGAAGGGACTCGCGGGTGGTACCGATGGTGATGCTTCCACCGCCGTGAGCAAGGGATCCGTGGCAATGTCCGGTTCCGAGACAGGCTCGACGTCGTCGGCGACCACATCGGTGTTTACGACGAGGGTTTGTACCCCACAGGCTTTGAGCTGCGCGATCTGGGCTACTGAGGTGATCGTCATCTTGTGGCGAAAGAACGGCGTCTCCAGCCAGGACCGATCCAGTTGGTCGATTTGCATGCCAGGCTGTAGTTCGTCGATGCCGATTCGTTTTTTCATGGCTCAGGTGAGGGACGTCGGATCTCCCGATAAGCGATATCGGAACGCCAACGGCAAATCTTGAGAAGCAGAGGCCCGCAGTACGTACTGTCCCATGGAGACGAGTGGCAGGGTCCTACGCAACGGTTGGTGGTAGTTACGCCGCTTTCTTATCGAGGTAGTTGGCTGGGTCTATACCGGCTTGGTGGGGATGCAAGACGGTTTTGACATGTTGAGGCGGTTGCGTGCCCTGCTGGGAGAGGTCGTGCTCGGTAGGCTTGGACAACAAGGTATTCCCGGCGCTCTTTACGAGTACGAGGACCGGCGCCAATGGTGCATTATGATTAATCCGCTTGACGATGCCGGTCTCACCCGTATTCAACTCGACGACTGAGCCCACTGGGTAGATGCCGACAACTTGGATAAATCGTTGGACCAGTGTTGTATCGAGGTGCCCTTCAAGCGAGAGACGATAGAGCAATTGAAGGATTTCATGGGCAGGTTTCCCCTTGTGGTAACACCGGTCACTCGTCATGGCGTCGTAAATGTCAACAATTGCCGTGATGAGGCCGACTTGGCTGATGTCTTGGTGCGCGCGCCGATGCGGATACCCGTCGCCATTCACTCGCTCGTGGTGTTCCAACGCGGGCTGGATATATGTACTGCCGAGTCCAGTCGTGCTGGTAAGGACCTCGACGCCTCGGAGTACATGCTGCTTCATGATTTCCATTTCATGGGCCTCGAAGCGTCCAGGCTTATTGAGAATTTCGAGCGGGACTTTTGTCTTTCCGATGTCATGGAGGAGTGTGCCGACTCCGGCCAAATGAATCATGTCCCGATCGAAACCGAGAATTCGCCCCAAGGACATCGCCAGCAGAGACGTGTTCACGGAATGGTAAAAGGTGTATTCGTCGAATCGCTTGAGTCGGGAGAGACTGGACAACGCGTCGGGGTTCCGAAAGACACTGTCGGTCATGTCCGAGATGACCGTCCGCACGGCATCGACGTTGATCGCCCGTCCAAGTCGCGTGTCATTCATCGCATCTTGAATGACCGTTTTGGCCGCCTGGTACACCTGCCTCGCCGCCGGCAACTCTTCCTCGAAGGGCACCACGGGTGGTGCTGAAGCCGTCTCCTCTGCCGGAGCTGCAGCCGGTGCATCCACCCGTTCGCTTCCCACGACCGGCGTCTCACCGACCTCTTCTTCCATATGAACGATTAAGGTCTGTACGCCAGAGGCTTTCAATTGTGTGATTTGGTGGGTCGAGGTAATCGTCATCTTGTGACGAAAAAATGGTGTGCTTAACCAGGAGCGGTCCAGCTGGTCCACTCGCATTCCAAGCTGCAGTTCATCGATTCGGATCTGTTTTTTCATCGCCTCACCAGGCTTCGCCGGATCCCCTCCAAGCCCTATCGGGTTACGCTGAAGAATTCTTAAGGCGGCCATGCCTGTCTTGTGATAGCCACCTGAACCGGTCCTTTTCTTCCCTCAGGACATCCATTAAGATAGCGTCCAAGTGTTCCTTTCCCTGTGAGGCCAATTCGTTGAAAGCCAAGGTCGTCTTTTCCTGTCAAGCCTGTGGGCATCAATCCCCACGGTGGCTCGGGCGCTGCCCCGACTGCAGCGGTTGGAATACGATGAAGGAAGAACGCCAAGCCGCGAGCGGCAAGGGTCGTCCCGCTGCGATGAAAACGGCCCAAGCCAAGGCCACGCCGATCGCTGAGATTGAAGTGGTGGGTGAGGATCGTCGATTGACCAACATCGGCGAGTTTGATCGGGTGTTAGGGGGCGGTGTGATTCCCGGGGCGGTGATTTTGATCGGCGGTGATCCTGGGATTGGTAAGACGACACTGCTCCTGCAAGCGCTGCCACGGTTGGCCGCAAAGGATGCGCCGGTCTTGTATGTGTCCGGAGAGGAATCACCACGGCAGATCAAAATGCGCGGACAGCGTCTGGGTATTGAACATCCACATCTATTAATTCTGGCAGAAACATCACTGGAACAGATTCTCAAGGCGGTCCAGGAAATTCAGCCGGTGGCGGTGGTCGTCGATTCGATCCAAACCGTGTATACAGAGCAGATCACGTCCGCTCCAGGCAGTATCAGTCAGGTGCAGGAAGTGGCCGGACAACTCATGTGGTTCGCCAAGCGGGCCGGAGTTCCGGTCTTCATCATCGGACATGTGACAAAAGAGGGGGCCATTGCCGGGCCACGGTTGCTGGAACACATCGTCGACACCGTGTTGTACTTCGAGGGAGACAAAGGACACAGCTACCGGATTCTTCGTGCTGTCAAAAATCGGTTTGGGTCGACGAATGAAATCGGCGTGTTTGAGATGAAAGATGGGGGGCTGGAAGAGGTAAGCAACCCATCCGAGTTGTTCTTGGCCGAACGTCCTGAGCGAAGTACCGGTTCGGTCGTTGTCTCGAGCCTTGAGGGGACCAGGCCCATTCTTGTCGAACTCCAAGCGCTGGTTTCGTCGACCAGTTATGCCATGCCCAAACGGATGGCCAACGGTGTGGAGCTCAATCGCGTCTCGCTGTTGCTCGCGGTGATGGAGAAACGGTTAGGGTTTCATTTGTCTGGACAGGACGTCTATGTGAATATTGTGGGAGGGATGCGTATCGAGGAACCGGCGATTGATCTTGGGATTGTCGCGGCTGTCACCTCAAGTTTACGGGAGATACCGGTAGAACCGGGGATGCTCGTCTTAGGGGAGGTTGGTTTGGGCGGCGAAGTGCGGGCTGTCAGCCAGGCGGAATTGCGCATCCGGGAGGCAGCCAAGATGGGATTTAAACGCTGCATGTTGCCAGAACGCAATCTGACGAAGCTGGATCCCATCGATGGGATGGAATTGATCGGGATTCACGAAGTGAGAGAGGCGCTTGATATTGTACTGGCCTAACCATCGAGGTCGGCCGCCACAGGGAATAGCCCCCCTCCTGACACAGGTGGTTCGTTCGTTTCTCATCCTCTTATTGATAGCGATAGGGCTGGCCGGCTGTACGCTCATCCATCCGAAAGACGCACCGCCGTTGAAACGGGTCACGGCTGAAGAACTCACGACGCTGTTGCGGCAGCGAGAGGCCGCCATTCATTCCATGAAGGGCCTGTTCACCGCTAAGGTGCGGGGCGGGCTTATGCCGATCGCAACACGGGTAGAGGGAACCGTCCACTACCGTCGTCCCAACACCTTGCGCCTGCGAGGTTTTACACCGATCGGACACGAGCTGTTTGAATTTGTACAGGCAGACGATTGGTATACGCTCCGTTTGCCGCTGGAAGGGAAAGTGTATAGTGGTCACCGATCCGATATGAAGGATCTCGGGAAGCTTGCTCGATTCTCGCAATTGAGTGCCTGGGCGGTCGGAGGGGTCTTGGGGACCGGTGTGATCACCCACGAGGAAACCGTGAAAGTCGTAGAAGATCGTGATAGGTATCGTCTCGATGTCTATGCGGCCGTCAGCGCTGAGGCAGGTGCAGGGCGCCACGCTATCCGGCGTCTCTGGTTTGATCGTCGACTCTTAGTGGTTCAAGAAGATCGGTTGGGAACGGACGGCGATGTGGAAGCGACGATTCAATACGATGATTTTAGGAGACTCGATGATTCGGAGAGAGATCCAGCTCGGATAGTGGTTGAGCAAGGCGGCCCACTCTTACGCCCGTTCAAGGTTTCTCTCGTCGATGGTCATGGGGAGGGATCGATTCAGGTGACCTTCCACGAGTTGCATCATAACCAAACCATCAATGCAAAGGACTTCGGGCAGGCTTCGTAAGTTGCGATGAAAATTCTGGCAATTGAAACGGCTACGGCATGGCAGAGTGTGGCCATCCTGGACGATGATCGGGTGTTGGGCGTCCATGAACAAGAAGCGGGTGGCGCCCATGGGGCGCTCCTGCTGCCGGCCATCGATCAACTGCTCAACAAGTCTCAGTTACGACTTAGTGAGCTGGATGGCCTCTGCTGTTCATCCGGGCCTGGGTCGTTTACGGGGATCCGTGTCGGACTTGCGACCTGCCTCGGGCTGCGGGCAGCTACTGGGCTTTCTCTTACGCTGGTTCCCACCTTGGAAGCGATGGCGAGGATGGTACAAGGGGAATCTCGTCCTCTCTGTCCCGTATTGATGAGTCGTCGGGATGAGGTCTATTGGGCCTTGTTTCGTCAGGTGGGTGAGGGGCAGTGGGAACGGCTTGTGAGCGAGCAGGTCGGCAGCCCCACTACGCTCGCGCAGAGCCTGCCTGACCAGGCTGTCATGATCGGGCTTGGATGGTCCGCGCTGGAGAATGAAATCCGAGCCGCATTGCCGGAGTCGGTCACGGTCAGGGTCGGTCCGGAGCATGCTTTCAGGCCTTCGGCGATTCAGGTCGCTCGCATGGGAATGGAGCAGATACGGCGGGGCGTGATTGCCGGGAGTATGGTGGCTCCGTTGTACGTACAGCGTGCGGAGGCGGAAATCCAGTATGAGCGTTCGGGAGGCCTGTCGCCGGTGGCGCGACGTCGGAAGCGGGTCGAAACGAAAGTTGCGGCACGACTGGCTCGTCGTCCACGATCGAAGAATACAGGGAACAGATGACCCACGACCGAACACGATTGTCATGTGACATCCGGCCTGCGACGCCGGAGATGTTGCCGGAGATCCTCTCCTTGGAAGAGGCTTGCTTCTCGTCCCCCTGGACGCGCAAAATGCTCGAATCAGAGTTAATGGGTAATCAATTTGCACACTTTCTCGTTGCGATGCAGCAGGAAGCGTCATCGACAGGGGAAAAGAGTGCGATCGTGGGGTATCACTGTTTTTGGATCGTCTTTGAAGAGCTGCGCCTGATGAATCTGGCGGTGCGAGAGTCGGTGCGGAGGCAAGGGATTGGAACTGCCCTGGCGGCGGAAGCGTTTCGCGTGGCACTCAATCACGCGGCGACTCGAGCAGTTCTTGAAGTCAGAGCGTCAAACACGCCCGCGCGCTTCCTCTATACGACAATGGGGTTTATTCAGGTCGGAACTCGTCCTCAGTATTATTCCAATCCACTCGAAGATGCCGTGCTGATGGAAATGAATCCGCTCGTCATGCCGAGCGGTCGACAGAATGGACCACCGTGTCGCGCAGGAGGTGAATCAACCTCAACAGACTCACTCTAACCGGGAGGTGTCGTATGTTGACGGAAGATGCGATTGTCGAACAGCTTCGCCGGAGCAACACCGAATTCCGCGAGCTGGAAGAATCTCACCATCGTCTGGACCGCGAGCTGAACGAGTTGCAAAGACGCCATGTCCTGACGCCGAATGAAGAGATCGAGAAAAAGCGAATCCAAAAAGAAAAATTGGCCATGAAAGACAAGCTGGCGGAGTTCGTTCGTCTCCACCGAGATCAACGACTGGAACCGGCACGGTAGAGTGCCGTGAGGCCAGTGCTGCGTCCACGGCTAAGCCATCACCATGGAACAGATCGTCCATCCGCTTGCCGCGCACCTCCAAAACATCAAGCGCCGATTGCTGATCGTCGGCGCGACGATGCTCGGGTTGCTTGTGCTCACATTCTCGTTTTCTGCCGACATGGTCGCGTGGCTCAATCGGCCGTTTGAGAACCAACTGGCGTTTTATGGGCCGACGGAAGCCTTGTTCGCGTCCATCAAGGTGTCGTTGTTGGCCGCCTTTATCCTCAGTCTACCGGTCATTTTCTACCACTGTTGGAAGTTGATTGAGCCCGCGTTGTTGCCGAAGGAGCAGCGATGGGCGATCCCGCTGTTTATGTTGGCCGGAGCGTTGTTTGGGTTGGGGATGGTGTTTTGTAACGCCGTCATCCTCCCGCTCGTGATCGATTGGTTTGTGAGTTTCGGGCTTGATCGCGACATTACTCCGCAGCTTGGGGTGGGAATCTATATTGATTTCAACGTGAAATTCCTGCTCATTTTTGGATGTGCGTTCGAACTCCCGTTGGCGATGACGCTGGCGGCCGTGATCGGCGCAGTGTCGGCTCGGACATTCGCACGGTACCGAAAACACGCCATCTTGCTGTGCCTCATCGTTTCTGCCGTCGTGACTCCCGATGCCACGCTCTTTACGATGTTACTGATGGCAGTTCCGTTGATGGTGCTGTATGAAGTTGGGATTATCGGAGCCCGCGTGTTTGGGAGAAGTCCGGACCATGATGGGATGGATTTACCGACTGACCCTGATGTGCCGTTCAGGACGGCAGGAACCCGAATGCGATGAAGCTCATTGGGACTGCAAATAGACCGGGACGCGCTGCCTGGCTGGTCCTCATAGTATGGACTAGTGGGGTTCTCGGAGTAGGGTATGCTGAAGAGCCTCGATCGAGAGATGCGATGGTGGCATCGAAGGCACAGATGGTGGCAGATTCTCCAGTGACCTTGGGGCCGTCAGAACAGTCTGCGACAAGCGTACAGGCGCTCGCGATCAGCGAAAACGGTGTTCTCTATGCCGGTTCGTTTGGACACGGCGTATTCCGGACCGTGGATCGAGGGATCACATGGATTTCTGTGGGAGAGGGAGTCACCGATCCCTTTATCTTGAGTTTGGCGGTCGCGGGGAACGGGAATGTGTATGCCGGGACGTTTCGTGGGGGAGTGTTCCGATCCCGTGATGATGGCACGACGTGGCAGCCCGTGAATGAGGGACTGAAACGACTGGAAGTCAAATCGCTACTGACGGTCGATCATGAGCTCTATGCCGGAACGGGCGACGGCGTATATCGCCTCCGCCGTGACGATGATCGCTGGGTTCCTGTCACGACGGGGCTTGATGACACATTAGTCCATTCGCTTGCACGGGCCAAGGATGGAACATTGTTTGCGGGCACCTCAGGAAAAGGGATTTTTCGACTGAGCCCTCGTTCTTCAGGGTGGGTTCGTGTCCGACATGGGCTGAAAG
Organism: Nitrospira sp.; assembly: GCA_019636875.1. Lineage (GTDB taxonomy): Bacteria > Nitrospirota > Nitrospiria > Nitrospirales > Nitrospiraceae > Nitrospira_D. The sequence goes on from JAHBWR010000001.1 coordinate 9,330, forward strand.
ATCATGAAGGCATGATTGAAAACTTCATCCGTGTGCTGGTAATCGATCAGGACCAGAGTATTTTGGCCGGGACCTTCGATGGGGGAGTCTTTCGCAGCACCGATGGCGGACTGACCTGGCGTCCCATTAGTCGGGCCCTTCCCAATGACTCTATCCGTGGCATCGTTCTGAGCGACCAAACCATGGTTGTTGCCACAGGGCACGGAATCTTTAAGACCGTTGATAAAGGGAAACAGTGGACCCCACTGAATAGAGGCCTCACGAACCTGTCCATTCAAGTATTATTGGGAGTCGGTGAGAGAGGCCTGTATGCGGGAACGAGTTCAGGGGTGTTCCGCAGTGACGATGGTCTTTCCTGGATAGCTGTGAACGAAGGATTGGAGGTTGGGATCGCTCCACCTCCGTTTCTTTTTCGATAAAAATAGAAAGGATAACCTCATGAGTGATGTGTCGAAGAATACACGGGCTACCATCGCCGTGACGAGCAAGGGACAACCGATCGGAGAGATCGTACTCAAATTCCATCCGGACGTGGCGCCAGGTCATGTGAACAACTTCATCAAGCTTTCCAAGGAAGGGTTTTATAATGGAACGACATTTCACCGTGTCATCCCCGGTTTCATGATCCAGGGAGGAGACCCCAACAGTAAGACCGCGGACCGCTCTTCACATGGGATGGGTGGACCTGGCTATAAAGTGAAGGCCGAATTCAATAGTACGCCCCACAAGCGTGGGATTGTCTCAATGGCGAGAGCCAACGATCCCGATAGTGCCGGATCACAGTTCTTCATTTGTGTCTCGGACGCTAACTTTCTGGACTGGCAATACACGGTGTTCGGAGAGGTCGAGAGCGGGATGGATGTCGCCGATACGATCGTCAACATGAAACGGGATGGGCGGGACAATCCGTTAGAGCGTGCGGAAATGACCGTTACGATCAGTGAGCGCTAGGTTTTCGTGATCATGCAGGTGAAGTCTCTGAGCCTACTGACAGCCGGGGTAGTACTAGGTTTGGTCGTGATGGCTGGATGTGCCGTTCCGCATGTGCCATCGAGAATTATCTATGAAGACCCGGTGAATTTTGTTCGCTTGGAACAAGACTCCGAAGTCCTAGCCGAATGGCCCCCGACCCATCATGCGCACCCCTTTCTAATCGAACCTGAGCGATTACGGAAGATCCTGTCGGGATTGATGGTGCAGGAGCATTGGATTGCTCTGAAACGATGGATGCGAGGCGAGTCTCCGCTGGTTCCAGCTTTCACGGACGAAGAATTGACATTGCTATCGGTGCGATTGGCGGAAGCGCTCGCAGAGGCGAACTACAACGAACGAGTCACGTTCTATCTGAGCGAGCCTCAAACCTTCGCGAGGCGTATTATCACGACGGGAGGACTCTATATTCAGGGGACAGAACTGCATATGCTCTTGGGGAACTGGCGTATTATTTATGGTATTCCGGCCTACGGGATGATCTATGATCGACGATATCCCATGCGTCCGACTGCAGCGAAAGGTTTTGACTTACGGTTCCAACCCACAGAGGCCGTCGTTCCGATTAACAACAGTCTGTTCGATGTCATCATCGCGAATGCCAAGGACGAGCTGGTCATTGATCTTTCGAAGCTTGACTCGTCTGGACCGTCGAGTTCGTTGCGTGATCCTTGCTTGAAACAGGAAACCGACTGTGAAGGCTCGTAGTGAGTTGTCAACGATGAAAGCTCATCTTGGGCACTTCTAGGAGTCCTTCGATAAGGGACGACCAGCCCAACTTACTCTGGCCTTGCACCCGGTCCGTGAAACGAATGGGTATTTCACGAATCTCGGCACCGAGTTGAACGGCTCGCCAGGCCAACTCTACCTGAAAGACGTATCCCTTCGCGCCTACTGTTTCTAGGCGCATCCTCATCAACAGGTCGCGATGATAACATCGAAATCCGCCTGTCCAGTCCTGGATCATCGGACCTAAAAAGAGCCGGACATAGGTGTTGCCGCAGCGAGAGACCAGGCGTCGCTTGGCGTCCCAGTTGTCGGTACTTCCACCAGGCACGTAGCGACTGCCGATCACTAGGTTGGCGGTTTTGCTACCGTGCACCAAGCGGGGTAAGTCCCACGGTGCGTGGCTGAAATCACAATCCATTTCGATGATACGGTCGTACTTCCGTTGGAGCGCCCAGTTAAACCCCGCCAAATAAGCTGGCCCAAGCCCCTGTTTTTGTGGCCGATGCAAAACATGGACATGCCTATGTTTACAACTCAGTTCATCGGCGAGTTGTCCGGTTCCATCCGGTGAATTATCATCGACGACTAAAATATCAGCGACGAGATAGCGACCAATCGCATTGATGAGCGCTTCAAGGTTGGATCGTTCGTTGTACGTTGGAAGTACAATGACGATCGATTGGTCGAAGGTGAATGGTGAGTTGGGGACAAGCGGGCTGCCGAGCGAAAGCTGGGAATATTCAGGGGATGGACCATCGGGAGGTATGTGTTCGCTGATGGCAATGCGCGCGCTATCGGCTCCACGAGCGACGAGGTATTCGACGCACTCAAAATTCTGGACGAGATAGGCTTCGTCGGTGTTCAACTGTTTTAAGGAGAACGATCGGTCAACGGTTGAGACTCGGCAATAGCGTATTGGGGGAGTCTTGTCCTCCTCACACGATGCGGGGAGTGGTTGACCGATAGGCATAAGGATTTAGGCGTATGCCATCTGATAGTCGCTCGACGAAGTTTGCTTCAAAGGCAGAAGTGGGCGGATTCTAGATGACTACACCGAGTCGTGCAAGTAGATGCGCGTGCGAGTCGTTCATTTTTGACAGTGCGAGAACCGCTGTGTTACAGTCCGCGAATCGTTGATATTCCTAGCTTTTTGATCATATGGAGTAAAGGGTAATTGTTATGAGTGGATCGCGGCCACATGTGATTATTGTTGCAGGAGCAGGGCCGGCCGGCATGGCCGTCGCCAGTTCGCTTTCGAAAGCCGGACATGAAATCATCATTCTCAATCGAGACATCAGATTCGGGGGGTTGGCCGAGTATGGAATCTTCCCGTCTAAATTGAAACTCCGGGGTGGTCTTAAGAAACAGTATTGGGAGCTCCTTCAGCAGAAAAATGTGCACTATTTCGGCAATGTCTCGATTGGAAACGGGAAAGACCTCACGGTTGATGATGTCCGTGGACTTGGAGCAAGCGCGGTTGTGTTCACCATTGGGGCGCAAGGAACGAAAGCGATCGGAGTGGAGGGAGATTCAGCGCAGGGTGTGTTCCACGCGAAAGATGTCGTGTATCACTACAATCGTCTTCCCGGTTTTGGCGACAAACCCTTTGAAGTGGGAAAACATGTTTGTGTAATTGGCGCCGGGGACGTGATGGTGGACATTGCCCACTGGTTGGTTCGCTATAAGAAGGTTGAGCGGGTCACGGCCATTGTCAGACGAGGCCCAGTGGAACGAAAGTACAACCCGAAGGAGATCCGTAGTATCTGTGCCAATATGGATCTAGAAGGGATCCGTGGGGAGTTCGAGCGGATCAAAGATCGTTTGGCCAAGGTTGGACAGAACCATGATGAGGTCTTAAAAGGTTTTACGGATGAATTCACGAAGTGCGAGCCTCCGGTATCAGAAACAAAAATGGGCTTCCGTTTCCTGGCTTCCCCAAAGCGTATTTTGGTAGACGAGCACAACCGTGTTCGTGCGCTGGAAATGGAGGATAATCGGTTGGATCCAAAGGGCGAGGATACCGTCGCGGTCGGCTTGAAGCAGTACTATGAATTTCCCTGTGATGCGGTCGTCTTTGCCGTTGGTGACAAAGTTGATGAGACTGTCGGGCTCCCCTACAAGAATGGGATATTTATTACCAACCCCAACAAAACGGGTAACGATCCTGACGATGCGCTTTTTCAGGCTTACGACGAGACGAGCGGGAACGTGATAGACGGTGTTTTCCTTGCTGGGTGGGCTAGAAAAGCGAGTGAAGGTCTTGTCGGCGTGGCGAAGCGCGACGGTGATTGGTGTGCAGAGGTTGTGGAGCGCTATCTGTCGACTAAAAACTCGGGTGGGGGGGATGCAAAGACGGTGTTGGACCAGTTACATTCCCTGCTCAGAACGCGACAGAGTCGTCCTGTTGATGTGAACGGGCTGCGGGCGCTTGAAGTGGCGGAGCGCTCATTCGTTGGGAAAACTGACTGTATCGGGGAGTTCAAATTTACAGCGAATCAAGACATGCTGGCCTGTATCGAACAGGGGAAGTCGTCCTAGTGAGGTTGAAGTCGTTATCCGTGTCCCCATTTTAGCTTTCCCCTCAACACCTCATAGTAGTGGCTCTCGGGAAAACGAATCAATCGAGTCCGATAGTCCGACGCTTTGATGACTGCGTTATCTCCCTGGATAATGGCGACTCCCACCTGACCGTCGAGCGTGACCATCGATCCTTCATCCTGACTCGTTAAGGTAACGTCAATCACCACATTGCTCGGCACGATAAGCGGCCGATGGCTCAAGGTGTGTGGAGAAATGGGTGTCAAAATGAGGGCCTGCACGCCAGGATTGATGATGGGCCCCCCTGCAGAAAGTGAGTAGGCAGTGGATCCTGTAGGTGTTCCGATGATAAGGCCGTCCCCTCTCAGGTTTGTGACGAATTGACCGTCGATCGAAATCTGTAGGTCGATCATACGGGCGAGGGTACCTTTGCTGATGACCACATCATTGAGGACAGTTCCTCGGGCGACGGTTTCTCCATGGCGATGGATATGGGTTGCCAACATCAGCCGCTCATCGAGGATGCAATCGTTGGCAAATACTCGGTCGAGCGAGGGATAGAGATTGTCCAGCCTCACTTCGGTCAGAAAGCCAAGACCACCCATGTTGACGCCGAGAATGGGAATGCTCCGTTCTGCTGCGAGGCGCGCAGCACTCAGGATGGTCCCGTCTCCACCTAATACCAAGAGGACGTCTGCCTTCTGAGCCAGTTGGGTTTTCGGCATACCACCCGGTTCGTTCAGCAACGCTGCAGATGTTGTATCAAGCAGGACGTCGATGCTGCGGGCACGGAGCCAGGCAACGACCCCTAACAACGTACTCTTGACCTCTAGAAACTTGGGCTTAGTTAAAATACCAATACTTTTGCTTCTCATTCGGTGTGTGTATAGAGGAGAAAATGAGTGTGATTGTATAGAGATATTTCTTTTTATGTCAATGAGAAGTCTCTTCCCGTTTTATATGGATATCAATTTTGGCAGGACTGAGAACTATACAATTGATGCTGTTATGTCACCAGTCTGGTTCTCCTCGCAACCTTGACTCTCAATCATACTGTGGTTAGAATTAGGTCAAGATTTTTCAAGGGTTTTGCTCCAGCGCAGCCAAGGTGTGCACTCACTAAGAGGAGGCAGGATGTTCGAACGATTTACTGACAAAGGTCGAAAGATCATCATCCTTGCGCGGGAAGAAGCCGAACGTCATCAAAACGATTACCTCGGCACCGAACATTTGGTCTTGGCGATCCTCCGTGAGTCGGATGGGATTGCGCTGATGATCCTCAAAAAGATGGGACTATCCACAGAGCAGATCCGGCTAGAAATCGAACGGAATCTGCCCGGTGGAGGGACGACGATGACATTCGGGGAAATCCCGTTTAGTCCTCGAGTGAAGAAGGTGATCGAGTACGGTGTTGAGGAAGCGAGGCTGCTGGGTCACAATCATATCGGCAGTGAGCATCTCCTTCTTGGTCTCCTCCGTGAAGAGGAAGGAATCGGGGGGAAAATCCTTCGGAGCTTAGGTGCCAATCTTCTCACAGCGCGGCAATTGACCGTAACGTTCCTGCGGAAGTCCGCGCCACGGGAGAGGGATCGGAAGAGTAATACGCCGGCGCTTGACGAATTCGGTCGGGATCTGACCCAGTTGGCGCAAGAAGGCCAGCTGGATCCTGTGATCGGACGGGCTGATGAAATTGAACGCGTCCTCCAGATTCTGAGCCGAAGAAGTAAGAATAATCCGGTATTGATCGGTGAGTCCGGTGTCGGTAAGACGGCGATTGTGGAAGGGCTTGCTCAACGAATCATCCAATCGGAAGTTCCTGATAACCTGCTCTCTCGTCGAGTCATTGCGTTGGATCTTGGCTCGCTCGTCGCAGGGACCAAGTATCGCGGGCAGTTCGAAGAACGCCTCAAGGTTGTCATGAAGGAAATCGTGCAAGCTGGGAATATCATCATTTTTATTGATGAGCTTCATACGCTGGTAGGGGCGGGAGCTGCGGAGGGATCGATCGATGCTTCCAATATGCTGAAACCTGCTCTCTCACGGGGTGAGATTCAGTGTATTGGGGCCACAACGTTAGATGAATACCGTAAACACATTGAAAAGGACGGGGCGCTGAAGCGGCGTTTCCAGCCGATATACGTTCAACCGCCCAATCTCGATGAAACAATCCGTATTATCCAAGGCCTTCGAGATCGATATGAGGAGCATCATGGCGTCGAAATCACAGAGGATGCCATTGTTGAAGCCGTGAAGTTATCAGATCGGTATATTACCGATCGGTTCCTACCAGACAAGGCCATTGATCTCATCGATGAAACTGGGTCTCGTGCCAAGCTCCAAACGTACGCCCTTCCGTCTGAACTGAAGGCGATGGAGCAGGAACTCAAAAAAGTCGCGCGCGAGAAGGAACTCTCGATCTCCATGCAGAACTTTGAGGAGGCGGTTCGGCATCGGGAGGAAGAAGAACGGCTGCGTAAGTTACTTGATGAATCCAAGCGCGAGTGGAAAAAGAATCAGGAAAAGAACAAGCCTGTGATCGGCAAAGAGGATGTTGCTTACGTCGTGTCTAAAATGACCGGGATCCCGCTCTTCAAGTTGGAAGAGGAGGAATCGAACAAGTTGCTGCGAATGGAAGAGTTCTTGCATAAACGCGTGGTCGGGCAAAATGAAGCCATTTCCGCCGTGGCACGTGCCATCCGTCGATCCCGAGCTGGCCTGAAGGAGGCCAAAAAGCCGATTGGTTCGTTCATCTTCCTCGGACCGACAGGTGTCGGAAAGACAGAATTGGCGAGAACATTAGCGGAGTTCTTGTTCAATAGCGAGGACGCATTGATTCGTGTCGACATGTCGGAATACCAGGAGAAGTTTACGAGTTCTCGTCTATTCGGAGCGCCTCCCGGTTATGTGGGGTATGAGGAGGGAGGACAGTTGACCGAGAAAGTGCGTCGTCGGCCGTACTCAGTCGTACTCTTCGATGAAATTGAAAAGGCACATCCCGACGTGTTTAATGTATTACTGCAAGTGCTAGATGATGGGGTGTTGACTGATAGTCTAGGCCGAAAGGTTGACTTTAAGAACACCGTCGTCATTATGACTTCCAATATTGGGACCAAGATGATTCAAAAAGGCGTGTCGCTTGGGTTCCAGAGCACCGAAGGTGAAGCGGCACGGAAGAAGAAGGATGAGGTCCTCGGTGAGCTTCGGAAATCGTTCAGCCCAGAGTTTTTGAACCGAATTGATGAAATAGTGATTTTCCATCAGCTGGAGAAAGAGCAGCTTTACTCTATTTTGGACATTCTTCTTCGTGAATTGAATCTGAGGTTGTTGGACAAGGGAATAGAGATTGAGGTCGATGACGAAGTCAAACAATGGTTGATTCAGGAAGGCTATGAGCCGTTGTACGGAGCCAGGCCTATGCGGCGTGCCATCCAACGTGCTATTGGGGACCCACTTTCGGATGAGCTCATCAGAGGACGATTCAAGGAAAGTCGGAAGGTAAAAGTCGTGCTTCGCGACGGAGCCCCAACCTTCATAGAGCAGGAGGCGATGGCCGGAGTCTGATGCCTTCGTGAGTATCAGAGTGTCGATCTAGTCCGAAACGGCCTCTGCGGTGAATCCCCGCAGAGGCCGTTTCATTAGTAGGTGTGTGTGGTTCCATATGCAGATCAATCTTTCTTCTCATCACGTAGAACCTCCAGGTTGTGTCAGGTGGCGTCCTGGGTCGGTGCTTGGTATTGAATCTTCATGTGATGAAACAGCTGCTGCCATCATTGACCACAAGGGAACAGTGTTATCGAACGTTGTCTCTTCTCAGATAGGCATTCATGAAAAATTCGGCGGCATCGTCCCTGAATTGGCCGCCCGAGCCCATCTCGGCCTGATCGATCAGGTTGTAGAACAGGCGTTGTCGCAGGCTCATGTCTCGAAGTGCGACCTTGGCGCGATCGCTGTGACTCAAGGGCCTGGTCTTGCTGGTGCGCTGTTGGTCGGTACAAGCTACGCGAAGGCCCTCAGCTATGGATTGAGCATTCCAATCGTTGGGGTCAATCATCTGCAAGGGCATATAGCCTCGGCGTGGATTGCAGATCCGACGTTTCCGGTCTCATGTATTGTTCTGGTTGTCTCGGGAGGGCATACGCATCTCTATCGGCGAGAAATTGATGGAGGCTGTGTTCTGCTCGGTCGTACTCGCGATGATGCTGCCGGTGAAGCCTTTGATAAGGGGGCCCAGATGCTTGGACTCGGCTATCCGGGGGGACCGGCTATTGATAGGGTCGCCCGTTCCGGGGATCCAGGAGCGATTGCCTTCCCTCGATTCCGAGGCGGAAAACACAGCCTAGACTTCAGTTTCAGCGGCCTCAAGACGTCGTTGCTCTACAAGTTGCGTGACAGGGTGGGCGCTCCATCTCCTGATCAGATCGCCGACTTGGCGGCCAGTTATCAGGAAGCGATTGTGGACGTCTTGGTTGCCAAAGCGTTCGTTGCGCTCGAGCGGGGGAACTTGGATGCTCTGGCAGTCGTCGGCGGTGTCTCTGCGAACTCACGGCTGCGGATGCTCTTAAATGAGCGGGCAGCACGGTCTTGTATTCGTCTCGCGATTCCTCCGGCCGAATATTGCACCGATAATGCTGCGATGATTGCAGCAGCAGGACGTCAACTGCTCGTGAGCGGAGCACAACCATCGTTTGGCGTGGAGGTTGATTCGATGGCTGCCCCAACATTGATTGCAATGGAACCTCATGAGCGTGAGAGTTCCGACCCCAAGAAGGAGGCGAGCTATTTCTAACATCCGAGGGCAGATCACAGGACTTCGAGCGAGTCAGGTGGCAGCGGTTGAACGGCTGTACCGGCGTCGAGTCCCAATCGACAAGATCGTGTCATCGGAGCTGGCAAAAGCCATGGCTCAGCTTACCCTTGACATTCGTCGTCCTCTCGGAGTGTTACTGACCAGAAGAGGTCAGGTTCAAGAAGTGATCGTGGGAACACAGCTGACTCTGTCTTCTACAACGATGACGCTGTTCCGAGCGAGCCCTCGATCGCTTCGAGGATTACGCTTCGTCCGTACCCAACTGCATGACCAACCCCTCAGTCAAGAAGTCCTGACGGACCTCGCGTTTTTGAGGCTGGATTTGGTCGGCATCCTATCCGTTAGGGAGGACGGGCATATAGGGAACATCTACATGGCCCATCTTATGCCTCCTGGTCCTACCGGGCAATTGTTCAAGGTCCTCAAATCAATTCCTTTCCATAACCTCACGATCCCATTCGACGTCTTCATGAAGGACCTTGAGTCTCAGTTGCAGGTTGCCCGTGCCCATCACGCGGTAGGCGACGGCAAGGAATCGGCGATCCTGGTGAGTGCTTCTGCGAAGAGCCGGGCCGAGCAAGAAGAATTCTTGCTGGAATTGGCGGAGCTCGCGACTTCAGCCGATGTGAGGGTGATTGATCGTATCGCTCAACGCACGTCAGATGGGCATCAGCGGTATCTTCTGGGGAGCGGCAAGATGAAGGAGGTGTTGATCCAGACGCTGCATCGAGGTGCGGATATGGTGATCTTTGATCAAACCTTGTCGCCTGCTCAACTGCGGGCCATCTCGGAAATGACTGATATCAAGGTTATCGATCGCACACAGCTGATTCTCGACATCTTTGCCCGACGAGCCCATAGTCGTGAGGGGAAGGTACAAGTAGAGCTTGCCCAGTTACGCTATTTACTTCCGAGATTGTCGGGAAAAGGTACGCAATTGTCGCGGCTAGGAGGAGGCATTGGAACTCGAGGCCCCGGTGAGACTAAACTGGAAACCGATCGACGGAGGGTGCGGAATCGTATCACCCATTTGGAGCGAGATCTGGCTCAATTTGAGCGACATCAGGACCAACGACGAGCTCGTCGAGTCCGATACGGACTTCCTGTCGTGTCGCTTGTGGGCTATACGAACGCCGGCAAGTCCACCCTCCTCAATGTACTGACCAAAAGCCATGTTGCCGCACAAGACCGATTATTTGAGACGCTCGATACGACCAGCCGACGTCTGCGGTTTCCTGAAGATCGAGAGGTCATCATTACCGATACAGTCGGATTTATTCGAGATCTCCCGCCAGAGCTAGTTGGCGCCTTCCGGACCACGCTAGATGAATTGCGAGAGGCGGATCTCCTCCTTCATGTCGTCGATATTAATGCGAGAGATATCGAGGTTCAGCTTGCAGCGGTCGAGGCTATCCTCGATGAGTTGAGGCTTGGTTCCGTGTCGAGATGGCTTGTGTTTAATAAATGCGATCAGGCACCACCGCAGCAGGTCGCAGTGCTGTGCCGGCGGTTCGGAGCTATTGGAATTTCGGCACTACAGCCCACTACACTGCGTCCTCTTCTCGTTCGACTAGAAACCTACGTGAGATCTCTGTCATCCTCGGTTGACCGGACGTGCCAAGTGACTGAACAGGACCATGCGCTGCCGGTTGGGTCTCGTCGCTGACCACTGCAGAATCAGCCTGCTGTGACTAGAGCAAAGAACAAGAAGAAGCAGGTGGTGATGGACCGGGCTAAGCAGATCGCTGAGCGGCTGCATCGTGCTATCACCCTCGCGAAAGTAGAACTGGACCATCGTTCCCCGTGGGAGCTCCTGGTGGCAACTATTCTGTCAGCCCAGTGCACCGATCAAAGGGTCAACCAAGTGACACCGGCACTGTTCAAACGGTACGCCACTCCTCGTGCTCTGGCGAACGCAACCGTAAGTGATCTGGAGGAGCTCATCAGATCCACGGGGTTTTACAAAAGCAAGGCGAAGAACTTGATCGGCTGTGCGCATGCCGTTATCACGCGATTCGGCGGCGAGGTGCCCGACACAATGGAGGAGCTCACCTCGATTCCCGGTGTCGGTCGTAAAACGGCCAACGTTTTGCTTGGAGCGGCTTTCGGAAAGCCTGGGATTGTGGTGGATACACATGTGAAGCGGGTGGCTAACCGGTTGTCGATGACTTACTCAAGCAATCCCGAACAAATTGAGCGTGATCTTCAATCTGTATTCCCTGAAGGCCAGTGGACTAGTGTGTCCCAGCGGTTATTACTGCATGGCCGCTATATATGCCTTGCACGAAAGCCACGCTGCCTTGAATGTCCGATTGATGACATCTGTGAGTGGGAAGGAAAAGTATCGACATGATCACAAGTATGACGGGGTTCGGCCGACAACAGGCGGCATGGTCAGATGGAACCGTGACGATAGAGGTGAGATCGGTCAATCATCGCTTCCTCGAAACCTCGATTCGACTGCCGAAAACCATGACGAGCTTGGAGGAAGGTTTTAAGAAGACTATTCAGCAACATTGTGCGCGTGGGAGAGTCGACCTCACAGTCATCCTGCAGGGAAGTCGAGGTAATGTTCGCTCGCTTCAGGTTGACGTTGGTCTGGCCAAACAGTACCATGAAGCGCTTCGTACGCTTCAGCGCACCCTCAAGCTGAAAGGGGTCATTGATATCGGATTAATGGCGGGGTTACGGGATCTGCTTGTGGTTTCTGAGCAGCCGACCGATGATCGAAAGCTAACCAGATTGGTCGAGAAACTGGGACGTCAGGCCGTTCTGGAAATGGCGAATATGCGAAAGAGGGAGGGAGCGCTTCTCGCTGAGGATATTCGTGATCGGCTGAAACGATTGCGCGAAGCGACAACGACGGTGTCTGCTCGGGCACCCCTGGTTGCTCAGGAGGCCTTCGAGCGTATGAAGGTCCGTGTCGAGAAACTATTAGGTGACTCTATCCCAGACGTCCCTCGACTCAATCAGGAACTGGCCTTATACGCCGATCGGTGTGACATTATGGAAGAATTGGTCAGATTAAACGCGCATATGATACAGTTTGACGATACTATCCAACGTGCGGAACCGGTCGGCAAGACATTGGATTTTCTTCTTCAGGAAATGAGCCGTGAAGTCAACACGATTGGATCTAAAGCGAATGACGTCACAATCACCGCGGAAGTTGTCATCATGAAAACCGAGCTCGAACGTCTACGTGAACAAATGCAAAATGTCGAATGAGTACCGTGATGTCCCCAGATAGCCACTCATCCACCTCAACGGAAAACTGTCAGGTTTCAGACCGTCGGGGAATCCTGTACATCGTCTCAGCACCGTCTGGTGCAGGAAAGACGACGCTGTGCAAGCAGATCATCACGTCTGTGCCTGCGATTTGGCATTCCGTCTCGTTTACGACCAGGCAGCCTCGTCCTGGAGAAGAAGACGGACGTGACTACTTCTTCGTCGATGAGAACGTATTTCAAGGTATGGTTGCCCGAAACGAGTTTTTAGAATATGCCCATGTCTACAGCCATTGGTATGGGACCCCGCGGAAGCCTCTGATGGAGCAGATGGAAGCGGGGGTTGATGTGTTGCTTGAGATTGACGTGCAGGGCGCCCTCCAGCTAAAGAAGGGTTTTGATGATGCGGTCTGCATTTTTATTTTACCTCCGTCTTTGGACATCCTACGGAGTCGATTGCAAAATCGAAAGTCAGACTCTCCCGAAGAAATTGTTCGCCGATTGAGGAAGGTGAAAGAAGAGATATGGTGTTTCCGGGAGTACGACTACATCGTGCGGAACGATGATCTCACTCGGTCTCTTCTCGATCTACAGAGTATTGTGTTAGCCGAACGTCTCAGGACCAAGCGGTTAGATATGCGTTGGTTTGAGCAGAATTTTATCCGCGAGAAGAATGTCGAAGCAGGAGAACGGGAGCCATCAACCACTTCATAGCAGGAGCAAGGTGAATTATGATCGATATGCTGAGCTTATTGCCGCAGTACACGACCGATGAATTTGATTCTCGCCATCGCTTGGTAATCGTTGCGTCGCAACGTGCAAAACATCTCACCCAAGGAGCCAAGTCGGCCGTGTCCTCTCGATTTACGAAAGAAACCACCATTGCTCTTGATGAGGTGTTGAGGGGGCATTCCCGCTACCTCACTGGCAAGGAAGCGCGCGATGCGATGAAGGAAGCCAAGCGCGGGAAAGAGGGAGAAACCGAGCGCATCGCGATGATGACGGGAGAAGATGCGCGCGAAATCAAGAAGGAACTCAGCGTGTACGTCGATGACACCGCCCAACCTGCTGTGACGCCGACCGAGGAGTAGAGATTTGGACGAGGCACGATTCGTTACGCATCTATCGGGCAAGCGGATTGTTCTGGGAGTGACTGGGAGCATCGCTGCCTATAAAGCGGTGAGCGTGCTTCGAACCTTGCGGTGTGCGGGGGCCTCCGTGTCTGTGGTGATGACCAAGGCCGCGACGAAGTTTGTTACGCCTCTCACATTTGAGGTTCTGTCAGGGGAGCGAGTGGTCACCGATCTTTTCGACGCTCATGAACCGATGGCCCACCTGATGATTCCGGAGCGCGCTGATGTGATGCTTGTGGCACCTGCAACAGCAAACTTTCTGGCAAGAGCCGCTCTTGGGCTTGCCGACGATGTGTTAACCACAATGCTGTTAAGTGTTCGCTGTCCAATCATTGTCGCTCCTGCGATGGATGGGGATATGTGGACACACCCTTCGGTCGTTCAGCATGTACAGACGCTTCGATCTCGTGGGGTCGTGGTACTCGATCCTGAAGTTGGACCACTCGCCTCAGGGCAGATTGCGCAAGGGCGGTTATCCGAGGAGCCCAAAATTGTTGCAGCAGTTGATAGCGTGCTGGCTTCACGATGCGATTGGCAAAATGAAGTCGTCCTCGTCTCCGCGGGCCCAACACAGGAGTCGATCGATCCTGTTCGTTTTCTTTCCAATCGTTCGTCGGGAAAGATGGGATATGCGATTGCTGCCGCTGCCAAGGCCCGTGGCGCAGAGGTGATCTTAGTGTCAGGCCCCTCATCCTTGAGTCTCGAGCCGGGAATTACCACGGTCCGCGTGAACACTGCTGCAGAAATGGCGGATGCCTTATGCCGACATTTTTCTACCTGTACCGTTCTAATTATGGCCGCAGCCGTCTCAGACTTTCGTCCCAAACAATCGTTCGTACAGAAGGTGAAGAAGCAGGGGAAAACTGACATGGTTCTTGAGCTTGAAGCAACGCCTGATATCCTCGCGATGCTCTCTGCGCGTCGAACCTCGCAAATCATGGTGGGATTTGCTGCAGAAACGGAGCATATGGTGTCCCATGCGACAGACAAGTTGAACGCGAAGGGACTGGATCTCATTGTGGCCAATGATGTGACCCAAACAGGAGGGGGATTCGGCAGTGATGACAATGCGGCGATCATTCTCTCGGCGAGAGGCGAACAGCGAGACTTGGGGTTGATGTCCAAGCGTCGGTTAGCCGACGAAATCTTAACCGCGGTGCACGAACTGTGTCGAGTCAGGCCTTGTCAAAAAGTTTCAGTGGAATGAGCAGGGAAATGGCTTCCGGATCCAAAAAGACGAATAATGCAGCGGAAATTGACCGGTTGGCGCTGGCATTTGCCAAGGAGCCGGGATCAAAGGCGTTTATTCCGTTGGCGGAGGAATATGGAAAAGCCGCCATGTGGGAAGAGGCTGCTGCAGTTCTTGAAGATGGATTGAAGACCTATCCAGGCTTTATCACCGCTATGGTGGCCCTCGGCCGTGCCTACGACCATATGAATCAGCCTGTGAAAGCCCAAGCGATTCTCGAAGAAGCCATAAAGCTGAGCCCTGAGAATCTACGGGCTCATCGGACCTTGGCCAAGCTGTATGCCGCCCAGGGGGCGAACGACGCAGCAATCCAATCCTGCAATGTCATTCTGGCATTGCACCCACAGGATCAAGAAGCGCTGGCTTTACGAGCTGGGCTCGAGGTGCCGCTGGAATCAGGAGCAACAAAGACGGAGGGACCGGCTCCTGATCAACGATCGAACACCGCGGCTTCTGATTCTGGTAGCAGGGAGTCACGATCCTCTGTCAAAGGTGGTCCACTATTGGTCAAGGCCAACGAAGCAGATGGTCTACATAGCCACCGTATATCTCAGGGAGACACGAGTACTCATTCCCGTCCTCGCGAGGCGCTTCGCCAGGAGAACCCACAACGAGGCAGCAGCGCAGTCGTTCTGAAATTAGAGCAGTGGCTCCGTTCAATTCAGGCCCGTCGTCATGACTCCCAGCACTGTTCGAACCCACCCACAAAAGCCTCTACGTGACTCGACTGTTTGACCCCTAGAATCTGGACTGCTAGAATGCCTCGTTCAGCCCGATGGTGTGTGCGTGAGGTTTCATACGAAACATGCTGCGGATTTTGGTGCTACATGGTCCCAACCTCAATCTACTAGGCAGTCGGGAAGAGTCGATCTACGGTACCGAGACGCTCGAGATGATCGACAGCTCTCTTCATAAACTGAGTGGTGAGCTCGGAGTCGAGCTTGTCATCCACCAGTCGAATCTTGAAGGGGAATTGGTCAACTGGGTTCAGGAGGCGCGCCATGGGTATCATGGCATCATCATCAATCCGGCGGCCTACACTCATACGAGTGTCGCCATACGAGATGCGCTTGCGGCCGTGAATCTACCGACCGTCGAAGTACACTTATCAAATATTTATCGGCGGGAGGAGTTCAGACAGCATTCATACGTGTCAGGGGTTGCGTTAGGCCAGATCGCCGGTTTTGGCCCCAGTGGATATCGGCTGGCGCTCAGGGGATTGTATGAGTACATCACTGATACGGGTGCGAAGGGGTCGCCAGGCAGTCATCGTGCGGCTCCTAAGTAGACTTCGTGTTCAGTCATGCAATCACTGAATGGAGCGTGTGTAATCGAAGGGAGTGAAGAGTGATCTCTACGGTTGATTTTCGCAGTGGCGTTCGGTTGATGGTTGAAGGGGAACCTTTCTATATTGTCGATTTTCAACATGTCAAGCCTGGCAAGGGCGGGGCATTTGTCCGTACCAAATTGAAGAGTTATCTCTCTGGGAATGTATTGGACCGAACGTTTCGATCGGGCGAACGGTTTGAAGAACCTGACCTCGAAGAACGGGACATGCAGTTTCTCTACGCGTCCGGTGAGTCCTATACACTGATGGATACAGAATCCTATGAGCAGCTCACCTTTGAAAAAAACCAGTTGGGTGAGAATGCGGACCTGCTCAAGGAAAATATGGTTGTGAAGATTCTTATCTACGAGCATCGTCCCATCGCGGTCGAGTTGCCGAATTTTATTGAGCTGAAAGTAGTTGATGCCGAACCAGGAGTGCGGGGGGATACCGCATCTGGTGGGACTAAACCGGCAGTCGTTGAAACGGGAGCTACGATCAAAGTACCCTTATACCTGGAGGTTGGTACTACAATTCGGATTGACACGCGCACTAGGTCCTATGTGGAGCGAGTCCGGTGAAGCGTCGTCGATCAAACGTCAAGGCTCGCCGGATCGTGATGCCGGAGATCGCAAACGAGCCAATCCCCGAGGCCTCATTGACCGGAGGGTCCGGAAAACAAATTCAAGAACTGATCGATCTGCTCCGCCGGAACAACCTGACCGAGCTTGAGTTTGAATCCCACGGGACCCGCATCCGTGTGAGGCACGAAGCTCCTGTTAAGGCTACCACAACTGTGGTTCAAGAGTCGGTTCCTACCTCGCCACAACAACCAACACATTCCGCCTCCACGACGACTTCGGTTCCTGAAACGGCTATCGGTTTCCTCACGGTCACCTCTCCCATTGTCGGTACGTTCTATCGGTCGCCTTCTCCTGACGCCGATGCGTATGTTGAAGAGGGGGATTCGGTCAAAAAAGGCCAAGTGCTGTGCATTGTTGAGGCCATGAAGCTGATGAATGAGATTGAGTCTGAAGTGGACGGCCGTATCGTGAAGATCCTGGTTGAGAATACAAAATCCGTGGAATACGGTCAGGCCCTTTTTCTCATCGACCCCAAAGCTGTGTAAATAGGTTATTCTCACGTCAATCCTCACCCATGTGTCGGAGTTGAGTCGTGTTCAAGAGAGTATTAGTCGCTAATCGCGGAGAAATCGCACTGCGAGTCATACGAGCGTGCAGAGAGCTCGGTATCGAGACTGTCGCCATTCATTCAGAAGCCGATGCCTCGGGTTTGCACGTTCGAGCGGCTGACGCAAAGGTGTGTGTTGGGCCTGCCGATTCGTCCTTAAGCTACCGGAATATTCCCAACGTCCTCAGTGCTGCTGAGATCACGGGAGTCGATGCGATTCATCCTGGGTATGGATTTCTATCTGAGAATGCTCATTTCGCAGAGGTCTGTGAGTCTATCGGCATAAAATTTATCGGTCCCAGTTCCGAGAATATCGCCCTGCTGGGTGATAAGGCGAAAGCACGGGAGATCGTGGCAAAACGAGGTCTCCCTGTCACACCAGGCAGCCCAGGAGAGTTGCGCAGTGAAGAAGAGGCGTTGCAGGCTGCCAAGCAAATAGGCTTTCCCGTCATCATTAAGGCAATTGCTGGAGGAGGCGGTCGGGGGATGCGCGTCGTCAGTCGAGTCGAGGATTTAAGCCGAGCATTTCAGGCTGCTCAGGCTGAGGCGAAGTCGACGTTTGGCAATGATGGTGTCTACCTCGAACGCTATTTTTTGGAACCGCGACATATTGAAGTGCAAATCATGGCGGACCAGCACGGGCGGGTCGTCCATCTAGGAGAACGGGACTGTTCGATTCAGCGCCGGCATCAGAAGCTGGTTGAGGAGACACCGTCACCTGTCGTCGATGAGAAGCTTCGTCGGGAAATGGGACGGGTTGCGATTGAAGCCGTCAAGGCAGCCCAGTACCGAAATGTTGGAACAGTTGAATTTCTGCTCGATAAGGACAAGAACTTCTACTTTATGGAAGTCAACACTCGGATTCAGGTTGAGCATCCGATCACGGAGATGGTAACGGGGATTGATCTCATTAAGGAACAAATCCGTCTTGCCGCAGGTCATCCTCTTGCGATCCGACAGCAAGATGTAGTCCTCACGGGCCATAGTATCGAGTGTCGTATTAATGCTGAGGACCCGGAGAAATTTACCCCATCCCCCGGCACGATCACGAGGTATGGTCCGCCTGGAGGGTTCGGAGTTCGTGTTGACTCAGCCATGGAATCAGGCTCAACGGTCGTACCGTATTACGACTCGATGATCGCCAAGCTGATTACACATGGCCGCGATCGGCAGGAGTCCATGGCACGTATGAAACGTGCGCTGGGTGAATTCACGATCGAAGGCATCAAGACGACCATCCCACTGCATCATCGGATTCTTGAGGATCCTGACTTTCAGAAGGGGCACGTGTCGACGACGTTTCTTGAACGATTTCTCGCCAGGTAGATCCACAACCTCAGTTCACACCGTCTGACGGCAGATTCTTTCCTTCCTGAAGGGTTCTGATTCCTTGGTGTGTGATTGAAGCCATGATAGGCTAGCCCAAACCAGAGATGAACAGCGTGGTCGCTTCGTACCGATACAGAGGTGATTCTCTCCGGTCTTCTTGATAGGATGGATCTATCTTTCGAGGGTGCTGCATCGAACGTATGAAACGAATTGGATTAATTATCAGTGTGTTAGCCGTCGGGTTGGCCATAGGGGGTTACGTATTTTTTAATGGGGAGCGCAAAACCCCGGTACACTACCGAACGGCAGCCGTCGAACGAGGTCCGGTGATTTCTATCGTCAGCGCGACCGGAACGATTAATCCCGTCGTGTTAGTGGAGGTGGGGACGCAAGTGTCAGGGATGATTAAGGCGCTCCACGTTGATTTTAATTCGCGAGTGAAGGCAGGGGAAACCGTTGCAGTGATCGATCCTGAGCCGTTTAAGGCGCGCCGAGAACAAGCCGTCAGTAATTTGGAAGTGGCTCGCTCCAATGTGGCACGTTCTAAAGCTGATTTGGCGCAGCGAAAGCGTGAGCTCGAGCGAGTGCAGTCTCTCTTACCTCAGCAATTCGTGGCGCAAAATGACGTGGATGTCGCACTGACAAGTTATCAGAGTGCGGAAGCACAGTTGCGGGTTGCCGAGGCGCAGGTCAAGCAGGCAACGGCGGCGTTGAGCGCAGCCGAACAAGAATTGAAATATACCGTCATTCGGTCACCCATCGATGGGATTGTCGTGGCGCGGAATGTTGAGGTAGGGCAAACAGTTGCAGCGAGTTTTTCGACGCCGAACCTTTTTCTCATCGCTCTCGATCTCACCAAAATGCAGGTTAATACCAACGTGAGTGAATCGGATATCGGCGGAATGACAGAGGGACAAGCAGCTGTCTTTACGGTGGATGCCTACCCAGGTGAGTCGTTTACGGGCACTATTCGACAAGTTCGCCTTGCCCCCATCAACGTGCAGAATGTGGTCACCTATAATGTCGTGGTTGGCGTGGATAATACGGATCTCCGGCTTAAGCCAGGCATGACTGCTAATGTGTCGATCATCGTCGCCCAGAATGATAAAGCGCTGAAGGTTCCCAACGCGGCGCTTCGCTTCAGACCTCCACAGGCAGAGAGAGGGCAACCTGAGGTCAATGGTGCAACGGCGAGTGTTGTTGCAGGAGGCTCAGTATTGAAGACCGGTGAAGCGCTGACACAGAAAGGTGTCTGGAAGTTAACGGATAATGAAAACCTTGCGCAGACTCCGGTTCAAACGGGGATTTCGGATGGTGTGGCTACGGAAATCCTATCTGGAGGTTTGACGGAGGGCGATATGGTGGTTATTGGCATTGAGCAGTCGTCAGGAGAGGAGAGAGGCAGTGAGTTGCCGCCTGGTTTTGGAAGCAAGCGGCGTTCACGTTCCCGATGAGGCATGCCCACGCGCGACGGATCTTTAAGAAGGTGTCAGTACGGGCTGATTCAAGGGAGCCATAGGCAGCTCTCCGTAGTTGCCCTGTGTCTCTTCGACTATGGTCTCTTCTCGTGAATTCCCTGATTGCCTGCAAAGACATGTGGAAGGTCTATCGAGTCGGTGATGTTGAAGTCCAAGCGCTACGAGGGTTGAGTCTCTCAATCGACCAGGGTGAGTTTGTCGCAATTATGGGATCAAGTGGTTCCGGCAAGTCGACGCTGATGAACATCCTGGGTTGCCTGGATCAGCCAAGCCGTGGGCATTACTGGCTCAACGGAATCGATACAGGAAGTCTTCGCCCTGACCAGCTGGCGGAAATTCGGAATCAGCAGATTGGGTTTGTCTTTCAGAGTTTTAATCTGATTCCTCGTACCAGCGCGTTGGAAAACACCCAATTACCGTTGTTTTACCGAGGACTTTCTGTAAGAGAGCAGCGGGCACTCGCAGTTGCGGCATTGCAGCGTGTCGGATTACACGGTCGCGAAGGGCATTCCCCGACGCAACTTTCTGGCGGGCAGCAACAACGAGTAGCGATCGCCCGTGCATTGGTCGCAACCCCCTCGCTACTTTTGGCGGATGAACCAACCGGGAATCTTGATACACAGTCTAGCCGAGAGATCATGGATATTCTCAGCGCGCTCAATCAGGAGGGGATGACGGTGATCTTGGTCACGCATGAGCATGATGTCGCCGCCTTTGCCTCACGGGAAATTATAATCAAAGATGGTCAGATCCAGAGTGACCGGGTAACTAAGGGTCATGTGCATGCGACGGAGGGCTAGGTGTTTATCTGGTTGACGATCGTGACGGCACTGCGAATTCTTCAGCGAAATCAGTTGCGGGCTGGTTTGACGCTGCTCGGGATCGTTATCGGTGTGGCTGCAGTCATCGCGATGGTCAGCATCGGAGAGGGGGCAAAACAGGCCGTGCAGAAGCAAATTGCCTCAATCGGTACGAATGTCATCATGATCTGGCCGAGCGCAACGAGAGTAGGTGGTGTACGAGGCGCACAGGGGAGTGCGGTGACGCTGACCGTTGCGGATGCGATGGAGCTCAAGAAGAAGGTTCCTCTCTTGACCGAGACCGGGTGGTCCATGAAAAACGTCACACAAATCGTCCATGGGAATCGCAATTGTAACAGCCCGGTTTATGGGGTCTCCACGAGTTATCTTCATATCCGAGATTGGAGGTTAAGCAGTGGAGGTCCATTTACACAGACAGATATGGACAGTGCGGCCCTTGTAGCCATTCTCGGCCAGACCGTGGTGAATGAAATTTTTGAACCAGGCGAGGAACCGCTAGGGGCACTGATTCGCATCAATAATGTCCCACTCCGGGTAATTGGAGTGTTATCGCCGAAGGGGCAGTCACTGTATGGTTCCGATCAGGACGATGTCGTCGTGATTCCTTTTTCGACCGCTGAACGAAAAGTCCTGGGAACCATGTTTCTTGGATCGGTCGGTGGTGTCTACGTGTCTACCGGGCGTGTGGATGATCTCCAAGAAGCAACGGAGGAGATCCGTCAGGTGATGAGAGCGCGTCACCGTATAAAAGGTGAAGAGCCTGATGATTTCACGATTCGCACGCAAGTAGAGATCGGAATGGTCCAAGAGGAGACCAGTGAAACATTGACTGTCATGTTGATGGTCATCGCCTGTGTCTCGCTGCTAGTCGGCGGCATCGGAATCATGAATATTCTCCTGGTCTCTGTTACCGAACGGACCAGGGAAATTGGTATCCGGATGGCGGTTGGAGCGAAACGGGTACACATCATGATGCAATTCCTTATCGAAGCGATGACGCTTGGTGTCGTGGGAGGATTGATCGGAATCGCGTGTGGAATTCTGGCGGCTCGCTTAACTACGATTATTGCCGGGTGGCCCACCATTATCTCAACCGATGCGGTCGTGGTGGCCTTCATTTTTTCCGTCGTCGTCGGCCTGTTTTTCGGGCTTTATCCGGCCAACAAAGCTGCTCGACTGAACCCTATCGAAGCATTGCGCTACGAGTAGGAAACTGCTCCAGGACTGTTCATCAGTTGTTCAATCGGATGATGGTTTCGATCGATCTCGGTTCGTCTGCGTCGACTTGCTCGGCAAGGTTAATGACAAAGGGGTCGGGATACTCTTTTCCGCCTGGTCGATGCGTGATGGTGATGATCGGTTGATGTAATTGTGTCTGGTTGAGTTCTGTGACGACGGCCACCTCTTGTGTATTGAGGCGAACCTGGCTATGAATCGGATAGATTCCGATCAGGGTAATGAATGTCGACACAATGCGTTCGTCGAGTGTTCCCTTCTGCACTTCCTGATAGAGACGTTGAAATGTTTGATGTGATGTCAGTGGAGTGGTCCCTCCAAATCCTGTGAGCAACTCATCGTATCGGTCGACGACCATGAGAATCCGAGTGCGATCGGAGGTAAACTCCCCACGGGCCTCTTGAGGGTACCCGCTGTCGTCGAGGTACACGTGATGGTTGGCGATGAGATGAAGGATGGGCCCGTCAAACCCACCTTGTCGTTGTAGCGTACGCACCCCTCGATTTGGGTGAGTCTCAAATTCGGACTTCTCCGCCTGAGAAAGACCGGATCCCGAATGGATACGATGTCGGATAGTGGGTTTGATCTGCAAGAGGCCGACGTCGTGTAACAGCGCGGCGGTGGCGAGTTCCTGCAGTTCCAGGGGATTGAATTGAAATGCTTGGCCAAGGACGAGAGAAAGTGTGCATGTCGTCAGGGCATGTTGGCTCAGCATCGATTCCCCTGGTTGATTCTGACTGAGCGCCATAAATAGAGAAGCATGCGTGAGGGTTCGCGTGACGATGGTGATTTCCTGAACTGCTTCGGCGGCTTGCTGAGTATTAACTGTGCCGGTCTTGGAGATTGTCGTGAATACGGACTGGACGGCCTGGGTCAGTTGCTGCTTGGCCAGTTTGGCTTGCCTATACTCATCAGTCAATTGAGCTAAGGGTTTGAGTTGTTTCACCATTGGAGTCGGCGAAGGCAGGGCTGCGGGAGCCGATGGTGCCGCTTCGTCATCCCGAGAGTCTGGGGCAAGTCCACGGACGAGATCGATCGTGACAGATCGAACTCCCGCTCGAATCAATTTATCGATTTGACTGTCGCGTTCTACAAGAAACGAATGACGAAGAAATGGACTGCGATACCAAGGAAGATCTAACGCGGAGACATACATGCCGATTTGCAGGTCGGCGATTGAGATGCGTTGTGATGTCATATTCTAGAGCAGAATATGTGGGCTCCATGACATGAAAGTACGGCTCTTATCTATCGGTCTGAAGGAAAGAAAACTATAGCCGGCGAGTGAGGATACCTGTTGCTAGGGTAGCGTGGATGAGGGAGCACGGGTAGAAAGCGAGAGCTCAATACGAGGGCTTGCTTTATCGACATGTTTGTACAGATGGGTTTCGACGATGCGATTATCGTTGATCCCAAGCCCCTCACAGACGGAATCTTGAGTGATTTTAAGACCGCCATCGAGGTCACGGCGGAGCGAGGAGGCAAAGAAAAAGTTAATGGAGATCACCAATGGTTCAGAAAGGAGTTGATCCAATAAGGTGACCTTGAACGGGGATTGTACCAAGGCTAACCATACATGGTGCCCGACTTGTGTTTTGTAGGCTCGTCCAGCAGAGGAGAGCACACGGCGTCCGTTGACGGTCGCATACTGATGGTTGATGCTGGGAGGGATTGGGAGTGTGATGGTGAGTCCGTTTGATGAGACAACTGGTGGGTGCCAGGTCTTCCTCGAGGCGGTTCTTGAGGTCGACCGCTCGAATTCGACCGCTACCGTCGGATGCTGGGTGGGCGGTCGAGTGGTTGAAGTAGCGGCAAGCCTTCTTCTACTTCGATGAGTGATGGTCTGAGACGGAGACATCGTTCTGCGATCGTGATGGGGGAGTTGGCTCGACGACATGCGATGGGGCTACAGGAGGTTTTGGATCTTGGCCATGTTTTGCTCGTAACGATCTTCCGTGCGGGCAATATACCGACGCCAATCGCTTGGGTTCCAAATTTCCATTCTGTGATAGAGGCCGACGAGGATGATTTCCTGATCTTCATCGACAGGGACGAGCTTCCGCAAGCGACTTGGGATCAAGATCCGCCCCGTCTTATCAATGTCGGATGGGCCAGCCTCTGAAACCACATAATGCATGAACAGGCGGCTCTGGTCCTCATCCAACGAGGTTCTGGTTCGTTCGAGGACCTTCTCCCATTCCTTCGTTGAATAGATCAATAACGATTGGTCCGATCCTTTGAGCAGCATCACCGTTTGTCCATCGGCCTCAAGTTGTTCACGGATAGGCGAGGGAACGATGAAGCGTCCCTTCTCATCGAGTTTGCAGAGGTATTCACCAGCGAACATCTTGATAACCTAGTTTAGGAGCCGGTGGAAGACTTGGTGCGATCTCGAACCCATTGCGCTAAGTCGGAACGGACAAATCGCCACTCTTTTCCCAGCTTGAAGGCCGGAATCTTCCGACTTTGGAGGTACCGGTAGAGTGTGCGCTGAGTGATCCTGAGGTAACGGCATGTTTCTGTCGCCGTCATCAGTTCGCTTTTGGAGGAGCTCCGCATGATTATGTTTCACAACCGGACCGGCGAGATCCACTCCACCCTCCAGTACTTATGGACATTCTAGAGGCCGTCGATCAAATGTCAAGGAAAAATGTATGGCAGTGTATGTCAAAGATCGTCGGTATGGTCGGTTGATTCTTCACCTTCTGGGCGCTCCATCGCCAGGGCCTCTTCTATGTCACTCACATCTTCCCCCATTTCCTGTCCCATTTTCTTCATGAGCCGAGCGACGCTCGCTGGGTCATTCTCATCGAGATGACCAAGTTTGCTTGGATCCATCAGTGATTCAAGCCTCGCGTGTCCCGATTTTGGAGAAGCAAATTTGGACAGGAGCCGGTCCACGTTTGGACTGTCGCAGTGGCGACATCTGGTTGAACCGGGTGTCCCAACAGTGAGGGTTAGAATAGAAGTTCGTCGATGGCATTGGTGGCAGAGGTATTCGTATATTGGCACGGGTTTAGACTCCGAACGGTTCGAACGGGTGTCGGTGTGGAACACGTACATGATCCGGAATGAGATCATGATCGAGGGTCCGCCCTAATGTGAGCACTAGGACATCGGATGAACCAGCCCTACGCAATGACTTCGCACACTCGTTGACTGTCGTACCGGTTGTAAAAACATCGTCGATGAGAAGCACACGTTTGTGTCTGATCTCATCAGGACATTGCAACGCGAACGCGCCACGCAGGTTCCTTAGGCGCCTCTGTTTCGTGAGGGACGTTTGAGGGGGAGAGGAGGTTGTGCGCAGCAGGTTGGTGTATGAGACAGCAATGCCGAGTGCGCGCCCGATCTGATCAGCAAGGAGCAACGATTGATTGAATTCCCGTTGACGAAGTCGTTCAGCGTGTAAGGGAACCGGTATGATGACATCCACGCGATCGAGTAAAGGGAGTTGCTTGATCATCAGCGCCCCAAGAGCCGATGCCAATGAGACGGTACCTCGATACTTAAATAAGCGGATGGCGTCCCGGAGTGGGGATGTGTAGGGGTAGAGAGTCCACGCTCTCGTGTACGAAGGTGGACGTATAAGGCATGATTGGCACATGTGGTTGGGACTGTAGGCAGTGGCGATGGCCGACGGAAACGGACGGTCGCACCGGGAGCATCGGGAGGAGGGCATCAGTCCGATCGTGCGCCAGCAATCAGTACAGAAATGAGGAGTCGGATCATCGGTCAGAGAGGAATCGCAGATGGAACAATGCATCGGCAGCACAAATCGAATCGTACGGCGCACGAGTCCTGGCATCCATTCTGAGATACGGCGGTCCATTACCTGACCTTATGTCTTTCGTCGAGAGCATCTCTTTATGGCGAAGTGCTGCCGGCTGTCAAGGTTGTCGCTCTTCGATTTGTTGTGCTATAGGAATGCGAACATGTAGCTTGGTTGGGGGTAGTACGCTTTGGAGTGAGCAACCGAATGGTTACCTTGAGACATTTGTGTAAAACCCATGCACGCGGTCAAACCATGGTTTCGGCACTGCAAGACGTGAACCTGGAAATCCAATACGGAGAGTTTTGTGCATTCGTGGGGCCCAGCGGATGTGGGAAAAGTACGCTGCTCAACCTCATAGCTGGTTTGGATATGCCGACCTCAGGAGAAATCGTACTCGATGGACGGTCTACGACAACGCTGACCAGTGCTGAATGGACCAGGATCCGACGTGAAACAATCGGTATTGTCTTTCAAGCCTTTCACCTTGTCCATGGATTAACGGCAGAAGAAAATATCGCATTACCCCTGATGTTACGGGGAGATGAAGGACGAGAGGTCAGGAAGCGAGTCGACGAACTGTTGGAACGTGTGGGGATGGCCCATCGACGTCTCCACCGGCCGGCGGAGCTTTCAGGCGGGGAACAGCAACGTGTTGCGATTGCGAGAGCGTTGGCCCACCGGCCGCGTCTCCTCCTGGCCGATGAACCCACGGGCAATCTGGATTCCCATCATGGAGCAGACATCATGGCACTTATTCGGGACCTGGCAACCTCGGGAGGACAAACGGTGCTCTTGGTGACTCATAGTCTACAGGCAGCGCAAGCCGGGGACTATACGTGGACTATGCGGGATGGACAATTGCTCTCCCGCACGCCACGACAAGCTGGCGCGGTCGCTTTATGATAAACCTGTCTACGACGATCGCCGGGGTGACGTTTCCCAGCTGCTTCATGAATGCCGCTGGGGCACTGTGCGTGACACAGGCTGAACTTGAGTCGTTGGGACGGTCCGGTGCCGGGGCGATCGTTACGAAGTCTATGACGATCGAACCGCGTCAAGGCAATCCTGAGCCACGGTATTACGGGTTTCTTGACGGATCCATTAATTCCATGGGACTACCCAATCTTGGATATCGAGCCTATGCGGAAATAATTCCTCACCTCAAACGTTTCGGCAAGCCTGTTATCGCAAGTGTGGCGGGACTTGGGGAGGACGATTTCCCCACCATTGCTGAATTCATTAATGCAGCCGGCCCGGATCTGATTGAGGTGAACCTTTCTTGCCCGAATATTCCCGGCAAGCCTCAGATTGGTTACGATCCAGATGCTTCTGAGCGCCTCCTCAAGAGAGTCCGACCCCACGTGACAGTGCCGATGGGAGTCAAGCTGCCCCCGTACTTTGACCCGGCACATCATCAGGTGATGGGGGCGGTGATCGGTCGATGTGGCGTCGATTTTCTAAGTTTGATCAATTCAGTGGGGAATGGATTGGTGGTGGACCCGGAGCGAGAAACGGTGGTCATTAAGCCGAAAGGCGGATTTGGTGGGGTGGGGGGGCGAATGATTAAACCGGTGGCATTGGCCAATGTCCGAGCCTTCTTTAAGCTCTTTGAGGGGAAGATGCCCATCATCGGTACCGGAGGGATTGTTGAAGGAATCGACGCCTTTGAACATTTCTTGTGCGGCGCTTCGGCCGTTCAAATCGGCACGGCGTTAGTGGAAGAAGGGTTGGATGTCTTCGGCCAACTTGAAGCAGAACTGAGGGCAGTTTTAATGAGGAAAGGATACCAATCGATTCAGGAATGCCGAGGGCGGCTCAACGAACTCTGATGCTACTTGCCGCTGAAATTACGAGGCAACAGGTTTTGCTGGAGCGCTTGACGCAGAAGTTGCGCGACGTTCCGAACATCAAGCCGATGCATCAAATTGAACCGATGGACCTCAACGGTGCGGACACTGATCTTCAGGGACCCGGCAATTTCGCGATTGGTATGGCCGAGAGCGACGAGGCGCAAAATCTCACGTTGCCGAGGGGTAATGTGTGGTGCGGTCTTAGAGCGGCGAACGGTCCGTTTCAATCGAGCTGTTGCGATACCTTTGTGCTTAGTCATCGGAGCTCCTTCTCAATGTTCATCGGAAGTGTAGCAAATGATGGAAATTCTGTAAACGAAATGACCGATATGCGCAGAGACCCCAGTAATACGATCGCCCACAGGCTACTTCAAATGCGTCCATTGCCGTAGAACCTGTCCTTTCCAATGTGATGCCCACATTTATCAAGGTTCTGGTCCTTATCCTCCTCTCCCATCTCCGACAGTGGCCGTTACGGACGCTGCTCACCATTGTCGGTGTCTCGTTAGGGGTGTCCGCGTCTGTCGCCGTACGAACCGCAAATGTTGATGTTCTCCGTTCATTTGAACAGGGTGTCCTCACGGTGGCCGGTCCGACGACATTGGAAGTCGCCGGGGATGACACGGGACTCGATGAACAGGTTATCACGTCCGTGCGAAAGGTGTCCGGTGTCATATCGGCATCTCCGGTGATCATCCAAACGGCCGTGCGAATGCAGGGAACTCAACCGGGCCAAGCTATTCAAATCCTGGGGCTTGACTTGCTGGACGAACTCCATACCCGGGGGTTCCAGGTGGACCAGCCGGAGACAGAAAACCAGCTCATGGACATGGTCGATCCACAGTCCCTGTTCTTAGGGGAGGCATTGGCGAATGAGTGGCGGCTTGCCGTCGGCGATGACATCGATCTCTTAGTCGGGACCGGGCGCCTCCAGTTCCGAGTTGTCGGGATCCTTCAGGAGAAGTCAGATCGGAGCTCTGCATGGGAGCGCATGGCCATCATGGATATCGCGGCCGCACAAATCGTATTTGGCCTGGTAGGGAAGATTGATCGGCTCGATATCGTTACCGAGACGAGTCAGTCTGTTGAAGAAGTGAGAGAGAGAATAAGAACGGTCCTCCCTCCTCATGTGACGGTCGCGCGGCCGGCCAATCGGACCAGTCAAGTTGAACAAATGCTGGGTGCCTTCCGCATGAACTTGACTGTTCTGAGCTGGGTTGGGCTGTTGGTGGGGATGTTCCTCATTTACAACACGATGGCATTTGCCGTCGCCCAGCGCCGACGAGAAATCGGAATCTATCGGGCGATCGGGATGAGTCAGCCTAGGATCGCCGTTCTCTTTCTCATGGAGGCGGCACTTTATGGGTTCATAGGAGGAGTTCTCGGAAGCGCAGCAGGTATCGCGTTGGCTCACGAGCTGATCATACTCCTGAGTCGGACCATTTCAGACCTCTATGTTCCAGTGGGAATCGGTGCGAACAGCCTGCTCCGCACTGAGTTCCTCGGTGGCATTGTGATTGAAGGAATCCTGATTGGATGTGTTGTATCGATGATCGGTGCTATCGGTCCAAGTTGGGATGCGAGCCGAACCACGCCGGTGAAGGCTCTCGCCCCCGGTGACTATGAGGCCAGCCAACAGCTACGCGTCGGAACGCTCGCCTGTATGGGTATGGTGTTACTCCTTGGCGCAGGACTTCTGAGTTGGCCAGGGCCTATTGGAGGGGTTCCGCTTTTGGGGTATGCGGCAACCTTATGTCTATTGGCGGGATTGGCCTGTTTGGCTCCGATCTGCGTCTCTGGCTGGCACCGACGGCGATATCTGGGTCGGGAACGTGCGGTGTCGGGTGTGATGAGAGGTATTGCGGTGGAGCATGCCGCTCGCAATCCAGGACGGAATGGAGTCACCGTGTCTGCCTTCATGGTGGGACTCGCGATCATGATCGGAGTGCTGGTGATGGTACGGAGTTTTCGCCATACCGTGGAAGTGTGGGTCACGGACACGGTGCTGGCCGATCTTGTCGTCGCTCCCTCAATGTGGTTGCGCGGCACGGAAATCGGAACTGTCGGCCGGAGCTTACCCGCATCGTGGCTGGGCATCCTGGCCTCCGATCCCGATATTGCCGCAGTCGATAGTTACCGTGATGTGCGTATCGAGGTGAACGGCCAGCGCGTCGCGGTCGTGTCACGAGATCTCCGGTTGCATGCTCAATGGAGCCGGTACCTTGTGAGAAGCGGTGATTCGTCCGAGTCGCTCAATCGTGCCGCTGAGATCGGTGGGCTACTCGTGTCGGAGGTGTTGGCGAACCGGTTAGGAGTGGAAGAAGGCTCAATGCTCGAAGTCATCACGCCGAGTGGTGTTCGACGATTTCCGATCGTGGCCGTGTTTTATGACTATTCGACCGACGGCGGGAAATTGCTTATGGACCGGGCCCTGTACCAATCACTCTGGCACGATGACCTCGTCACGGTCTTTCCAGTGTATCTGCGGGATGGAGCGCAGCTCGATCGCGTGAAGGCGCGAATGACCACACTGCTAAGCACTTCCGACGACGGTGGTCTTCCACCGTTAGTCATCAGCAATGTCGAACTCCGGAAAGAGATTCTTGAGATCTTTGATCGGACATTCCTGTTGACCTATGTCTTGGAGGCCATTGCGGTTGTGATCGCCATGCTCGGGATCGTAAATACGCTGATCACTTCCGTTCTCGAACGACGCCGAGAGTTTTCGACGTTGCGTGCCATTGGTGGCAGCTCGGCACAGATCCGTCAGCTTGTCCTGTGGGAGGCGGTGTACCTCGGTGCAGTTGGCATCTTCTTAGGGCTGATCGGGGGTGGCTTCCTCTCGCTGCTCCTGATTAAGGTCATCAATCGACAATCATTCGGCTGGACCATCCAAATGATCGTGCCGACCGCCTCACTGATCCAGGCATTGTTGTTGGCGGCACTGGCGACGTTAGTGGCGGGCTACTTCCCAGCGAGGTGGGCAGCCCGGCAACCTATCGTGGAAGGATTGCGGGAGGAGTAAGGGATGTGGTTAGTCGGCCTCGGCGCCTCGTCCGTACTTGTCCAAAATGATTTGAAGGTCATCGGGAATTGCCATTGACTTGAACGGGGGAACGCGTGAGCCACCCGTATTGCCTACCGGAACCCAAATCTGTGAGAACAGCAGCGCTCCAAGGATCCGCGGAATCTGACCAGTAATCTCGACGGCGTCTCGGCATTTCCATCCAACTTTCAGCATCCACCAGTGGGCTCGCGCATGGGCGATCGGGAAGGATTGACCGAGGATATGGGCTCGCTCAAGATGAGTGAATGCGGATTTCAGGTTGCCGGTCTGGTACTGCTCGGTGGCTGCGGTCATTTCTCTCTGGTAAGCCTGTCGGAGTTGGGGATGCATCATGGTCCAGGAAGGAATGGTTCTCTCATGCATGCGCGGGCGCTAAAAACTAGGCGCTTGAGAATTCTATCGTTGCGAAAAAATCACGATAAAACGATGAATGGCGCACTGGTCAACCGAAGCTTGGTTTGGTGGCGGTGACCCGGATTGAACGGGTGACCCGCGGCTTATGAGTCCGCTGCTCTACCAACTGAGCTACACCGCCACGATGAGGCAACGAAGAGTGCCGATGATAGCCGAAGACGAGGGCCAGTGTCTACCGAACGCATCAAGAAACAGGATCCGAACTCTGGAGGAGCGTCGTCTAAACCTGTTATGGTCTTCTCTGCGATATCCATGAGGGAAGCATGTCGAATGAAATGAGTCGGGCAGTCGTCATCACGGGGGCTTCAACAGGGATCGGTGCGGCCTGCGCGATCCATCTTGATCGATTGGGTTATCAAGTCTTCGCGGGAGTGCGTAAGGCAGAGGACGGCGTCGCCCTTCAAAAGACCTGCTCGGATCGATTGGTGCCGATTGAGCTTGATGTCACCGATCTTTCTACGATTCAGAAAGCGCATGCATTAGTTTTGCAGCACATCGAGCAGGACGGACTGGTTGGCCTCGTGAACAACGCCGGAATCGCGGTAGTCGGTCCACTGGAAGCTGTCCCCCTTGCGGACTTTCGCCGGCAACTCGAGGTCAATGTCATCGGGCAGGTCGCAGTCACGCAAATATTTCTGCCGTTATTAAGACAAACCCGGGGTCGAATCATCAATATGGGGTCGATTGCTGGGCTCACAACGATGCCACTCATGGGGCCCTATTCGGCGTCAAAATTTGCGCTTGAGGCGATTACGGATGCTCTGCGGTTAGAAGTCCGGCAATGGGGAATTCACGTCTCGATCATCGAACCCGGTGCGATTGCCACGCCGATCTGGAACAAATCGACTCTCGATGCGGCTGACCGAGAAGCAGTAATCACGGAGGAGCTTCGATCGTTGTATCAGCCCATTATGGCCGCCGTGCGGAAGGTTGTCGGGGAGGCGTCGAAGCGGGCCATTTCCGCTGAGGCTGTGGCGAAGGTGGTGGAAGACGCCCTCACGGCATCGACTCCCAGGACACGGTATTTAGTTGGAACTGATGCCAAGCTTCGCGCGCTCATGAGAAAGCTACTGTCGGATCGCCTCTCTGACAAGATCCTAAGTTGGATTCTTAAACTCCCGCGATGAGCCGAATCGGGAAGTGGGTTGCTCACAAGAACGTGGGTGGTAGGGTGATTGAAACTATAGGTGTTTAGCCGACCAGATCCGGGTTCAGGCGGGTGAGTGGTTTGACAGAGATGGCCTTAATCTCGTTGTAGACGATCTTACGGCCGACCTGGCGGAGACGACTAAAAATGCCTTCGACAATAACTTGATCCCCTTCATGGACCGCTACCTGCCCTAGACTGACGACCTTCAAGGTGCCGGCTGGATCTTGGAGCAAAAATCCATAGGCTGGTTGTCCTTGACGATTTGTGGCGAGTTGAACATTCATCACTTTCCCGGTCACCATGACATCGAGATGATCATATTGCTCCGGATGGGCCAAGAGCTCGGCGATTTCAATCAGCCCTCCAGCCAAAGCTGGTGTGGCCCCAC
The DNA here is from genome assembly GCA_019636875.1 of Nitrospira sp. Classification (GTDB taxonomy): domain Bacteria; phylum Nitrospirota; class Nitrospiria; order Nitrospirales; family Nitrospiraceae; genus Nitrospira_D. The sequence goes on from JAHBWR010000001.1 coordinate 42,029, forward strand.
AGAGGGTCATAGCGACGATCAGGGTATATGAGAGGAACCGACCGAGAACCCTGAATTGAACAATGCGACGGTAATGGAGGAGGGGGATAACCTTCATTGAAAGCAATTATACCGAATGACGACGGATTGGCAACGGAGAATATTTACCACTTGTCTGAAAATCTACCACTGACGTCCTCTCCGATGAAGTTATGCAGAATCTGGCGTTGCAAGTCCGTGAGTTCTCCATGTCCAGCTTCTCGTTCTCCAGAGGCTGTGAGAGAGTCCTTGGATGGCGGTCTCGATCGCGCGAGCAACACGTCATCCAATGCCTCGTGAGAGCTGTCGACATCTTTTTGGATGGCCACCAGCCGCTGAAGTCCGAACAAGGTTCTGGTGATTTCAGTATGCATCGCGTTTGAACTGGCCCCATAGACCAGCGAATTCCAAAATTTGGTCTCGCTGGCTTCGGGGATGGCGAGGGTCGCATAAGCAGTCAACTTTTCGATCAATGCTGACTCGGTCCGTTCAAGCCCGTCATAGGTGGGAATCGAGCGTTCAATGGGACGCTGGGAAAGGACCCGCATCGTTTCTTTCCAAACATCCTGGGAGGGGACGAGATTCCCGCCTGTACGAGGGTCTGACCCTGAACATTTGGCCTGGACAGCCAGGAGATACTGAGCCAAAAACTTCACCTTGCGGGCGGCAAGCGTGCCGGCAGGAATTCCCCAAATGTGACCGATCTCATGGTCCTGCAGCGTGGTCAGATCCGACGATTGCTGTTCCCGTTCCGCGAGTGCCAAGCGCTTTTTGAACCGCTCGGCGAAACGAAGCTGGGTTTGCAGTTCAATGACGAGGCGATGGTTCTGGTACTCGTGGGGGGTGATCTCCTCTTTGTCCCAGGCTTCCTGCAACAGGCGCAGTGTGGTTGATGGAACAGCCGAACGTGCCTGTGCCTTCAAAGTGAGAACCGTCTCGGAGGAAACCCCGCGATCGACCAGAAGTGCAGCTGCACGAGTCGCGAAGGCGTCGGCCATGAACGCGAGATGTTCGAGCGCGACGCATTGCAGCCAGGTTCTCTCCCGTCGGAGTCGAACTCGTCGTCGATATTCATTCCGTCGTTCAACCATCGCGGTGATGGATTCCTGGGTCATCGTCGTGACGGGTTTTGTCCCAGATACACAACGAGGGTCAGGACGATCAGCGACCATGAAGAGAATTTCGTCGTGCGTCACATCGAGATATTGGAGCAACAGAAGCCGAAGAATAATACGGCCTTGGATGGGTAAGCCGGCAATGGTCTCTTCGATCAGGTCTGCGGTCAACGTCGGTGAACTCAAAGTTTTCGTCATTGTACGTCAGTTACGTCATCTTTGTGACGAGGCGTCAAGACCATATCATGGTTAGGCTGTCCCCGTCTGTGGTTGCTGCTCGAGCTGAAGTGCCACGTATTCACGAATATCCTGAATCGTTCCGGTAATAAACATCTCTCGGGGGATTTCTACCCGTACGAGTTGTGATGGGTCGATGCCCCGATCCTGCGCATAAGCTTCATCGACATAGAGGCTTACGGAACCGTCGGGAAACCGGAGAGCATAAAGGGCAGTCGTATCAGCCATGATGAGTTGATGGTCCAGATCAGGTATCCGTTAGAGGTAACACAGGCCTCGTGAGGCTGTCAAAGCGGCTCTCAGACGGGGGAGCTTCGAAACAGACTACGAGACCAGTCTACTGTGGTAGCGATGTGAGGTGGGAAGGTCGAACCATCCGTTTGGCCTCTTCGGCGTCTATGGCTTACAAAGCAGAAGGGCCTCCGGTCCTCTGACCGAAAGCCCTTCACGATGACGACTACGTGGGAGATAAGGATGAGGAAGTTACTCCTCGAGGATGCTCTTAGCCCCCCAGCGTATCGAGGGTTTCCTTGAGACTTTTACGGATGCAGGTGAAGATCGGGGTGTCCCGCAACGTATAGCGCGAGCCCTCCGTTTCGCGGAGCGCCATCACTAGATCCAGAAAATCTTCAGGTTTGTCGCTCTCAAATGCGACGACCCATTCTTGATCATCCAACCCGAAGGAATAGGTGGTGTTCAGCTTGACGGAAGGGAATCGATGCCCGACCTCGATATGCTCATCCATCATTCCCTGGCGAGCTGCTTTTGTCAGCAGAAACCATTCTCGCGTTTTCAAGAAGGGATACACAAAGATGTATTTGCCCTTTCCAGGCACCACGGTCAGGCGCTTTCCCTCCTGTCCTGCATGTGAATGGTGATCTACATAGACCGACCGCTTGGTCATTGCCAGATAGGAATAGGGCGTCGACAAATACTGTCCGAGCCCGGATGCGAGGATTTTAGCACTCATGTCCTGAAACAAATCCAGGTCATAGCTGATACGCCAGAGCATAAAATCACAGTCCCCACGGATACCGACCGCTGAGTAAGGAACTACCAACACTTTGCCGTTGAAGTCTTCCACGGCTCGTAGAAATTCTTGTTTGCCTTGAGTGCGCACATCCTCCGGCAGGCGGCGCCACGCTGGATCCACTTTGTAAAAGATGAAGTTTACGAACTGCCGACGAGGCGTCTGGGCAGGTTGGGGTGTGTCCGGAGTCGACATTCAAAGCTCCTTTAGATAGGTAGAAGTAAAACGCATATTTTGTTTTTCTTTCGTTTAGCATTTCCGCTTCAGTCTTGTCAACGGGAAGACTAGGCTGAGAAGCGTTCATTGACAGGCTCTCTTCGGTTCTGTTAGTCGCAATCGCATGAACTGTGATTGGCGGTGGGCAATAGGATGGGTATCGGCCTGCTCATGGTGCTTCGTCAGTCCGGTGACAGCAATTGAAGTGCACCCATCACAGACGAAAATCCAGACCGCTCTCGATCGAGGGAGAAGCGCTGGTGCTCAGCATCAGCCGCCCGAGAGATGGTATGCCCGCTTCGGAGGCACTGGCGAGCTGGAAGCCGGTGGGTTCCTTCTGACGAAACTTGGCAGCTTGTCCGTGATGGCCACGCATATGGCGAGGCGTGGACTGGACCCAAGTGCGACGGACATTGCTCAAGTGGTGGGGACCCCGACCATGCTGGTGAATGCCGTCATATTCGGTGATGATCCATCCTTTGCGACGGATAGTTATATGTTGTTTGATCAGAAGGGAAAGACCATCAAGCCTGTCATGGTTCGTGTCGACGGCCAAGCTGAACGGAGTACTGCATGGCCCGAAAAGCCCCGATTCAAGGCAAAGATTGTGGCGTCTTTCGCCTATACTAACTTCGATCCCTCGGCAACGACAACCATTACGCTGTATCCGGCGCACGGTGGAGAGATCAGTTTCTCTCTCGACTTTGCACAGATTGAATAGAACGTTCTCCTGGCCATGTCTATGCGTGCACGAAACGATCGGTCCTTCATTGCAGGAACCATTGCGATCGGCTCCGAACTGCTGGTGGGAGGCCGAACAGACAGCAATTCACTCTTCATCACTGATGTTCTTGGTGCGATCGGTGTAGAAGTGCGGTTTAAATCCATTGTGGGTGATAATCGATCGGATATCGAGAGGGTCTTGAAGACAGCCTGTAACCGTGCCGGAATCGTGATAGTGACGGGAGGGCTTGGCCCCACTGTCGATGACCGTACCAGGGAGGCCATCGCAGCCGTCACTGGGGCCCGACTTGCACGCCGCAAAGAGGCCCTTGAAGGAATGAAGGCACGGTTGGCGCAGTGGGGACGAATACCGAATAAAGGACAGTTGCGACAGGCGCTGATTCCCTCCCAAGCCATTGTATTACCCAATCCGGTGGGGTCGGCGCCAGGTTTTTCGTTGGTGTGGCGTGGTACACACATTATTGCCTTACCCGGCGTCCCGAGTGAGATGCGTGCAATGGTTGAGCAGTCAGTGATTCCCTATCTGATTTCTCAACTCAAGCCTTCCAAGAGCCGAGGTCGGCAGCCTCTGACACGCCTGGTGTTTCACACGTGGGGTATGTCGGAAGCCGACGTGGATGCCAAGTTAACAGGACTCATAAAGAAGAGTCTGCCGGTTGCTCTAGGGCTACTCGCGTCCCCAACAGGGGTCCTAGTGTCACTGACTACCGAGGCAGGACGGGCTCTCAAGGAAGATGCGTTGATATCATTGGCCGAGGAAGTGCGCACACGATTGGGTGAATGGATCTATGCTGAGGGACAGGATACGATGGAGGAGGTCGTTGGCCGACTCTTGCATGGGCAGAGACGGACCGTTGCGGTAGCGGAATCCTGCACCGGGGGACTCATTGCCTACCGGTTGACGCAGGTGCCGGGATCGTCCTCTTATCTTGATCGGGCGGTCGTGTGCTACAGCAATCAGGCAAAGATGGAATTGCTTGGTGTTCCGGAACATCTTTTACGCGAGCATGGTGCCGTCAGTCGTGAAGTGGCTGAGGCCATGGCCAAGGGGATGCGTGAACGAACCGGCGTGTCAGTGGCGTTGAGTGTCACAGGCATTGCGGGACCTGGTGGTGCGACCGAGACGAAACCAGTCGGCCTCGTGTATATCGGACTCGATGGTGGCAGAGACGACATGATGACCAGAGAGTTTCGATTCCACGGCGATCGATCCGTGATTCGACAGCGCGCCGCACAGGCCGCTCTTGATATGCTCCGGCGGTGGCTCATGAACAAAGGCAACCTATGATACGGGCATTTCTTGCTGTAGAGATCAGTGATGACCTTCGGGCAGGCCTCGTCCGAGTGCAGCACGACATGAAAGAACGACTCACGCCCCATTTATCCAAAGACGTTCGCATTACCTGGGGTCAGCCTAATTCGTTCCATCTGACCGTCCGGTTTCTGGGACTGACGGACGAGAAACTGTTGCCGTTGATGCAGGAGGCTCTAGCCAGGATCAATCAACCTCGCCCAGTCATGGAGATTCCCGTCGAACGGCTCGAAGCATTTCCGACGCTCCACAAGCCACGGGTGCTGTGGGTCGGACCGTCTGAGGAGTGGTTGCGGAGTGACGCTGCCACGCAGCTCTCGACTTGGCAGCAACACGTTGAATCCTGTTGCTGCTCGTTGGGGGTCGCGCCGGATGACAAATCGTTCACCCCCCATTTGACACTCGCACGGATCAAGATGGGTGAGCGACAGGTGGGGCCACTGCTGGCACAGAGCGGCGTCTGTGATCAACCTCTAACGTTGGGAAAAATCACGGTGGAGTCACTCGCGCTGATAAAAAGCGATCTCAGGCCGACCGGCCCACGGTATACCAAGCTATGGGACGTGAAGGTGGGTGGCAGCAGTTAGCGCCTGCGTCTCGTGATGCAAAGCGATCTGAGACGCCAACACCTCATGGTTCGAGGAGCGGAATCAACGCGGTGTGTCCCTGTGTGCGGGCTAAATCCACGGGACGCTCACCCGCTGTCATTCTGGCATTCTTGTCCGCTCCGTGCCGGAGTAACAGTGTGACAATTTCTCGGTCGCCTCGAAATGCACCAATGTGCAATAGCGTGACACCACCCATCGGCGCCTGAAGGTTGACGTCGGCTCCTTTTTCAAGAAGGAGTGCGAGCACGTCCAGCCGTCGCTCTTGTCCCGCGACGAAGAGCGGTGAGACGCTGTCCTGCCTTGCGGGAGTCACCGTAGCCCCTCGTTCTAAAAGAAGGGCGACCACATCTCGGTGCCCGTTCTTCGCTGCCATGAAGATCGGCGTGTTCCCTTGCTCATCGGCTGCCTGAGTACTGACTCCTTGTTCAAGGAATGTTTGCACGCGAAGGACATTCCCTTCCGCCGCAGCCTTGCGCAATTGTTCCTCCGGCGACGTCGCACAGCCAGTGATGAGGATGAGTGCAAGTACAGAAAAGATTCGCTTCCAATCTTGGGTCTTAATTCTCGTCATGCATCGTTTCTTGGAAGAAGTTTCAGACAAGAGCTAATATCGGGAGGTAGTTTCGAGCTGTGAAAAAGAGAGTCGCATCAGGGCCCGCATTTCTTTGAATTCATCTCGAAATTGATCTCGGATCGCTTGTGACCCATGCCGAATGCCTGAATAGCCCTCGGCGATTTGGCAGATTTCGCCACGAAGGGCTTCGGCAACTATGCCAAAGTGCCGCTTGATTTCTTCAACCTGTGCATCAGTCATGGCCCGTCTGTATAGACTGATCAAATGGGAAAAGCAACGGCTGTCCTTCAATCAATTTCTGTAGCAATGGGCATTCTCATGTAAGACCGAATTGGTAATGTTATGCCAAGGTTGGATAGTCACTGTAGCCGTCAGGTCCTCCGCCATAGAGCCGATCGTAGTTGACCTCGTTGAGTGGTGCCTGTTCGGCGAATCGTTCGACCAAGTCTGGATTGGCGATATAGGGACGTCCATAGACAATCGCGTCGGCTGCTCCGCTGCTCACTGTTACCTCGCCACTTTCACGAGTATAACTCCCATTGGTCATGAGGACACCGTGGAAATGTTGTCGAGCAGTTGCCAAGATGGCTTGTTCTTCCGGCAGCGCATGATTTTCATGTCGGATTTCAAGAAAAGCGATCTTACGTTGACTCATTTCCTGTGCGATGTACGTCACTAGCGCGTTTGGTTGAGTGTCACTCATGTCATTGAATGGGACCAGCGGTGAGATCCGAACGGCCACACGCCCGGCGCCCCAGACGCCGATGACGGCGTCTGTCACCTGCAACAGAAACCGGGCACGGTTGGGGATAGGACCTCCATAGGAGTCCGTTCGGGCGTTCACACCATCACGTAAAAAGTTATCAATCAAGTAGCCGTGTGCACCATGGACCTGGACCCCGTCAAACCCTGCCAGTTTGGCATTCTGCGCAGCAAGCCGGAACATCTCCACATATCGTGGTATCTCCTCGGTGCGGAGCGCGCGAGGGACTTCGTAGGGTTTCAATCCCTGTGGTGTCTGAGTCGTCTCGTTGCGAATTGCTATGGCGCTGCTGGAGACCGGTTGTTCACCGTCATTCAAGAGTGAATGGGCTGCTCTGCCGGGATGCCAAATTTGCATGAAGATCCGGCCTCCCTTGGCATGCACCGCATCCGTGACACGTTTCCAGCCTGCGACATGCGCAGGACTGTAAATGCCGCCTTCACCCATAAAGGCGCAGGCGTGGGCATCGACCATCGTACATTCTGTCATGATGAGCCCGCTCGACGCGCGCTGGGAATAGTAGTCGACCATCATGTCGTTGGGAATGTGTGTCGAGCCAGCGCGCACGCGAGTGAGGGGAGCCATCACGATGCGGTTTGGTAGGAGCAGATCTCCAACTTGGAGTGGGGTAAACAATGTGGGCATGGGCTATCCTTTACGTAACGAGTTAAGCGTTGGCAGAAGAATTTATAAGTGAGATGGTGGGGGAGTCAAGGTTGCGGAGAGAACTGCCCTCGATCAAGACACTGATACAAACGTGACGAAGCTAGTGGTAGGCAAATACGTCCATCTGAACCGATTTGATCGGCTTGGCTTCTCCGCGCACCATTCGGCGAACTCGTTCTGTGGTATCTCGGCTGAACACCGCTTCCCCGCAATGAAGGCAGACGGTTGCGGGAATTTGCTCAACCTGCACCGGTTTGCCATCGATGTCAAAAACTTCGCTGATGGGTTCTTCACGACTTTCGGTTTTTCCACACACATGACACCGAAACATGGCTACCTCCGTCTGCTGTAATCATACCACTCAGTAGGATCTGGCTGATAGATCGTGATGATCTTCAGCAGGTCAGAATCCACACGTGAGACCTGAATGTGTAGTGGCCGATCCGCGGCGGTAAACCCGAGCAAGAGGCTACTGGGTGCGTACTTGTCCTCTGGATAGTCTTCAATAATCGTGGCTCGTGCTCCAGCCTGTCGGATTTCCAAGTCGCTGATATTGCGTTCGACGGCACGTTTGAACGCATGGTGGCTAAATTCGAATTCACCAGCGGATAATTGTCGACGTATATCGTCCAACGTTTTCATCAGGTGAGCGTGCGGCGACTATAGCGGAAGTCTACATTCAGCACAACGTGAGGGTAGGTGAGTCTAATACGCTGTACCATCAGGCGGTTCATAATTATGGGTACAGCCAGCGAGAAGTTACGGATGTGTTGGGGCTGCACTACGCCACGGACAGCCGAATCGCCAACAGGCCGTGATGCAAGAAACAAGACTTGGCCCTAATACGATAATACGATTTCTTGATACTGTCTCGTGGACAGGGAAGCTTACAAGTGGATAGCCTATCCGCTGGCGTATCGAACTCTCAATAGCGGGGTATGGAGCACCCTGCAAGCGAGGCCGGGTAATTCAGTCATGTCTGGAGGAACCTGACCCTTCTGATGTCTGCTTTTGAATAGACTTTATGTCTATTAGCGTGAGAAGTTTCTGATGAATTGTTTCACGATAACCGGATCCAATTCTGGACTGCTCTATCAAAATGTTTACCTCACCTGCAACTCTTTTTGGCACTTTGTCATATTCTGCTTTTATCCGCTCTCGGATGATGGGCAATTCCTGATTCAAAGCAGAAATATTTTCGTCGAAGAGTTTGCGATCTTCGGGTCTCAGCTCATCGAGAGGAAGGAACTTCTCTGCCTCTCTGGTTATACAACCAGGAACATCTAACTCAAAGAGTTCTTCAAATGGAGGAGACCTGCCAGGCTCAGGTTTTCCAAGTGGTTCCAATGCGGGTAGGGGACGCCATAGCAAGTTAGTGCATTTAGCGCCTGTCATGAATACGAAGTCTTTAACCACAGAAAACTTGATACGCATATATGCTTTTTCCAATGCAGCAGTTGCTTTTTTAAGTTCGACCTCCTTTCTCGCGATTGCTTCATCGAGAAGCGCTTTTTGATATAGCGGAATTACTGTATAAAAAAGAGCCCACGCGGTGAGGAGACAAAGAGCGATTTGGGAGACGTAACTGAATCGTTGGAGGTAAATATCGAGTCGGTTACATGCTTTTCGCCAAAGTGCGAACATGCATGAATGGAGAGCATGACGGTAATTCATGGGGTTTGTCCCATTAAGCGAATCTTTCGTTAAGGACTAGTCAGCGGAGTATATGCTTCCATTGTTATTGACGCAACGTAAGAGGGAAGTATCACGGTTACCCTTCTAATCCAGCGGGAGGTCCTCGCCTGTAAAGGCAGGGGAGTGAGCAGGATCCCGCGTCTTCCGGTGGACTGGGATGCGTGAACGAGTAAGAGGTGTCGAGAGTCTTTTTGTGACAGGCGAGCGCTACCTTGGCCGGTCAGTAGCATGGAGAGAGCCGAACGCTACTTTTCCGGCTCCAGGACGAACCCATAAGTTTCAGGATCGTGTTTCCATGCGCCGGAAGACAACAAGCCTAAGAGTGGCAAGAGAAGGAAATAGGCTCCAATGACATCGACCGTGCCGATCGAGCTGAGGGTGCGGGAAGTCGTGCGGAATTGGCTTTGATACCCTGGCTTCTTGATTTCGATGAGGAGGTCCTTGCCTCTGTGCGCGTCAAATTGAATGGGCGTTTCCCCAACAAGTTTTCCTCCAGCGATGACCGTGGCTCCATCAGGGGAGGAGCTCACCTGAAGGGTTTGCATGGGGGTCGAAAAGGGGTCGGGAGTCTTTTCTTGACAGGCGATCCTGGCTTAGGTTGAAGAGCCCATGCCGCGTCGTCCTCGGTTGGCTGCCGGTGCGCTGGCCTATCATGTGTTGAACCGTCGAGTCGGCCGTTTGCCGCTGTTCAAGACATCGGCCGACTATGCCGCGTTTGAAAAGATCTTGACCGAAGCCCATGCGGCCACAGGCTTGTGTATCATGGCGTATTGTCTGATGCCGAATCATTGGCATGTGCTCCTGTGGCCACGACGAGATGGGGAACTCTCTGACGTGCTGTGATGGATCACGGCGACGCATACCCAACGCTGACATGCCCATCACCAGACCGCGGGCACAGGGCCGGTCTACCAGGGACGCTTCAAATCGTTCCCAGTGCAAACGGACGAGCATTTCCTCACAGTCGCCCGCTATGTAGAGCGCAACGCGCTGCGGGCAAACTTGGTTAGCCGAGCCGAAGACTGGCAATGGGGGAGTCTCTGGGGCGGACGCACGGAGATTCCCCAAAGACGGCGTGGCTTGGCGACTGGCCGGTGGATCGCCCGCGCGATTGGGTCGTGCGGGTCAACCGGTCGCAAGGGGCTTCGGGACTGGAGGCCCTCCGGACGAGTGTGCAGCGAGGGCGGCCGTTCGGCGAGGAGGGCTGGGTGCGACGGATAGCCAAACGTTTCGATCTGGAATCCACCTTGCGGCCACGTGGACGGCCCAAGGGGTCGTGAGAAGAGACTCTCGACTCCTTTTCGTCTCTCTCGGTACGCTTTGTGTCTCGCAATATGTGTACGGCTAGTAGATGGATGTGGGGGCTTCTTCCCCAGAAAGGTCAGGCACATGCACCGTACGGCACTGCAGGCCGACACCAATCAGCGAGCGTGGAAGTTTCCCTGGCCCGAAATGGAGAATCACGCCCGTGGCGATCTGGTGTTTATCTGGACATGATGCCCAGTTTTTCCAATCGTTGCAGTTGGAGCGTTCGTCTTGTGGTTGGAGCGGGGCGATATCGCGTGGGTTGATCTGGTGCTTTGGACGAATCGGGCCAAACATCCCAACATCGTCAATAGTACGTCCTTTGACTTGCAGCCCCTTTACGCGGTCCTTCTGTTTGTTCATGCAGACACGCACACCGGTGATAAAAGAACGCTTATCGTAGTTGAGGTTGCCATAGCCGGTTGAAATTTCCTTACTGCTGGGACTTCCGTCACAAAGTTCCTTTGTGAGTTCCTGTTGCCTGTTCGAGTCGTTGATATTTTCGCTGCGAACCTTCACATAACAAGGCTGGTCACGCTGTTCTTCTGATGCGATGCCATACACCGCGTAGTCATCGTTCCCTTGTGCATCTGGTACTCCTACAATGAAAGAGGAGCCCTGAAATCCAGAGATGGTATCAGACGAAACAGGTTCCCCGGTGAAATGGATGTCGCGGGAATACCGCTCAGCTTTGGCAACTTCTCCCTGCACGATAAAGAAAATGCTGAAGGCGATGCAGGTCGTGAGTTGGGCAAACGAACCTCTGTTGTTTAGACATCGTAGCATGACGCTTTCCTTTCCTTCTTCGGAGGGGAGCGAACCATCAACGCAATCGATACAGGTGAATTCATCTCATACTCGGACGTCTGAAGACAATTTCCTCCGCTGGCCAGAGGTGAAATAGCGTTAGACTCATTGTCTGAATGAATCGGTGATCCCCTGCCTCACGATTTTCTTGGACACTGAATTGGGGCATACTTGCCCCTTCTGAATGGAGGTGTCCATAGCGAAAACTTGAAATGCGATCGTCAGGGAGACTCCAAACAATTCGTTTTCCGTCTGGCTTAGGTGGACGTCGATCCTGAGGTCATGTCTTGAGCTTCCTCGACTTTCCTCAAGGCCTCGGCATAACGCTCTGGAAGGTGATCAAGAAAGTTAAGCGCGAGATGAGCCGTTGGATAGCTGTTACTCACAATCCCATCCTTATCTATGTAGAATAGGGTATCGGCGGTTCGATACTGCTGGCCGATCTGAGGAATGGCATTACCTAGTCCAATGTGAATACCAGCCAGATCCACACTAATTGGTTGCTTGAAGGTGATTGGGAAATTCGGACCAATCGGGGGTAGGTGTACTACTGGGTCGCCGCCTTGAGCGATTAGCGTTGATTTATTGACCCGTTCCGCTAAAAGCTTGTTGAGATTAGCATCTCCCACTCTGGGAGCAGCAAAGGTAAAGAGTTCAACGGGGATGGTTCCTTTACCGTTGGCTTTGTTAATAGCGGTCATTCCCTCGGCGATGTCTAACGCGGCCAGCGACGCCAGTGCGCCTCCCAACGAAAACCCCGTGACAAAAATGCGTCTTGCTGGTCTTACCAGGGTTGCCTGACGAGTCACTTCGGCCAGCATGGGGTTGCGAATAATCTGATAAGCCTGCCAAATTCCCGAATGCACCCATCGCTGATCCGGCCAGGACTTTGGAGCCGGCGGGTAGGCAATGCGTTGCGATCGAAAGTCGGTCAACATCCAATCTTTGAAGCCCCCTCCTGGTGTGAAAGGAGATTCAGACCCACGGAAGGCCACGACTACATCATTGCCGTCGCTGCGGGCAACAAAGCACTCTGTGTCACTACTCCAGCTCTTCCCGGTGATTTCTCGTGACTCACCTATTGTTTTGGTTTCGCCACGAAGAGGGAATCCGTCAAAGGTGAGCCCCTTCTCCAGGCTCCAAGTCAGGTTCAAGAGATCGTGCGCAAGCTTGATGTCAAGTCTTCGTGGCCCTGGTGCGCTGACTGCAGCTAGGGCTTGTTTTTCCTGCTCTCGAGAGTCTTCAATCGTGTCTTTTCTTGTGCCCTGAATATTGTTAATATTGTCCTGCTTCGCGTCTTTGATGTCACGGATCTCATTTCTCTTCTCGTCTCGTGCCTCCTGTTTTGCTTCGCGCTTCTCTCTCCCTTTCAGATCAGACTGGCGAATCTCCTTCGTAGCGTCGCGCTTTATCTGTCGCGCCTCTTTTTTGTCATCGCGTGCCTCTTGCCGTACCTCGCGTTTGTCCTCACGCGCTTCTTGCCGAGTCTCTTTTCGGTCTTCGCGGGCCTCTTGCTTTATCTCCTTGGCCTCCTCTTTGCGTCGTTTTTCTGCGTCGGTTTTCTTATCGAAGAGTTCACTCCTCCGCCCCACGATTTTCTTGGACACACCATTGGGGCATACTGCCCCCTGCTGATGAACGGAGGTGTCCATGGCGAAGCCGAAAACGGAGCGAGGCCGGTTTTCCTCGCGCAAGAAGATGGAGGTCGTGCTCCGCGTCCTGCATGGCGACGATCTGGATCTGGTCTCCCGTGACGCGGGCATCACGGCCGCGACGGTGTCGGCGTGGCGGGACCAGTTCGTGGCCAGTGGCCAGGCCGGGTTGAAGAGTCGGGCCGATGATGGCCGTGATGACGAACTCGCACGGTTGAAAGCCTTGGTTGGAGACTTGACGATGCGGCTGGAACTGTCGCGGGAAGCGGTTCAGCGGCTGCGGGGTGGCACCCCTTTGGCCACCGGGAGGTCGACGCGATGAGCCACACCCCGTCGCCTTCCACGCATCGTCCGTATGGTGTGGTCCGGGTCTGTCAGGAATGGGGCCTGAGTCGCTCCTCGTTTTATGTCCAGCCGGGCCGTCGTGGGTCACCGCCCCATGAGCCGGCGAAACGGGGCCCGAAGACCTTGTACACCGACACAGTCTTGACCGAGCATATTCGGCAGGTGCTGGCCACCTCACCGTTTCTCGGGGAAGGCCATCGCAAAGTCTGGGCGCGGTTGCGGGCGCGAGGGATTCGCACCTCGAAACCCCGTGTGCTGCGGCTCATGCGGCAGGCCGACCTCTTGGCTCCCAGCCGGGTGCCGCGCGTCGTGGGGCCGCGGGTTCACGATGGCACGATTACCACCGAGTGCCCGAATCAGATGTGGGGCACCGATGCGACCAGCACGGTGACGCTGCACGATGGGGCCGTCACGGTCTTCATCGGCGTGGATCATTGTACGCTCGAAGGGATCGGCATCCATGCGGCGAAGCGGGCCACGCGGTTCGAGGCCTTGGAGCCGATTCGCCAAGGGGTGCGCCAGCAGTTCGGGGCCGTTTCTGCCGGCATCGCGGCGGGCCTGCAGGTGCGGCACGATCATGGCAGTCAATATATGAGTGACGAGTTCCAGGCCGAACTCCGATTTCTGGGCATCACCTCGAGTCCGGCATTTGTCCGTGCCCCAGAAGGCAACGGCGTGGCAGAGCGGTTCATTCGCACGCTCAAAGAGCAGCTTTTGTGGATGCGCACGTTCCAGACCGTGGAGGAGCTTCGTCTCGCCCTCCAGGACTGGCTGCGTCTCTATAACGAGCAGTGGCTTGTCGAGCGGCATGGGTTCCGCTCACCGGCGCAGGTGCGTCGAGACTTGCTGCCCAGGCCGGAGGCCGCATGACGAGGGGGACCGCCAAAACCAGGAGATGTCTTGTGGAGTGGCCCTTAAAATACGACGCCCAGGGTGGCCGAGGAGCGACGATCGCCGAACGTTGCGACCCACAGGTCGCGGCGAATATGGCTATACCCGTGTCCAAACAATCGTGAGCGGTACATCACCTAAGAGTCCCATTTTTGATCCTCCTTATTGGTAGCACGAGCATCTCCAAATTGTGACTCACCGAGTGAAGCACGATTAATGCCACGAGCAATGTAGGATCTAAGAACCTCGCTCTATCGTGCATTGTCAGAGCATTTGCGGTACAGCCTAAGCTCGAGAGACGTTCTGTTTCTGGCAATCTCTCGCTGCATCAAAGTTATCCTTTTCGATACGCCACAGTATCTGAGTGGATACAAATGAAAACGCAGCTCTACCTGAGGTTGGAATAGGAGACTAGTGCCAGGTTGGTTTTCTGAATGGTCGCTAGTCCGTTACGATCGATGGACTGCTTCGTGGGAGAGATTGATAGCTTTCAGGGGGGGGACGTAGAGGTGGGAAGTTGTGCGGTGGTGGTCGGGAGAAGGCCGAGTAGTTCTTTAGCCGTGTAGTGACTGGCAGTTCGAGGTTTTCGCCAGCAGTGAAGGACCTGAGCTAGACGGAAAGTATACGGTTTGGTGAGACAGCTTGTTCGCAGCGTTCAGAATGTGCTCCTCATCCCTTACAGCAATGTGGAACGGGTTGATGTATATACAAGGTGATGGGGGACAATTCCGCCGAGTGACAGGCCTCGACTTGTTGGACAGTTATGATCATAGAGGCGGAATCAAACACTACTTTTCCAGCTCCAGGACGAACCCATAGGTTTCAGGATCGTGTTTCCATGCGCCGGAAGACAACAAGCCTAAGAGTGGCAAGAGAAGGAAATAGGCTCCAATGACATCGACCGTGCCGATCGAGCTGAGGGTGCGGGAAGTCGTGCGGAATTGGCCTTGATACCCTGGCTTCTTGATTTCGATGAGGAGGTCCTTGCCTCTGTGCGCGTCAAATTGAATGGGCGTTTCCCCAACAAGTTTTCCTCCAGCGACGACCGTGGCTCCATCAGGGGAGGAGCTCACGTGAAGGGTTTGCATGGATGGGGCAAAGATCGAGCAACCGGTAAAGCTCACCGTAACGACCGCAATAGTTACTTGCCGAAAGACATGCCAACGGAATCGTATGCTCTCCATTCCTGTTATCTCCCTGTCAGCCTGGACGTGGCGTGTTCGATGTTTTGGAGTACTCAGCTAACTCTCCGCGGCAGATTATCGATGTCGTATTCACGCTGGTAGAGATACATAGCCGTAGGATCGGCTAGGGCTGATCGTTCCTGGATGTCTGTAAGGGGCAGGCAAGAAGATTCCGGGCGTCGTGGAGGTGCTCTTCCCAGAGATCAGGCTAGGTTTCCCCTGTCCACTTGGGTATAATCCCCACTTCACATTCGCTCATTTGGTGAGGAGATTTGTATGTCCGAAAAAGACGACAAGAAGCGCGCGCTCGACTTAGCCCTATCCCAGATCGAGAAGCAATACGGGAAGGGCGCCATCATGAAGCTGGGAGCTGAAGAGAAGGTTGACGTGCCGGCGATTTCGACCGGTTCACTCACGCTCGACATTGCGCTCGGAGTCGGAGGTTTGCCGCGTGGACGAGTCATTGAGATCTTCGGACCTGAGGCTTCCGGCAAAACGACCATGACCTTGCACTGCATTGCCGAAGTGCAGAAGATGGGAGGGGTGGCTGCCTTTATCGATGCGGAGCACGCACTGGATCTCGCCTACGGCAAGAAGCTTGGTGTTCAACCAGACGATCTCCTGGTGTCGCAACCGGACACTGGTGAACAGGCATTGGAGATAGCTGAAACCTTAGTGCGAAGCGGCGCGATCGATTTGATCGTGATCGACTCGGTGGCAGCATTGACTCCACGCGCGGAAATCGAAGGCGAGATGGGCGATTCCCATATGGGACTGCAGGCACGACTGATGTCCCAAGCGCTGAGGAAACTGACGGCGGCGATTTCCAAATCCCTGACCACGGTGATCTTCATCAATCAGATCCGTATGAAGCTCGGCGTGATGTTCGGCAATCCTGAGACGACCACCGGCGGCAACGCACTGAAGTTTTACTCCTCCGTCCGACTGGATATTCGTCGGATAGAATCGATCAAGGAGGGCCAGGATGTAATGGGCAGCCGGGTTCGCGTCAAGGTGGTGAAAAACAAAATGGCCCCCCCGTTCCGTCAGGCAGAATTCGACATCATGTTCGCCGAAGGGATTTCCAAGACCGGCGAACTGGTAGACCTGGGTGTCGATAAGAAGATCATTGAGAAATCCGGGGCCTGGTATTCCTACAAAGGAGAACGGATCGGACAGGGACGCGATGCCGTTCGAGAGTTCCTGAAGAATAATGTCTCCACCGCACGCGAGATCGAAGCAAGAATTCGAGAAGCTGCCGGTGTTCCAGCCCGTGGTGAAAAAAAGACTGACGCCAAGGACGTGAAGGAAGCGAAGGAAGAGAAGCCTGTTGGGCGGAGCGAGGAAAAACGAGCGCATCGATCGCAGTAGAAGCGTGACGGCTCGCTCACGCGCAACCTCGTCGGGTCCGGATGATGTCTTCCGACTCGCTGTTCGCTTTTTAGCCTATCGAGATCGGACGACTGCCCAAGTCGAACAGTTTCTCATCTCACGAGGTTTTTCGTCTCCTCAGGCCAAGCAAGCCATTCGCCGATTATCTGAACTGCGCTATCTTGATGATGCCGCCTTTGCTCGTCGATATGCTGAGAAGCGGTTGGCGGCTCGACCAGTAGGTCTGGAACGGCTGAAGGCAGAATTGCAAGCAAAGGGCATTACCGATCGTCTGGCCGACCAAGTGGCTGCTGAAATCTTTCGATCGATTGATGAGGAGACCTTGGCACAACGAGTCGTGAGAAACGCGCAAAGGCCTGCACGCCGGTTAACGCCGATCCAAATTGGCCGCTTGCTCCATCAACGGGGTTTCACTGAAGAGACGATCGATCATATAATGGTGAGATTAGAAATGAACAAGGAATGTGCCCATGAACAATAGCGCGACTGAGCTCCGGCGTGCCTTTATACGCTATTTTGAGCAGCACGGCCACCAGGCTGTTCCCAGCTCCGCTCTGATTCCACAGGCGGATCCGACGCTCTTGTTCACCAATGCCGGAATGAATCAGTTCAAACGGGTGTTTCTCGGTGAAGAGTCACGCGCGTACAAACGAGCCGTGACGGTGCAAAAGTGTCTGCGTGCCGGCGGCAAGCATAACGATCTGGAAAATGTCGGATACACGAGGCGGCACCATACATTTTTCGAGATGCTCGGGAACTTCTCGTTCGGGGACTATTTCAAAGAAGAGGCGATCAAGTTCGGCTGGGAGTTTTTGACCGACACGGTTGGGTTGGCGAAGGACAGGCTCTGGGTCACGATCTTCCGCGAGGATGAAGAGGCAGACCGGCTCTGGAGGAAAATCGGTGTGCCGGCTTCCCGCATCATGCGGTGCGGCGAAAATGATAATTTTTGGCAGATGGCGGACACGGGTCCTTGTGGCCCTTGTTCCGAAATTCATTTTGATCAGGGGACAGTGGTTCCGGGCGACGATCGGCCGAATGGAGAGGGCGATCGAGTCATCGAAATCTGGAACCTCGTCTTCATGCAATACAACCGGGATTCCGCCGGCACACTACATCCCTTGCCGAAACCGAGTATCGATACGGGGATGGGGCTTGAGCGACTAGCGGCGGTCGCGCAGGGTGTCTTGAGCAATTATGACAGCGATTTGTTCACGCCGCTGTTGACTGCCATCGCAAACCGCGCCGGAGTGAAATATGGCGACAACGACCAATCGGATCGATCCATGCGAGTCGTGGCCGACCATCTGCGTGCGATCACCTTCCTGATGACCGATGGGGTATTGCCGTCCAATGAAGGACGAGGTTACGTGCTGCGGCGAATCTTACGCCGTGCTGCACGTCATGGACGACTGCTCGGGATTGTTAAGCCATTCTTGTACGAACTGACGACATCGGTGGTTGAACAAATGGGTGAGGCCTATTCCGAGGTCACCCGTGCGGCAGGCACGATTGCCGAAGCCACGCGAGGCGAAGAAGAGCGGTTCATCGCGACGTTGGATCAAGGACTGCCGATTCTCAACGATCTAATTGGAAAGACCAGAGCGGCCGGAGGGGCAGTCCTGGCAGGTGGTGATGTCTTCAAGCTCTACGATACGTACGGGTTTCCAATGGATCTCATCGCCGAAGCCTGCCGTGAGCAGGGGATGACAGTCGATGAGCCGGGATTTGATGCAGCAATCGAAGAACAACGCACGCGCGCGCGCAAGACCGGCGGGTTTGAGCAAGTCACGGCCCGTCCGGCTGTGGCAGAGCTGGCCAAGCGCGTGGGAGCCACGCAATTCATCGGCTACGATCGGCTGGAGAGCGACAGCGTTCTGCGAGCGATTCTCAAAGGCGAGCAGTTGGTGAAGGAAGCGTCAGAGGGAGATGAAGTAGAGCTCGCGCTGGATGCGACGCCATTTTATGCCGAAGGCGGTGGACAGGTCGGAGATCGTGGGACATTACTAGGCCCGGAAGGGTTAGTAGAGATTACCGATACGACGAGGCCGGCACCGACGCTGATCCTACACAAAGGTATCGTTCAGAAGGGGACGATCCGAGAAGGCGAGCAACTTCGTCTCGCCGTCAATGCCTCAACCAGACAGGATGCTGCTCGGAATCACACGGCGACGCACTTGGTCCATGCGGCCTTGCGTGATCTGCTGGGCCCTCACGTGAAACAATACGGCTCGCTGGTTGGGCCAAACCGACTTCGGTTCGACTTTGCCCATTTTCGGCCGCTGTCGTCTCGCGATATCGATGACATCGAATCGACGGTCAATGATGAGATCCGGAAGAACGAGGCTGTGTGTGCCGAAGTCATGAACATCCAAGATGCCGTCGCGAACGGTGCCCTGGCATTTTTTGGCGACAAGTATGGGGAGCAGGTACGGGTCGTCAGCGTCGAATCATTCAGCAAGGAACTGTGCGGAGGCACCCACGTCGGGCGGACAGGGGACATTGGACTGTTCCGCATCGTGTCGGAGGGAGGCGTCGCAGCCGGTGTCCGCCGGATCGAGGCTCAGACCGGCAGTGGGGCCTATACGCTGATGAAGAGGCTCGAAGCCGATGTCCGTGAACTGTCGGACGTGTTGAAGGTGAGCCAATCAGAATTGGCGGCCAAGACTCGCAAACTCATAGCTCAACTTAAGGACAAGGAACGGGAGTTGGAAGAGCTGAAGCTCAAGATGGCCGGCGGATCGACGGCGGCTTCGACTGCCCAAACTGTCGCCGGAGTGGCGGTGCATGTTCAACGGACGGACGGGCTTGATGTGAATGGTATGCGGGCGCTGGCTGATCAGTTGCGGGATAAGCTGAAGAGCGGCGTGATTGCGCTGGGCGCAGCATTGGCAGATGGGAAAGTTTCGTTGTTGGTCGTGGTGACGAAAGATTTGATCGGGCGACTGAAAGCAGGCGAGCTGATCAAAGCCATGGCGGCCGAAGTCGGAGGCAGCGGCGGCGGTCGACCTGAAATGGCTCAGGCCGGAGGCAAGGACCCAGCCAAGCTTGATGCCGCGTTGGAAAAGGTCTTTGGCTTGGTTGAACGCGCGCTTCAGCGGTAGAATCATGCCTGGTCGTATTCTCGCGCTCGATTATGGCACCAAGCGAATCGGCGTCGCACTCAGCGACGAGTTGAAGTGGACGGCGCAACCTCTTGAAACCTTCGAACGGCGGGCGTTGGAATGGGATATTGCGCATGTCGCTGGGTTGGTGACGGCTCACGATGTCGAACGAGTCGTCTTGGGCTTCCCGCTTCAGCTGGATGGCCGCGAAGGGCCTGCCGTCCTAGCCATGCGAGCGTTCGCCGAGAAGCTGGAAGCTGGAATTTCGGTGCCGATCGTCTTGTGGGACGAACGGATGACGACGAAGGCCGCGGAGGATCTTCTGATTGCCGCCGACGTCAGTCGAAAAAAACGAAAAGGTGTGGTCGATCGAATCGCAGCGGCGATACTCTTGCAGAGCTATCTTGAGGCACAATCCTCCTCCTCGACGGCCAACCAAACGAACACCGGTGTTGACGGGATGGAGCAGCCGTGGGTAACAGAGGGGGCAGGCAACCAATCGCATGACGTTACGCGTACTTCTGACCGGAATCATCGCCGTCGTCGCGCTCGCCGCAACGGTCGGTTATCAGATGATGCGATGGGCTGAGGAGCCCGTCCTATCCAGCTCCGATCATGCGATCAACAAAATCGTCGTGGTCGCGGAAGGGGCGACGTTCCTCCACGTGGCGGCCTTACTTGAACGTGAGGAGCTGATCCGAAGTCGATCCGCGTTTGTCAGGCTAGGGAAGTCACAAGAAGCGGATCGCAAAATTCAACCGGGGGAGTACGAACTCAATGGTGCGATGCCTCCGGCCGATATTCTTTCCAAACTGCTTACCGGTCGAGTGCTTCTTCACACTGTGACGATTCCCGAAGGGTATACCGTGAATCAAATCGCCGATGTCCTGGAGGAACGGCAGATTACAAACCGTGCCGAGTTTCTTGGCTTGGCTTCGGATAAAGCCTTCATGAAGACTCTTGGCATCGCTGCAGAAACTGTTGAGGGGTACCTGTTTCCCGATACCTATCGCTTTGCCAAGGGCACCGCCGCCAAGGATGTCATCAAAACGATGGTCGAACAGCTCGACCGTGTCATGACCGAGGAATGGCAGACAAAAGCAAACGATATGAACTTGACGGTCCATCAAATCCTGACACTGGCCTCGGTGATTGAAAAAGAAACCGGATCGGGGGATGAACGGCCTCACATTTCCTCCGTGTTCCACAATCGGTTAAAGAAACGTATTCCACTGCAGAGTGATCCAACGGTGATCTACGGTCTGCCGAATTTCGACGGCAACCTTCGCAAGAAAGACCTTTCCCATGCCAGCCCCTATAACACCTATCGATGGGCCGGTTTGCCACCTGGCCCGATTGCGAGTCCTGGGGCTGAGTCGATTCGTGCTGCCCTGTATCCTGCGACGTCAAAATTCCTCTACTTTGTATCCAGAAACGACGGCACGCATCACTTTTCGGCCACCTTGATGGAACATAATCGGGCCGTTGAAAAGTACCAGAAGCGTCCATTCAAAAGGGAGCCTCAATCGCAAACCTCGGTTCGGCCAGCGACTCACGATCTGGCCTTTGTCAAAGGAGTATCGTAACGGATGTCTCGATGGAATCTACCTGATCTGATTGACCATACTGTGTTGAGGCCGGATGCGACGAAAGACGACGTACTCCGGTTGTGCCAGGAGGCGAGAGACAACAAGTTCACCGTCGTGTTTGTCCCGCCATGCTATATCGATGAGGCGGTCGAGGCAGTTGCGAATACGGCCATCCGAGTGGGGATTCCGATTGGATTTCCTTTAGGCGGGCATACGACTAAAACCAAGGTTGCTGAAGCGATCGAGGCTGTGGCTCGCGGCGCACGGGTCTTGGACATGGTGCTCAACGTCAGCCGCCTGAAATCCGGAGATCATACCGTAGTCCGATCAGACATTGCTGAGATCGTCAAGGCGACACCTGGGGTCGAGCACAAAGTCATTCTTGAGACCTGCTATTTGACGCAGGAGGAGAAGCGGACCGCTTGTCATCTGGTGGTAGAAGCCGGAGCGGAGTACGTCAAGACGTCGACCGGTTTTGGCGCAGCCGGCGCGACGGTTGAAGATGTGCGGTTGATGAAGGACGTTGTGGCAGGGCGGGCAAAGGTCAAGGCTTCGGGTGGTATCCGTGATTGGAAGACCACCCTGGCGATGTTGGAAGCAGGAGCTGACCGAATCGGTACCAGCGCCAGCCTCAAGATCCTTCATGAATGGCGCGTGGCATAACCCGAGCTGGATCATCGCAGAACGCGGTAACTTTCCACTCTAGGTCCTCTCGGATCTCCCTATCGGTCCCATACGTCTCTACTTCCATCCACCTCGATTTGGGTAGAGTGCATCGATGATTAATCGAATTATTCTTCTCGTCATCGACGGGTTTGGAATTGGTGCCTTGCCGGATGGCGGTGACTACGGCGATACAGACGCCAACACCCTTGAGCATTTGGCTGAGGCGGTCGATGGATTGACGTTGCCTAATTTCGAGATGCTTGGGCTTGGCCATGTCGCGTCGGTCAAAGGCGTGCGCAGGATGGGGCAACCGAGCGGCAATTTTGGACGCCTCGCGTTCGCCTCGCCTGGCAAAGATTCCATTGTGGGCTACTGGGAAATCGGCGGCGTGATCCAGCGCGATGTCCCGACCGTCTGCAACACGGGCGTTCCAGCCAAGATCGTCGACATCGTTGAACAGATCTTAGGACGAAAATCGATCGGAAAGAGCATCGCGTCGATGGGAGTAATGCTCCGCCGATCTGGCGCGGAACATATGGCTACCGGGGGGCCGATCCTTTGGACCGATGGGGGGAATACCTGTTGGGTCGCCATGCATGAATCATTCATGGCACCATCTGAATTTCATCAGCGCTGTCGAGATATTCGAAAATCGGGGAAAGATGCAGGCCTTTTTGTCCGTGTCGTCGCTCAGCCGGTCACCGGTGGACAGGACGCACTTCGCCCACAGGTTGGACGAAAAGACTTTGTGGTGGAACCTCCGGGTGTGACGATGTTGGACGTCTTGAGCCGATCTGGACAGCTCGCGATGGGCGTGGGAAAAGTCTACGACTTGTTCAGCGGCCGAGGATTCACAAAAGCGTTTCCGGTTGCATCAGGAATGGTGGCCTTTGATGAGGTGATCGTCATGCTAGGCAAGATGCCGAGGGGTCTTGTCTGCGCCAGCCTGGATCTGCTATCTGAGGATGCTGGACGAGCGGCTACGGCCGTGCAAGAGTTTGATCGTCGTCTCCCGGAACTCTTCGAGAAACTGCGTCTTGGCGATATGGTAATCATAACGGGGGATCATGGGAGAGATTTCTTTTTGCCGGGACGGACGTCTACACGGGAGTATGTTCCCGTCTTCGTCGCCGGGCCGAAGCTCGCGCAAGGGGTCGACTTGGGAAGCAGACCAACTGCCGCTGATGTGGGTCAGACGATCGTGGAAGCGCTTCGGGCTGAGCGACTCCTGGTCGGCGATAGTTTTTTTGATGCGCTCAGGCCAGGGTAACGAAGAACGAGAACGAAGCAACCATGTCCATTGAACAACGTCTCAAAGAATTGAAACTTGACTTGCCGGCGCCTCCGAAGCCATTAGCGAACTATGTACCGGTTGTGAGAGTAGGGGATCTGCTGTTCTTGTCCGGTGTGCTGCCGTCGCGTGACGGACAATTGGTGATGACCGGCAAACTTGGACAGGGTCTCACGGTCGAGCAAGGAGTGGAAGCCGCGAGGATCGCGGTGCTGAACGGGATCAGTATCATTCGGAGTTCGACCGGATCACTGGATCTGGTGAAGCAGATCGTTAAAATGGTCGGCTATGTCGCCTCTGCTCCTGGCTTTACGGACCAGCCGCAGATCCTCAATGGCGCGTCGGATCTGCTCATCACCATTTTCGGAGACGCAGGGCGACACGCCCGTGTTGCCGTCGGTGCTGCCGAACTACCGCGCCACGCTCCGGTGGAGATCGAACTGATTGTTCAGATTATGTCGTAACTCGCCTTGACTCCGCAAAAATTCGCTTGTTAAAGTCGAACAGGCATCGCTTGAAAACCTCCATGGGTCTTTGAAACTTCCCGGTAGGCTATTTATGCATCGAATGTCGATCATTGCCCGGTTGCTGACGTACAGTCTGCTCATGTTGTGTGGATGGAGCGATTCGCTCACATATGCCAAGCAGGTTGCCATTGCGCTCTCTTCCCAGGCCGTCACTCCGGGGGCGACGTTGACGTTGAGCGGGACAGGGTTTGGGAGCTTTCAGTCGACTCAGTTCAATCGAGTGACCGTCAATGGAGTCCCGGCGTTGGTGCAACGATGGGAATCGGAGGCCATTGAAATTAAAGTTCCTTTCAAAGCGACGAGCGGTTTGGTTGAAGTGTTGATCGGGAAGAAGAAGCTACTCGCCGGACATGTGGCCATCGTTGCTCCATATATTGAGACCATTTCACCTGCCGAGGCTGAACGTGGCACAACAGTACAGATTGCGGGTCGTCATTTCGGTCTGTCCGCAGGAGCCAGAGATCCCAATACGATGTTCGGTGTGAATGATGTCATGGTGGGTGGCGTCAAGGTCCGTCCGCGTCGTTGGAAGGACGATAAGATCGAGCTGGTTATTCCTCCGAATGCCACGAGCGGCGAGGTGGTGGTTCGTCTTGCGTCATCTGATCCCCTGCCGAACGGGTCCTGCTGCTCGCCCGTTGAATACCTGGTCAGTAATCCTGTTCCGCTGAAGCTGATTCCCTCTGTGCGCGTAGATCCACTGAGTGGTCCCGTCGGGACGAAGGTGGTCTTGTTCGGTCAGGGATTTGGCCCTGTCAAAGAATCGGTGGATGACGCGGTCTTGATTGGAGGACGACCGACCACGATCGCCCAGTGGAAGGATGACGTCATCGTGGTGCATGTTCCGCTGGATGCCGAGTCCGGTCCGGTTGTGCTCCGATACAAAGGACGGGAGCGGGTTGTCGGCGAGTTTGCGGTGCACATGCCACGCGCCGTTTCTCTGAGTCCTGCCAGTGCGCCTATCGGGACGCTGCTTCGCATCAATGGGGAACACTTTGGGTTTTACTCGGAAAGTGGATCCACGCCGTTCAATTTTACGGATTTCAATACAGGTGAAAATCGAGTCGAGATCGGCGGAGTACCGGCCGTCGTGTATCGATGGAACGACGACCGTATCGACGTCTGGGTACCCTTTAGCGCGAAAAGCGGGAAGGTCGTCATTTACCGTAGTGCCAACAGACCGAACGTCGCTGGGCTCTGTTGTGCCGAGCAGGGCACGGTTGCCGTCGAAGCCGGGAACTTCACCGTTGTTAAGCCGGTTATTGACTCGTATGAACCAAAGTCGGCTGGATTGGATGCCACCGTCACCATAAAGGGAAACGGATTCGGGACGTTTCTCAAGACGGCCGAACATGCTGACCTTGCATTGAACCAGAAGGCCTACAAGCGACGAACCGACCTTGAAATTAACGACCCTGATGTGAATGACACCGTCGTGTCGAATGTCTCGC
Source organism: Nitrospira sp. (assembly GCA_019636875.1). Taxonomy (GTDB): domain Bacteria; phylum Nitrospirota; class Nitrospiria; order Nitrospirales; family Nitrospiraceae; genus Nitrospira_D. The sequence continues at coordinate 67,211 of JAHBWR010000001.1, forward strand.
GGACGGAAGTGCTCTTTAACGGTTCAGCCGCGTTAGTCCAGTCATGGACCGATCACGAGATTGTGGTCAAAGTGCCGCACCGTAATCTTTATGGAATCGGAAAGAAGGGAGATTTCTTTGATGACCTTGCAACTGGTCCACTCATCGTACGCCGAGGTTCATGGGATCTGCTTCCGGACGGGACCTGCTGCTCGGCAAAGAAATGGTTGACGCTCGAAGCCGGACAGTTCACCATCGAAGCAAAGGGACTTCCCGACGATGGGTACTGGACGAACAACCGACCGGACGCGAATACTAATCAATAATGTCGCTCCAGTTTCTTTTTGACCCTTTGATAGTTCTTCGTGCGTGTGTGACGCTCTGCTTCATCACGCTGTGGTTTCCTCACATTGCGAGAAGCGCAGATTCTCCTCTCTCAAGTTACATACAAGTCAGCACGACAAAAGCCACGTTGTTGAACATCCAGTTTCAATCGGTCCAAAATGGCTGGGCGGTAGGATCCGGCGGGACGATTTTACGGACCAGCGACGGTGGAAAAAAATGGAAGCGAGTAACAAGCGGCACCTCTTCTCTCTTAACCTCTGTGTTTTTCGTCGACCCATTGAACGGATGGGTGGCTGGGGCTGCAGGTTTCCTGAAGCGTACGACTGATGGTGGCAATTCATGGTCCTCACAATCCCTCGATACGCAGCAACCGCTGTACGGCGTCTATTTCACTTCTCCAACGGTTGGATGGGCGGTCGGCGGAGGCGGTACCATTTTTCATACGACGGATGGAGGGGACAACTGGGTGGAACAGGCGAGCGGCACGACGGCCGCGCTCTATGCCGCACATTTTCGCAGTGACCGGACTGGGACGATCGTGGGTGCCCTCGGGACTGTCCTCTCGACCGGCGATGGAGGGATCACGTGGACGCCACAGGAAACACAGCATGCCGTGACCTTGTTTGATGTAGTGTTTACCGATTCAAGAACCGGCTGGGCGGTTGGTAATGCAGGGGCACTCTTTCAGACGATAGACGGCGGTGCCACGTGGGTTGATCATACCTTACCCTGTGGAAAGACCTGTACAAGGCTCACGGATCTCTTGAAAATTCGCTTTACCAGCCCACGAGAAGGGTGGATCGTCGGCGAACGGGGCATGTTCTATCACACGACTGACGCTGGCCTGACGTGGAGCGAGGGGCAATCCATCACTCCCCATTCCTTATTTGGGCTCAGTTTCCCTGATTCCACCGCCGGCTGGGCAAGCGGTGAGAACGGAACTATTGTTCAGCTGCAACCTACCCGCTAACACTCGATTACCTCTCTACCCGAGCCCCCCAAGACGTGATTGGAGAATGCTGACAGTAGCCATGGCGGCCGTTTCGGATCTCAAGATGGGATGACCGAGGCTGATTCTTTCGACTCCTGCCTGCAGGGCGACCTCCTTTTCCTCCTTGCTCCAGCCGCCCTCCGGTCCGACCAAGGCCAGCACGGATGCGTCTGTGCCTTGCGGTAGTCGAACCGTTTGAAGACTTTTCCCTTCCTCGCGTTCGGCGAGCATGAGGATCGTGCTCCTGCTCGCATGGTCGGCTAAAAGGTCAGAGAGGGATCGTGGTGTGGCAATCTCCGGTACATGCCATTGTTCAGATTGCTGCGCGGCTTCCAGAGCGATCCGTCGCCAGCGGGCGAGTTGGTGGTCCACGCGATCGGCTTTCAGTTGTATGATACTGTGCCGGCTTTCAATCGGTATGATCTTGCTGACGCCGAGTTCGGTGACTTTTTGAACGACCCAGTCCATCTTTTCGCCCTTGAGCAGCGATTCGCCGAGGATCAGGCGGGGAGTGCGGCGTGCTGGCTCCTGAATTGTTTCGACAATATGCGCGGTAATGGCTCGTTTCGAAATATCGGTGATCTCGGCCTTGAATCTGGTTCCTTCTCCATTTCCGAACCAGAGGGTTTCGCCCTTTGTGACACGGAGACTGTCTCGGAGGTGAGGCAGAAGATCACCAGTAATGGAGATGGTTGGCGGTGCGATGCACGCCTGGGCTACGAAAAATATAGGCATGTGGACGGTAGGGAACTGAGAGGGGAAGATTATTCGAAGAAGGTCTTCATCTTATCGAAGAAGCCGTCGCCGTTGGTTTCCATCGTCATACCGCTTTCCTTGGCATACTCCATCAGCAACTCTTTTTGTCGGGCGGTCAATTTGGTTGGAATTTGGACCTTGATCGTATAAATCTGGTCACCGGTTCCCCCTCCCTTCAGACTGGGAATGCCGAGCCCTTTGATGCGGAGGACCTTGTCATGCTGGGTGCCGGGAGGTACTTTAATGACGGTATTTCCTTTGAGAGTCGGAACTTCGACTTTCCCACCGAGCACAGCTGTCACGAGATTGACTGGAACATCGCAGGAGATATCGAGACCTTTTCGCTGAAAGATCGAATGAGGCTTGACGGTAATGGCCACATAGAGATCGCCGGCGGGTCCATTATTTTGGCCGTGCTCGCCTTCGTTCGAGAGACGAAGGCGCATACCGGTTTCGATGCCGGCTGGAATATGCACGGCGATCGTGCGTTCTTTGTAGACCCGCTGGCGGCCCTGGCATGTGGTACAAGGGTCCGTCACGATACGGCCAGTCCCTTCGCACTGTCCACATGGGCGACTGACGCTGAAGAACCCTTGTTGAAACCGAAGTTGCCCGGCGCCTTTACAGCTGGCGCAGGCCTTAATCGCCGCAGCTGACTTGGCTCCGGTACCTTTACAGTCTACACAAACTTCCCAGCGTGGAATCTTGAGTTTCGCTTCTTTGCCATAGACGGCTTCTTCAAATGTGATTTCGAGATTATACTGAAGGTCGTTTCCTCGCTCGGCTCGAGTGCCCCCTCCGCCACGGGTTTGGCTGAAAAAGTCCTCAAAAATGTCGTTAAAGACATCTCCAAATCCGCCTCGACCGAAGTCAAAGCCATCGAAACCGCCTCCTCCCTGTTGCGCACCGGCATGACCGAACATGTCATACCGTTTTCGCTTCTCTTGATCGCTGAGCGTTTCGTAGGCTTCGTTGATTTCTTTGAACTTTTCTTCAGCAGCCTTTTTCTGGTGGTCGCCGGTTTGAAGATCAGGATGGTGCTGACGTGCCAGTTTGCGGTAAGCCTTCTTTAGATCATCCTCGGAGGCGTTCCGATCGACACCGAGGATGTCATAGTAATCGCGTTTTGACACAGAAGCCATTGAGTCTTTATAGGTTGAAAAGACCGAGGTTCGAAGCGTATCGGAGCTCGGTCTGTCTGAGTCGTTATTCTAGGCTATTTTTTATCTTTGTCTACTTCTTCAAATTCTGCGTCTACGACTTTTTCGTCGGGCTTCGCCTCATCGGATCCGGTTCCGGCATCAGCCGTTGCCCCGGGCTGCGGACCGGCAGATGTGGCGGCTTTCTTATACATCTCTTCGGCCAATTTGTGCGAGGCGGTCATGAGTGTCTGAGTTGCAGATTCGATCACTTCGGCGTCGGTGCCCTCCAAGGCCTTTTTTACCGCAGCAACGGCATCCTGAATTTTTGTCTTTTCATCGGCAGAGACTTTATCCCCATATTCAGAGAGGTTCTTCTCCGTTTGATAGACGAGATTATCGGCTTGGTTCTTCGCTTCCGCGAGCTTCCGGCGTTTCTTGTCGTCTTCCGTGTGCGACTGCGCATCCCGAACAAGCTTTTCGACTTCCTCCTTGCTTAAACCGCTGGAAGCCGTGATTTTGATGGATTGCTCTTTCTGCGTCGCCAAATCCTTGGCCGACACGTGTACGATCCCATTGGCGTCGATATCGAAGGTGACTTCGATTTGAGGCATGCCCCGAGGCGCCGGTGGAATACCGACTAAATCGAACTGTCCGAGCAGTTTGTTGTCATTGGCCATTTCCCGTTCACCCTGGAAGACTCGGATTGTGACGGCCGTTTGGTTATCTGCTGCCGTTGAAAACACCTGACTCTTCTTGGTTGGAACCGTCGTATTCCGCTCGATGAGCTTGGTGAACACGCCACCCAATGTTTCGATACCCAAGGACAATGGCGTGACATCAAGGAGAAGCACGTCCTTCACTTCGCCTTTGAGTACTCCGCCTTGGATGCCGGCGCCAATGGCGACGACTTCATCGGGGTTGACCCCACGATGCGGTTCTTTCCCGAAGAATTCCTTGACGACTTGGATGACCTTAGGCATGCGAGTCATCCCACCGACCAACACAATCTCTTGAATGTCTTTCGCCGAGACATCCGCATCGGCAAGGGCCTTGCGACATGGTTCGATGGTCCGCTGGATCAGGTCGTCTACGAGCTGTTCAAGCTTGGCCCGAGTCAGCTTAATGACCATATGTTTGGGGCCGCTGGCGTCAGCGGTAATGAACGGTAGGTTGATCTCCGTCTCCTGAGACGATGAGAGTTCGATCTTGGCACGCTCAGCTGATTCTTTAAGTCGTTGGAGGGCCATCCGATCTTTCCGTAGATCGATGCCTTGGTCTTTCTTGAATTCATCGACCAGCCAATCCATCACACGCAAATCGAAATCATCTCCTCCGAGGTACGTATCACCGTTGGTCGACTTCACCTCAAAGACGCCTTCGCCGATCTCCAGGACGGAGATATCGAACGTGCCGCCGCCCAAGTCGTATACCGCAATCCGCTCGTCCTTTTTCTTGTCTAGGCCGTAGGCGAGGGAGGCCGCGGTCGGTTCGTTGATGATACGGAGCACGTTCAGACCGGCGATCTGTCCGGCATCTTTTGTCGCCTGACGCTGGCTGTCATCGAAATAAGCAGGGACCGTAACAACGGCCTCTGTGACCTTCTCACCAAGATAGTCTTCTGCCGTCTGCCGCATCTTCTGGAGGATCATGGCCGAGATCTCAGGCGGACTATAGCTTTTCCCGCGCAACTCAACGTGCGCATCGCCGTTGTCGGCTTCAACCACTTTGTAGGGAAGACGTTTCAGGGCTTCTTGCACTTCACGGCTCTTGAACTTGCGTCCCATCAACCGCTTGACCGAGAAAATCGTGTTTTCGGGGTTGGTGATCGCTTGTCGTTTGGCGATTTGACCGACTAATCGTTCACTTTTATCAGTAATTGCAACGACGGAAGGAGTAGTTCGGCTCCCTTCGGCATTGGCGATCACAACGGGGTCTCCGCCGCTCATGATCGCCACGCAAGAATTGGTGGTCCCAAGATCGATACCGATGACTTTACCCATTGGTGAACTCCTTCCTTCTCCAGAACGACGACGGTCTACGCTCAGTTCGTCGTTGCATCATGTTCGTTGGCTTGAGCCGGGCCCGACGATACACTGACCATTGCAGCCCGTAAAATTCTGTCATGCAGGCGGTAGCCTTTTTGAAACTCGTCCAAGACTTTATTAGCCGGTACGTCGTCGGAAGGTCCGTACGAAACGGCTTGATGGGCGCTTGGATCAAAATCCTGACCGGCGCTGTCGATCGCCTGGACGCCAAACTTCGCGAGGACGCCAGACAGTTGCTTGAGCGTGAGCTCTACGCCCTGAACCAACGCAGAATCACCGCCTCCGTTTGTTCGAGCCGCCTTGATCGCCCGCTCCATGTTATCGACAACAGGCAAAAGCTCTTTGAGAAGCTGTTCGTTTCCAAATCGAATCTGATCGCGTTGATCGCGCTGACTTAGCCGCTTGTAGTTATCAAATTCCGCAGCCAACCGGAGGTACTTGTTGTTGAGCGATTGATACTCCTCAGATTTGACGGCAGCCTCCTCATCAGGAGACGCGTGAGACGAGTTTCCTGTCTCATTGTTTGAGGAAGATTCTTCCAAGTTATTGATTGTATTGGTGTTTTTATTTTCTTCGTCTTCTGGTTCAGTCATCTTAATACCTATACAGGGGGTGAGATATCCATGGCAGAGGCGAAGTCAACCTACGAGGGGAAAATAAAATGCATCAAAGGACAAAAAATCACACCAACGGACGGACGTCCGTACCGCGGGCGCGGCGATGGAGAAGTTCGAGCCCTTCCAAGGTCAAAAATGGTTCGATGTGTTGAATCGATCGCGCCTCAGGTGCAATCACTGAAGCCAGCCCCCCCGTGGCGATCACATAGGAACGGCGTCCCATCTCCAATTCCATGCGTTGGATGAGGGCATCGACGAGACCCGCATAACCAAACACAAGCCCCGCCTGAATACTGCTGGCTGTATCGATTCCGATGACGGTCTTGGGTCGGCTGAGTTCAACCTTACTTAATTTTGCAGCACGGGTGAATAATGCGTCTGCCGAAATCCCCAAACCTGGAGCGATGACGCCTCCCAGATACTCACCAGCATGGGTCACTGCGCAAAACGTGGTTGCGGTCCCAAAATCAACGATGATGAGATCGCGCCGAAATTTGTGGTAGGCCGCTGCGGCGTTCACGATGCGATCGCTCCCGATCTCCCTGGGATTCAGATAATTGAGTGTCAGACCGGTATCCGATTCGGATGAGACGATGATCGGGGTACGATGAAAGGCCCGCTCGATCATCGATTCGAAGGTTTCCGTAAGGGCCGGAACGACGCTTGAAATAATCGCGCCCGTAATCCGTTCGGGGACATGGCCGTCCCTGGCCATGATACTGAGACAGAGCACCCCATACTCATCGGCTGTGGTCTTTGGGTCGCTGGCCAGGCGCCAGTGGGTGAGAAGACGGGCCTCATCAAAAATTCCAGCAACGATATTGGTGTTCCCGATATCGACGGCAAGCAACATAGGGGCATTGTACTCGGGGTAGGGCTGTTTCGCTACTCCCGGAGATGAATCACGTCAGCGGCACGAACATCGAGTAAGGGCATCTGGTGTGAGGAGGAATGGACTGGCTGGGTTCGTATCTGCAGTGCCCCATCGGCCGAGAGGCCTTCCGCAATCCCGGTGACCTGGTCATGACTCGTGAACTGGACTCGAACCTGACGGCCGAGTGTGGCACAACGAGCTATGTAAGCTTGTCGCAATCGAGGCGATCCATGAGACTGCAGTTCGATCAGACAATGTTCAAGTTCCAGCAATAGTTGTGCGAACAGGCGATTGCGGTCAATCGGTTGCTTGGACGTTTCGGCCAATGATGCCGCGAGTGGAAGTAGGTCCTCCGGAAAATCCTCCCGCGCAACATTCACGTTGAGCCCAATGCCAATGATGATGGCTGGGTCAGCCGGCGTCTGGAACAGACTTTCACAGAGAATCCCGCCGACTTTTCGCTGGAGCAAAAGGAGATCATTGGGCCACTTGAGTGTCAGCGAGACCGAGGTGACTTGTTGAACGGCTTCAACGGTGGCCAGTGCGCTGACGAGGGGGGTCCAGGATAGCCACTGCGCAAGGGATGTTTTGAGTCCCATTCCGCGGATAATAACGGAGCAATAGAGATTCAGCCCAGGCGGCGAAAACCAAGGTCGCCCATGGCGGCCGTATCCACCGGACTGGTATTCGGCAAGCACCACCGTGCCGTGAGCAGCTCCGTTTTGTGCCAACCTGAAGGCCTCCCTATTTGTCGAGGGGAGATCTCGGTAGAGGTACAGGGGGTGACCAAGTGACGCGGTTGCGAGAGTGGTGCGAATCTCGTCGACGTTGAGAGGAAGAGAGGAAGCCATGGGTTAGGAGGGTCGACCGCGCGAGCGCTGAGCAAGAGAAAGAATCAGACTGACGGCCGCCGCTGGAGCCGAATGGGTGAGGGCTCCGATTGAAATGCGATCGGCACCGGCTGCAGCCATGGCTCTGACGTTCTTGAGCGTAATCCCACCCGACACCTCGACCTGTGCCCTGTTCTTGATGATGCCGACAGCACGTTTGACCATGTTCGGCGTCATATTGTCTAACAGGACGATATCTGGTTTTCCTGCTAGAGCCTGATGGACCTCGGCGAGCGACTCAACCTCCACGATGATCGGAAGGTGAGTGAGTCGATTTCTGCGTGCTAATCGACAAGCTTGTTCAACCGGACGTCGCGACTTCTTGAAAAGAGCGAGGTGGTTGTCTTTGATAAGAATGCCGTCGCTCAGTGATTGGCGGTGATTAATCCCTCCACCGAGTGCGACGGCCCATTTCTGAAGCGCACGCCAACCAGGGAGGGTTTTTCTCGTATCAAGAATGCTGACGGGATAGCCACGCACGGCCCGACAGAAATGGTCGGTCAGTGTGGCGATCCCAGACAGGTGTTGAAGAAAGTTCAATGCAACCCGCTCTGCTCGGAGAATCGACCGGCCATCACCCTCGATCTGTAGGAGCGTCTGCCCATTTTTGGCCCGGTCGCCGTCCCTCGTACACACCGACAATTGAAGAGAAGGATCGACGAGCAGAAAGGTCTGAACTGCCGCCGCCATTCCTGCCACGATCAACGGTTGCTGTGCAATGATGGTAGCCTGGGCAGAGACTGAAGACGAAAAGAGGGCGGCTGTTGTGGCATCTCCTTGTGCCACGTCTTCTTCAAGCCCCAGGCGTACGGTTCGACGGACTTCTGCTGTTGGAAGCTTCACGATTGATTGAGCCCGAGCATGGATCGCAATTGCCGCTCACTGCTGATCAACATGTTGGTATCTTGCGCGAGCGAACGAAGGCGGTCTTGATGGTCGGTAATAACTTCAGGAGGAGCTTTGGAGACGAAGTCAGGATTGTTCAGCTTACCACTGAGGCGCTGTGTTTCTCGCTCCACTTCGGAGATTTGTTTGTCCAAACGATCGAGCGCTTTTTGCAGGTCTACCTCACCGGACACCTCGATTCCGACGGAGAGGCCGTCGGTGACCAATGTGAGGAGTTGGTGTGCTGGCCAGCTTGAATGGGCGATATTCTTACACGTCCCTCGACTCAGATGAGCGGCATGGGGCAGGACCAGGTTGAGAAGATTCTGTTTTGTCGTCTCTTCATGCGACAGGTAGCATGTGATCTGTTGGCCAGGCGGATAATTGAGGAGTACCCGACCAGTCCGAGCCAAGTTGACCGTTTGCTCCATGAGAGCAAACAGTTGCTCGGCCTCGGATGAATCCCAAGATGGTTCTTCCATGGGGTAGGATTGGATCACGATACTGTGGCCTTGATGCGGAAACGTCTGCCAGAGCTCTTCCGTGATGAAGGGCATGAACGGATGCAGCAGGCGCATCGTCGTTTCCATGGTTTCTATCAGCGTCGTCCTTGTTGCTGGCCCATCCGGGTGATCAGCAGCCTGGAGGACCGGCTTGATGAGCTCCAGATACCAATCACAGAACTCGTGCCAGATGAAATGATAGAGGGCGTTTGAGGCTCGGTCAAAGCGATATCCCTCTAATTCCGCCGTCACCACCTTGATGGTATGGTTCAGTCGACTAAGAATCCAACGATCCGGAACGGTCCGCTGAGAGACGGGGAGGGGAGACTGCGGGCCGTCGAGGTACATGTGAGCAAATCTCGCCGCATTCCAAATCTTATTGGCAAAGTTTCGATACCCTTCGATCCGTTCTTCCGCTAGCTTCACATCTCGACCAGGTGAGGCCATCGAGGCGAGTGTGAACCGGAGCGCATCGGTCCCAAACTCATTCATGACATGGAGCGGGTCGATGACATTCCCTTTTGACTTGCTCATTTTCTTGCCTTCAGCGTCACGGACCAGGGCGTGAATGTAGACATCGCGGAAGGGCACATCGCCCATGAACTTCAAGCCCATCATAATCATCCTGGCGACCCAGAAGAACAGAATGTCGAGTCCGGTCACCAGTACAGAGGTTGGGTAGTAGGAGTTAAGTTCCTGTGTCTCTTCTGGCCACCCTAATGTGGAGAACGGCCAGAGTGCAGATGAAAACCAGGTATCGAGGACATCGGGGTCGCGATAGAGTTCGTTCTTGCCACACGAGGGACATCCCACGGGAATAGTTTTTGACACGATCGGGGAGGCGCCTTGCAAGATCGTGATCCGATCACCATTGCGGACGATATGTTCAGCATTGCAGCTAAGGCAGTACCACGCAGGAATCTGATGTCCCCACCAGATCTGGCGGGAGATACACCAGTCTTTGATGTCACGCATCCAGCCCAAGTAGTTATTTGTCCAGCCTTCGGGAATGATTCGAATGCGCCCGTCCTCAACTGCCTTGATGGCAGGCTCTGCGAGCGGCTTGATGTTCACGAACCATTGCGGAGAAAGATAGGGTTCGACCACGGTCTTGCAGCGGTAACATTTTCCCACCGCCATTTTATGATCTTCGACCTTCTCAAGGAGTCCGCGTTCTTTGAGGAGCTCTTCCACCTTTGGTCTGGCCTTTGAAACGGGGAGCCGCTGGAGTAGCTCTATGACGGGTTGATCCACCGCTGCCTGCCTCATCTTCGTTGCGTCGAGCACCGCGTGATGGTCAAGGATTGCGAGCCGTGCCAGCGCATGCCGCTCGCCCGCTTCGTAGTCATTGAAATCATGGGCTGGAGTGATCTTGACCGCGCCGGTACCAAACTCGCGATCCACGAGAATCCCATCGCCCACGATCGGGATTGTGCGGTTGGTCAACGGAAGGCGTACACGCTTGCCGATGAGATGCTTGAAGCGATCGTCCTCAGGATGAACGGCCACGGCCGTATCACCCAGTAATGTTTCAGGTCTCGTCGTAGCGACGGTGAGTTGCGTTGACGGATCGTCTGCCAGTGGATACTGGATTGAGTAGAGCTTGCCTTTGGCATCCTCATGTTCTACCTCGATATCAGATAAGGCCGTCAGACAGCGTGGGCACCAATTGATGAGTCGTTCACCTCTGTAGATCAATCCATCCTGATAGAGGCGAACGAATACTTCCAGCACGGCTTTTGATAACCCCTCGTCCATCGTGAAGCGGAGACGCTCCCAGTCGCAGGACTCGCCCAACTGTTTCTGTTGATTGACGATCGTGTTGCCCGACGTCGCCTTCCACTGCCACACCCGTTCAATAAACCGTTCGCGCCCGAGTGACTCTCGAGATCCGCCTTCGGCCGTCACCTGTTTCTCAACCACGTTTTGCGTAGCGATGCCGGCATGATCTGTTCCCGGTAGCCAGAGGGTATTTCGACCTTGCATGCGCCGCCACCGGATCAGGATGTCTTGTAGAGAATGGTTCAGGGCGTGTCCGACATGGAGGGAGCCCGTGACATTAGGTGGAGGAATCACAATGCAGTAGGGTTGGCCCGGGCGTTCCGGTGACGTCTGAAAGTATCCACGCGCGATCCATTCTTGTGACCATCGCGCTTCGACAGTGGTGGGGTCGTAGGTCTTGTCTAGTTGAAAAGGCATCATCCTCCGCCGTTCAAGAAAACGGTCGGCATCTTACCACGTCTGTGTTGATCAGAAAATGGTAGGAGTCCCAGCTTGTGACCTGAAGAAGCATATGCTATACAAACGCCCGAACTTCGGATCAACAGTCATATTTCACTGCAGGGAGGATCATGGCACGAGGTCGAGAGAAAGATAGAAAAACGAGGAAGAAACATCGGAAGAATGTGAAAAGGGTGAAGGCGCTCGCCAAGGCTCGAAGAGGGAAGCGAGGAAAGAAAAGTTAGGCCGCAGAGGGATGTGATGCTTCTTCGGTCTCGATCAGGCGTTTGAGTTCAGCCTTGATCTGTCGCTCCGCGACATCGGGGACAATCCGCAGCACAGCCTGTTCGACACGGTCATTGGCAGTTGCCCGTATCAGCTCCTCCGCTAGTGTGGGCAATTGTTTTGAAACTGTCTGCTGAACCTCCTCTTTGACTACCTGATCAATTGTTCCCACCTGTTCTCTGACGACTGCCGGCAAGGATTCCTGGACTCCAGATTCGACCTGTTCCCGTACAAGGCGGTCCATACTCTCTACGATCAATGGTTTGGCGAGATCAGCCACTGTCTGCTGGATAAGCGCTTGGCAATTAGTGAGCTCTTGCTTGACGAGGGAGGGTAAGGCCTGAGTGATCAACGGTTGAATAATCGACGTGAGATACTCCTGCGAGAGGATATTCCCGAGTTGCTCCTGCATTTCCTTTGTGACGATCGGCCGCACATGCGTGCTAAGTTTTGTGTCGATCATTTGCGGGAGCAGGTCGGCGAGACGCTGCTCACTCCGTTTAGTCATAGACTGCAGAAGCTGATCGAACAGACCCTTCATTGAATCGTCCGGCCCTGCGAGGGACACCGGTGGGATCATCGCCGTGGGGCTCTGTTGAGTGTGCATCTCTTCAGGGCCCTGGCTGGGTAGGATAGGATCGTTCGACTCTTCAGAATCACTATCCGTCGAGGTGGATGTCGGAGGCCAGGCACGCCGCTTGAGACCCTTCTCACTCGAGGCTTCAGCCGGACTCTTCTGAAGAGACTTAAGTACCTCCAACAGATCGTCTGGCTGAAAGGGTTTTTTCAAAAAGGCCTTTACTCCGAGAGTGCGCAGATGGTTTTCGTCGGGATGATCAGCCGGATTGATCAGTGAAATAAGGAACGTTTCAGACAGGTTGTCGAGCTTATTGATCTCTTTGCAGAACCCTGAAAACGTCATATTGTCGAGATGATAGTCTGCGACGATGAGTGAGGGGGCATGTTGGCGAGCGGCCTCGATAGCGGCTGGCCCATCCTGAAATCCAACGACCTCGAATCCTTCTGGAGAAGAAATCTGTTCCACCATCCGTCTGACGGCTGGGCTACTATCCACAACAAAGATCGGTGATGGCATGAAATCTCCGTATTTTTTTGTTTCCTCGAAGCTAGCAAGGGGGGTATTCTTTGTCAAGAAAACCATCGATAGGTGATTGTAATCATGGCATATTTGTATGCAAAAGCAAGCCGATTCCAAAGGCCATAGTTGACGGGTATGACGAATTCAATTCGTGTCGTTTTTTTTGACGCTGCCGACACTCTGTTTCATGTGCAGGGCTCAGTGGCAGAGCTGTATCTTCACCATGCCGTGCAATTTGGGTTTCACCACAAACCGGACTCGGTGACAGAGATCGCCCAGGCTTTTCGCCGTGCGTTCCGCGAAGCGCCGCCTCCTGTGTTTGCCGTGACCGAACCGGCACAGATCAAACAGAGCGAACGACTCTGGTGGTTCGATATCGTGCACAACGTCTTTTATCGGGTGGGAATGTTCGAACGGTTCGACGATTTCTTTGATCAGGTCTTCCGCGCGTTCGAGGATCATCGCGCCTGGTGCCTGTTTCCAGAAACGGTTTCCACGTTGGCTCGGCTCAAGGCACAGGGGTTCGAGCTTGGCATCATCTCAAATTTTGACTCCCGTTTATTCACAGTGATGCGAGGGTTGGGTATTGCGGACAGCTTCGACACCGTGACGATCTCCAGTCTGACGCATGCGGCGAAACCGGCTCAGCAGATTTTTCGCATCGCGTTGGAGAAGCATGCCATCGATCCGGAAGAGGCGTTGCACGTCGGGGATAGTCTGCGAGAGGATGTGGAGGGTGCACGGAAAGCAGGTCTGCACACAGCTCTCTTGGACCGAGGTGCAACCTTGAAACAGGCCGACGTTCCCATCCTTAAAAGCTTGGAGGAGGTGATCCCCTTACTGGATCGGATCGAGTAGTAACGGGACGATGTCTTTGGCACGGCCTAGTAGTGACACGTCGACTAGTGGTGATTGTGATGTCGAATCCAGATTGATCTCTGCCACGAATGCGCCAAATTCTTTCGCAACTGAGGCGAATCCTGCAGCTGGATACACGAGCCCGGATGTGCCAATGATCAGGCACAGATTGCATGAGCGAAGGGCTGCATAACTTCGTCGAAGGTCCTCATCCGCCAGCGATTCTCCAAACCACACGATATGGGGTCGCAATAGGCCACCACAGTCATGGCACTTCGGCGGGATCTGTACGGGGACATCGCGGTTCTCAAACACGTGGCAACAGACGGTGCAGCGTACCATCCAAATGTTGCCGTGAATTTCAGAGAGCTTCTGCGAGCCCGCGTCTCTATGTAGCCCATCCACATTTTGAGTGATCAGCCAGAAATGCCGGCATCGCTGCTCCAGTTCAACAATTGTATGATGCGCTGGATTGGGTCGCTTGGCGGCGATCAGTTCTCGTCGCCAGTTGTACCATTCCCAGACGAGCCGAGGGTCCCGCTCGAAGGCTTCTGGAGTTGCGAGATCTTCCGCTCGAAAATTTCGCCACAATCCATCCTTTCCACGGAAGGTCGGTACGCCACTGTCTGCTGAAATGCCGGCTCCGGTCAGGACGACGATGTCGGTGGCTGAGGCCACCTGTTCCTTGAGTCGAGATAGGTCCGATCCTGATGCCATAGAGGATGTCCGATAGAGGAGTGGCTGCGTCTTGCTGACGGTGCATGCTATAGTACCGATTCTTTCAGTGCAACGGAACGGGGAAAGTTTATGAAGCAGATCCTGGTGGTGGGTGCTGGCTCAGTCGGGGGATTCTTCGGAGCCCACTTGGCAAAGAATAATCCAAATGTGTCACTTCTTCTCAGGCCCAGAACATGTGATGCCGTGAACCGGAACGGGCTGACCATTCGCAGTGCCGGTGGGTCGTTCACGGTCCGACCACGAGTGGCGTCGGATCCACAGGAGTTGCCTAAACCGGACCTCATTATTCTTGGCGTCAAAGCGTACGATCTCGATCATGTGATGGATCAACTTGAACCGGTTCTTACGGGCGATACCGTGATTCTGACGTTGCAGAACGGCATCGATACTGAAGACCGAATTCTGGCTCGACTGCATCGCGATTGTGTGGTTGGGGGAGTGGCCTACATCTATTCGAAGATTGCTGCGCCGGGAGTTATCGACCACTACAAGAAAGGGGCGATCGCTATCGGCGAATTAATGGGGATGGAGAGCGAGCGCGTGCTCAAGATTCGCGAGATGTTTAGTTCCGCCGGCATTCCTTGCCAGTTATCGAAGGATATCCGCCGAGCTAAATGGGAAAAGATGTGCTGGAACTGCGTCTTTAATCCGATGACGGTCCTCATCGACGATCGTGTCGCCAAGGCCCTCGATCATGCGGAGATGATGGGTGTGATTCGACAAATCGTCGGTGAAGTCGCCGCCGTGGCGGCAACGCTCAAGGTGCCGTTACCAGCGGATATGGCGGACCGCGTTGTGAAGGCGTCTCAGGAGATTCGGGATATTCATACCTCCATGTATGACGATTGGAAGGCAGGACGGCCGACGGAAATCGAGTACCTTAACGGCTTCGTTGTCGAGCAGGGGCGGAAGCTGGGCATTCCAACACCGGTGAACGAAGCGCTCACCGTGATGATCAAGACGATCACAGAGAAGGAGCGAGTCGGTCCTGGCACAATCCGGATCGAAGGCGCGGTCGTGCAACCGGTTTCATTCGATCGTGCAGCAATTGCAACCTTACCGGAAGAGCATCAGGTCGATGTATCAACGGTCATGCCTGGCATGCAGGGACGGGGGATTCGGTTGAAAGGCTTGCTGGATGTCCCGGCATTGTCAATTGAAGCAGACCATATCGCCGTCCATTCCTCGGATGGAAAGTATTCTGCCTGTCTCACGCTTCAACAAGCAAAGGAGTACGGTGTGCTGGTCTATGAACTGGATGGAGGCGCCTTGCCGGACACCAAAGGTGGCCCGTTCCGTCTGGTGACACCGGGCCTTGGGGATCTTTGTGCCAATGTGAAGAATGTGGCACGGGTCGAAATCACGAGAGGCCCTGGTCGAGATACGAGGCAGACGACATGTCCACCAGGACCCTCGCAGAGTTGAAGGGATGCAGGCGACTGCTTGCGTTGAGCCATGAAAAAGATTGGCCTCTTCATTGTGGGATCCATGCTGATATTGATGGGCGCCGTGTGGCTTGTGGACTCGGCCCAGACCGTTGAGTCCTATTATGAGACCTACCAGAAATTACGAGAGACTGAGCACATGAGTCGTGGATGGGTCTCACGCATCATCCCAGCATCTTCCTATGCGATCCATACCGTCCATCAGCTCAATGGAGAATTGGTATCGGTACGATTTAAATATGAGCCCGGAGATGCAAAAGAGGATGAACCCAGTTGCACGGTTCTTGACGGTGATGATCCTCAGGTCGCGCAATACCGATGCCAACCGTCCGGTCATTCGGTCGACGTTCGGTTAGAACCCAACGGTGAAGGTCAGATCATCAGTAACCACTAGGTACCAAAGATCCAAAGTCAGGAGGATACAGTGAGTGATCTCTCGTTTCACTACGCTACTCTGATTAAGCGAGTGGTCGTGGGCGTCATTTTGGGTACGCTTGCCGGAGTGGTCCAGGTTTGGTTTATGGACCGTGAGCTCATGTACCTCTGGGCGTCGGCAGTAGCCGGCGCCGTGTATATGGCAGCCTGGGTACTGTTCACCGACTGGCTTCGACTAGCAGGTGGAAGGATTGTGCTGGGTGCGGTCGCGGGACTGCTGGCTGCCGTCGTCTGGTGGGCGATGGCGATTCATGCGGAAGATATGTTTATCCAGTCGGCTGTCGCCGGCATGTGTTTCGGTGCTGCTTTTGCCTGGTCCGACCAGCGAATGACCTGAATTTGTTTGGCCTTCCCCCTACACGTTCTCAGTCCCATAGAGGCGTCCTAACCGTCCGATCGGGTACAATAGAATCACGTCTATTATGCATGTGGCCAATGGCATATCCCCAGGCTCGTTCCTTGCCGACATCAAGGCAGGTCTCGTTGTCTTCGTTGTGGCGTTACCCCTCTGTCTCGGGATTGCACTGGCCTCCGATGCGCCGCTGATGTCGGGATTATTGGCGGGGATTGTCGGTGGTATCATCGTAGGCCTGTTCAGCGGTTCTCACACCAGTGTGAGTGGTCCGGCTGCCGGGTTGTCGGCCGTCGTCGCGGCAGAAATCTACTCGCTCGGCTCATTTTCAGCCTTTCTCATGGCAGTGGTTCTCGCTGGTATCATCCAAATCGGTTTGGGTTTGGCCAAAGGAGGGTTCATTGCTGCCTTTTTCCCATCGAGTGTCATCAAAGGGTTGTTGGCTGCAATCGGTATTATTCTGATCTTGAAACAGATTCCGCATCTGCTTGGCCATGATCCTGATCCGGAAGGAGATATGGCCTTCTTCCAACCGGACTTTGAAACGACGTTTTCTGAACTCCTCAGCATCTTTGGTGATTTTCACTTGGGAGCTTCCTTAATTGGATTCTTATCCCTCGTGCTGCTCGTCCTCTGGGGTGCATGGAAACCTTTGAAAGACTCCGTCCTACCGGCTCCGCTCGTTGTGGTGCTCGTCGGTGTTGGTCTGGGCCTGTGGTTTGAGCAATTGGGGGAACCTTGGCGGATTGGTGTGAGCCATCTTGTCCAGGTTCCGATAGCCGACGGAATGGGAGCATTCATCGGGTTGCTGGAGTTACCCGACTACACCCAATGGACTAATCCGGCTGTCTACATCGCCGGACTCACGATTGCTATTGTTGCCTCTTTAGAAACACTGTTGAATCTGCAAGCGGTTGATCGACTCGATCCCCAGCAGCGGACGTCGCCGCCGAGCCAGGAACTCGTGGCGCAAGGCATCGGGAACGTGACCTGTGGATTGATCGGAGGGCTACCGGTCACCTCGGTGATCATCCGAAGCTCTGTCAATGTCACTAGCGGTGGAAAAACCAAACTGGCGACGCTGGTGCACGGTGTATTGCTTCTGATCAGTGTTCCGCTTATCCCGATGTATCTGAACCTGATTCCCTTGTCCTGCCTCGCAGCGATCTTGTTGATGACCGGCGTCAAGTTGGCCAGTCCTGCCCTCGTGAAGCAGATGTGGAGCGAGGGACGTTATCAATTTATTCCGTTTGCGGCTACCGTGGCAGCCATCGTGTTCACGGATTTGTTGATCGGTATCGTGATCGGTCTTGCTGTCGCAATCGGATTTATCCTCAACAGCAATATGCGTCGTCCAGTCTATCGCACTGTCGAACAACATCTTGGCGGCGATGTGGTGCGAATCCAACTCGCCAACCAGGTCAGTTTCCTGAACCGGGCCACACTTTTTCAAGTCCTGAACGATGTGCCTCGCAAGGGGCACGTTCTACTCGATGCAGGGAGTACGGATTACATAGACCCTGATGTGCTTGACCTTATTCGGGACTTTAAGGAACAGACGGGACCGGCTCATGGTGTGACGGTGAGTCTGGTAGGCTTTCGAGCTGAGTATGGCTTTCACGACCAGATTCAATATATCGATCACTCGACCCGCGAACTTCAACAAGCCATGGCCCCGCAACAAGTCTTACAAATTCTGAAAGACGGCCATGAACGAGTTCGCAAGGGGCGTCACCTCACCAGAGACTTCCACCGACAGGTCCGCGCGACAGCAGGAGGACAACATCCCTTGGCGGTGGCACTCAGTTGCATTGATTCTCGAACGCCGGTGGAATTGATGTTTGATCTTGGTTTGGGGGATGTCTTTAGCATTCGTATTGCCGGGAACGTCATAAGTCCCAAGGTGTTGGCTGGCGCAGAATATGGTTGTGCTGTCGCGGGGGCGAAGCTCCTTGTCGTGATTGGTCATACGCGCTGCGGCGCTGTGTCCGCTTCGGTGAAACTTCTGGATTCGCACCAGGCAGTTGCTGAGGAGACTGGTTGTCAACATCTCGATTCGATCGTCAGCGAGATCCAACCTTCAGCGTGGGAAGTCATTGCCCGGACAAAGGGTGAGGCCACATCCATGGATCCGGTCGCCCTCGCGGACGCCGTGGCCAGAGAAAATGTGTTGCACGTGGTCAAAGCGATACGCCAACAGAGTTCGACGCTCGACAATTTGGTCCGGGAGGGGCGAATTGCGATTGCCGGGGCAATGTACGATGTCGTCACCGGCGACATTGAATTTCTCGTACAAGATGGATTGAGTGAGACGGCGCTTGGGACCAGGGCACGTTAACGGATTACCTGGATTTGCCGCCAACGTTCGGAGCGATACCGCCAGAGGAGGAGCGCCATCCGTGCTGTCCAGTCTGCAATCGTGGCTGCCCAGATGAGCAATACCGACTGACCGACCCATAGCGCTGCAACGAGGGCCAATGGTACGCGGATGCCCCACATGCCGATCACAGTGGCGCCCATAATGAAACGTGTGTCGCCTGCGCCGCGTAGGGATCCGGCTAGCACCATCGTAATGGCCAAAGGCACTTGCAACAGGGCCACAATCTTTAGGAAGAGGCTTCCAAGCTCAACCACCGCCTCGTCTGTCGTGAAGGCGCGAAGCAGCGCTTCAGGGAACACGAAAAACATGAGACCCATGCCGGCCATGAGGGCAATCGCGATGCGATTCGCTTCCCAGTTCTCCAGCTTTGCCCTGGCATATTTTCCTGCTCCGATGCTTTGGCCCACCATCGTCGCAGCGGCGATCGCCAGCCCATATCCTGGTAGAAACGAGAAGGATTCGATCGAGAGACCGACTTGGTGAGCGGCATAGGCCACGGTGCCGTAGAGGAGGACAAGCTTGGTGTAGACAAAGACTCCGGCTTGCTGAACGATCCGTTCTCCGGACACCGAGGCTCCGACACGCCACATCGACCGGATCAGATCGACACGAAATTGTAGAGACGGTTTCAGGATCGGACGACAACGTATCAGCAGATACAAGGCGCCTGTCAGTTCGGCAAGGCCGACGGCGATGGCGGCTCCCATGAGACCGAGGGCGGGGAAGCCCCATCGTCCGTAGATGAGTGGATAGGCAAGGGCGACATGCAGAAGGTTCACGCCGATCATGGCATACATCGGAGTGCGCGTATCACCGGTGCCTTGCAGTACAGAGGACAGGACCTGTATCAGCACCGTACAAGGGATGACATAAAAGAGAAAGGTGGAATAGGGGAGCGCGAATGCGATGACGTCCTGCTCAGCTCCGAGTTGTTCCATCAGGACGCGATTCCCAAGAATCCCCAGCGAGGCCAGCGCAAGCGAGATCCCGATGGACAGCCACAGAAAGTGTCGTGCCGCTTCACCCGCATCCTGCCGTCGGCGTGCCCCCCATAACTGAGCGACGATGACGTTGCTGCCGACCGACAGTCCGGACACCACGGTGGTGGCGATAAAGATGAGGAGCTGGCCCAAGCCGACCGCTGCAATCGATGTGGCTCCCAGCCCACCGACTAAGAAAACTGCTACAATGCCTTCCGCCCGCTGGAGAAAGCTGCTGACCGTGATGGGAAATGCCAGCGTCATCACAGACCGCCGGATCTGACTGACTGTGTTCGTCATGGAGGGGTATCCTAGCAGACTTCGCTTGTGTGC
>JAHBWR010000010.1 GCA_019636875.1 Nitrospira sp.
GCCAGTCGCAGCATCCGGTTCTGTCCCACCATGGCATTGAGCGGTCGATTCACCAGCACTGCAATGTTAGTATGCGCGGCATACTCCAGGACGGTTTGTGATTGGGACGGTCCCGTATTGGCGGTCAGCGCAGCATCTGATTCAAAGAGATTCATGGGGCACTGAAGGACTTGAAAATGATGACGTGCCGCTCCTACCGATTGCGCTGCGGACTGGGCGGCTTGGACCATGCGGTCGAGCGAGGTTGCCTCCGGGTCATCGCTCATGGATGCGACGGTGTTGGAGGACACGCCGTAATAGCGGAGCCGGCCCTCATTGACTTGAGTTTCAAAGTAGGCAAATGCACGTTCAAGTCTGGTATAAAATTCTGTTCGAAGTTTCTCCAGATCTGCGTCCCCGCGATGTGTGGCCTCCGAGAAATAATACTCCGGATTGTGCAATAGGCAGACATCGAGTGTGGTCAGGCCAAGACGGTCAAGTGACAGCGCGAGTTGGTCGGCCAGGAACTCCGGATGGATGCAGTGCCAGATTCCATCTCCATATTTAACGACTTCCTGATAGGAGCGCCCGGCTTTTTCTCTTTCTTCGGCAAGTTTCAGATTCTGACCCTGCACATACCCGATTTTTGAGACGACAATCACTTCGTCTCGTTGAATCTCACCAGATGCGACGAGTTCGCTTAACACGGATCCCACCAGCCGCTCGCTGTCACCATCCATGTAATTGGTCGAGGTATCGATCAGGTTGCACGAAGTTCGCAAGGCTTGCCTCAGCGCCTCACGGTATTCGTTGTTGTGTGTATCGACTCGATAGGTACCAAATCCAACTCGTGTGCTCGTGAGGCCTGTCGTGCCCAACGTGGTGAAGGCCTGGGTGAGTCCGGATGCGCCGTTGCGCGCCATCATGCGGGACGCATAGGCGGCGGTCCCTTGGCTCGTAGCAGATCCAGATAGGGTAGTGCCCTGCAGGAGTTTGGGTTCCCGATCCTGGCCCAGCGTGGTTGTACGTTCGTTTGTCAATGCTTCTGCGACGAAGCGGGGATCGGTGATCGGTTGGCGGCAACTGTAATTCCGGCAGATGTATAACGTGGCGGTACCAGAAACGGCTGTTCTGTCCTTCAGGAGTGGCAAGGTTGAAGGTTGTTCGGGCAAGCCCGTTGCCACGACGCGGTTCGGTAAATAGCACTGGGCCACTGCTGTACGGAGAGCGCGAAGCTCATCGATCGACTTGCCAGGAACGATGGCAAGCTCCACCGGTCCTTCGGTGAGGAAATCCAGGACCGCCAGACTCTTGGCGAAGGCACGCGGATACCTAGTGATTTGCCGGCCATAGGCACGGATAGCGGAAATCGAGGCGCGCCGCCATTCATCGCGATCAAAGTGGAAGGAGAGGCGCGCGAGAGCGGACGCGGCCACGGCGTTCGGGCTTGGAACCGCACCGTCCGTCCCGTCGCGGTGCCGGAGAATGAGTGATTCGTGCTGCGTGGCCGTCGTGAAGAACCCGCCGTGTTCCTGATCCATAAAGTCTGTGATGAGGAACTCACCGAGTCGCGCCGCAGCATGAAGATAGGATTCGTCGGCACCGGCTTCATAGAGATCGATCAGCCCTTCGGCCAAGTAGGCATAATCTTCCAGATAGGCGTCTAAATGGGCGCGACCGGCTCGAGAGGTCCGGAGTAGTCGGCTGTCGGGTTTGGCATGATTGTTCAGTAGATAATCGGCCGTTCGTGTGGCGTTCTCCAGATACCGGGTGTCCCCAAAGACGCGCGCAGCCTCAGCCATGGCCGATAACAGCATACCGTTCCATGCGGTGATCACCTTGTCATCCAGTCCCGGCGGGATACGCTGCGCTCTGGCCTTGTAGAGCTGGGGTTTGACACGCGACGCGGTCTCCGACAATTCATCCGTCGTCAGATTGAGCTGTTTGGCGACATCTTCGATAGGCCGCAAGCGATTGGGAATGTTCTTGTGCTCCCAATTGCCTGCTGCCGTGATGTCGTAGAGTGCGCAGAAACGTCGACTGTCTTCGTCATTCTTGAGCACGTCCTGAACTTCATCAGCGGTCCAGACGAAGAATTTTCCTTCGACTCCCTCGGAATCAGCGTCTGTGGAGGAATAGATCCCACCTTTCGGGCCGGTCATTTCCCGCTCGATATAGTCGAGGATTTCGGTTGCCACCTCTCGATAGAGCGGCCTCGTCGTGACTTGATAGGCTTCGACATAGACACGAGCCAGCAGGGCATTGTCGTAGAGCATTTTTTCAAAATGAGGAACCAGCCACCGCGCATCGGTGGAGTAGCGCGCGAAGCCACCGCCGATATGGTCGTAGATTCCGCCTGCCGCCATCATGTCGAGAGTCTTCGTCACCATCGTGAGCGTGCGGGGATCACCCGAACGTCGGTGGCTTCGAAGTAAAAACGACAGTCCCATAGCTGGGGGGAATTTCGGCGCGGTGCCGAACCCGCCATGGGTTTCGTCAAACTCTTCCTGAAACTGGTCCACAGCTTCAAGAAGCACCGACTCGCTGATGGAGATGGGAGATGAGGTCCGTTTGGTTGCCTGGAGTTGATGGGTGATCTCTTTGGCCTGGGCTCGGACCTCCGATGAACGTGTGTCCCAATAGTCGGCGATCTTCTTGAGCAGCGAGCCGAAGCCTGGGCGTCCCCATCGATCCTCAGGCGGAAAATACGTTCCCGCGAAAAAGGGTTCTTGATCAGGCGTCAGAAACACCGTCATCGGCCAGCCTCCCTGCCCATGATTCATGGAGACGGTGGCAGCCATGTAGATGTCGTCCAGATCAGGCCGCTCCTCACGATCGACCTTCACGCAGATGAAATGCTTATTCATGAGCGCGGCGATCGCCTCGTTCTCAAACGACTCCCGCTCCATTACATGGCACCAGTGGCAAGCGGAATAGCCGATCGAGAGCAAGATGGGTCGATTCTGTTCCTTGGCCAGCTGCAGGGCCTCGGGCCCCCAGGGGTACCAATTCACTGGGTTGTAGGCATGTTGGAGCAGATACGGGCTCGTTTCGTGGATGAGCCGGTTAGGATTTCGTTTTTCTGAAGAAGTAGGTGATGACATCCACTCACCCTAGCATCGGGAAGAGAAGAGCGTCAACGGAGGTGGAGCAAAGTGGAAAGCAACCGAACAATCCCCGCTCATCCGCTAGCCCTGAGCAGGTGCGGAGCACCGTGTCGAAGGCAGCCAGTGAGCATGGAGCCTCCTGCTGACGGTTACGGGTGAACGCGCAGCGTTCGTGAATAAACCAGCTCGTTGCTGGCGATACTGCATCTCAGTCAATACAGATACGTAGAATTAGAGGTGCACCCGAGTTTCCCATGGGTAGGGTGAACGATTGGTTATGGTCGGCCAATGAGGGACCGATCATGCAAGACACCGCGTTCTACTAGGGAAGGTCTGATTTATTCCTTTCCCGATCCATGCTATGGATGGCCGAACACGCACCAGGAGGCCCGCCATGAAGCAGCAGACCTTTGCCGAAGCGAGTTTTGAGCAGTACCGGAAGCCCACCCGCCGGGAGCGGTTTCTCGACGAGATGAACCGGGTCGTGCCGTGGGCGGAATTAGTGGCGGTGATCGAGCCGGTCTACCCCAAAGCGGACGGCCCTGGCCGTCCGCCGGTGGGCGTCGAACGCATGCTGCGTCTCCATTGTCTGCAACAGTGGTTCAATCTGTCAGATCCGGCGGTGGAGGAAGCGCTCTACGACTCACGCACCATGCGGCAATTTGTGGGCATTGATCTGGGCCGCGAGCCCGTGCCCGATGAGACCACGATCTGCAAGTTTCGTCATCTATTGGAAACTCACCAGTTGGGGGAACAGCTCTTTGCGCGCATTCGGGAGTATCTGGCGAAACATGGCCTGCAGGTGAGTCGCGGGACGATCGTGGATGCAACCATTGTTGCGGCCCCCAGTTCAACCAAGAATCGCACGAAGGAGCGAGACCCCGAAATGCATCAGACCAAGAAGGGCAACCAGTGGTACTTCGGCATGAAGGCCCATATCGGCGTCGACAGCCAGACGAAACTGATTCATTCGGTGGCCGTCACCGCCGCCAATGTGCATGACAGTCAGGTGTTGCCGAAGCTGCTGCATGGCCAGGAGACCCGGGTGTGGGGCGACTCGGCCTACAGTGGACAACGTGACGTGATTCGGCAGCATGCGCCCAAGGCCAAGAGTTTTGTTCAGGCGAAGGCGCATCGGCATCGACCGCTGAGTGAGGCGGAGCGAGCTCGTAACCGCACGAAGTCGAAAGTCCGCGCAAAGGTCGAACATGCCTTCTTGGTGATCAAGCGCATCTTCGGCTGGGCGAAAGTCCGCTATCGCGGGCTGGCAAAGAACACCCACTGGCTCCAGATCAGCTGCGGGTTGGCCAATCTGTATATGGCGCGTCGACGACTGTTGGGGGGTACGTAGGGCATGTGCCTCGGGGGGGCGGACCGTAGGCCACCGGACGGTGCATGGGCCACCGACAGAGGCGCTCGGACGAGCGGATGCCCACCGCATTGACCCTGGTGGCCAGCTCGGGAACAGCGTGCTGATCGAAAACGTGAATTAATCAGACCTTCCCTAGTTCTTGCTAGGCCTGCAGTCGCCGTGGACCGTGAGCCGCGTGAACCTAGATGTGAACGCGCAGCGCGTGGGCGTCTGGGCGGTACCCCGGGAGGATGCGGCATGGGCATACCCACACAATTCGATTATGCAGCGGAGGGAGCGGGGGGCATCTGGACTGACCCGGGTCGTCAATAGTGGACGCCATGAATTGCAGCCTCATGCCGCCGGCTGTTGATGGACCCATCGTTGGGCAAATAAGGCAAGCTGCATAAGTCACTGTCGGATGGCGGTTCCGTTGACAGAGATCGTATCAGTGTATATCATGACGTATATACATTGCCCTATCGAAAGAGGCTTGCAGTGGCCACCCGAAAGAAAACAAAACTCTTCATGAGTGGTAACAGCCAGGCGGTCCGGATTCCACGAGAATTTCAGCTGGAGGGTGACGAAGTTGAAATTCAGCGTCGTGGTAATACGCTCGTTATTCGTCCGAAGAAGCAGACATGGCAGCCGCTTGTGGATAGCCTTGCCCTGTTTACAGAAGACTTTATGGACGGGGGCAGGCAACAACCTCCGGCCCAGAAGCGGAAGTCTTCCTTCACATGAAGGTGATGCTGGATACCAACATCTGTATCTACCTCATCAAACAACAACCTCCAGCTATCCTTGAACGTTTCCTCTCTTATCCGGTCGGAGACATCGGTATTTCCAGTATTACAGTTGCTGAATTGGCCTACGGGGTCAGTAAGAGTCGTCATGCGACGAAGAATCGGCATGCTCTTGAGCAGTTTATCGCTCCCCTTGAGGTGGTCGCTTTTGATCACGTCGCAGCCTGGACCTATGGCCACGTACGAGAACAACTTGAGGCAAAAGGAACTCCCATCGGCTCGATGGATATGCTCATCGCTGCTCATGCGTTGAGTCTTGGAGTCCGGCTCGTCAGTAACAACCTAAGAGAGTTCCGACGCGTTCCAAGGCTACGATTGGAAAACTGGATCTAAAGGCAACTCCCAACGCTGAAGCGCATCGTGCGCGACCTCAATCGCTCCTTGCCGTGATAATTGGTTGTGATACGCTGAAGCCAACGTGAGGGTCCTATGACAGAGATCGGCCCCTATTCTAATTACCGACTGACGGTCCGGTTAGAGTTGGCCAACGCGCCTGGTATCTTCGCCAAGGTGGCGGCGCTGCTTGCTGAGGAACAGGCTAACCTTGGAGCCGTCGATCTTGTTTCCGCTACGAAAACCCGTATGGTTCGCGACATCACGTTTGATGCGCAGAGCGAGGAGCATGGGGAAAGAGTCGTGGCTCGTCTCGGGGAATTACCCGATGTGACGGTGGTTTCCGCTTCGGATCGCATTTTTCTGCTCCATCTTGGGGGAAAGATACGAGTCGGCAGTAAGTTTCCGATCAGCACCAGAAATGTCCTGTCGATGGTCTATACCCCAGGCGTCGGTCGTGTTTCACAAGCGATCGCCAAAGACAAATCCAAAGTGTATTCCTTTACGAGTAAGAGCAACAGTGTGGCGGTCGTGTCTGATGGATCCGCCGTGCTGGGGTTAGGGAACCTTGGGCCGGAAGCGGCGCTTCCCGTCTTGGAGGGCAAGGTGATGCTCTTCAAGGAACTGGCCGGAGTCGATGCCTGGCCGATCTGCGTGAACAGCCAGGACCCGGATGAGATTGTGCGGATTGTTCAAGGGGTTTCACCAGGGTTTGGCGGAATCAACTTGGAGGACATCAGCGCGCCACGCTGTTTCGAAGTTGAGCAGAAGTTGAAACAAACCCTCGATATTCCAGTGATGCATGACGACCAGCACGGCACGGCCGTGGTCCTGCTCGCGGCGTTGACTAATGCGCTCAGAGTCACGGGGAAGCAACTTGACCAAATTCGGATCGTCGTGAATGGGCTCGGCGCAGCAGGGACAGCCTGTTGTCGTATCTTGCTGGCGGCCGGGGCCTCCCATTTGCTGGGATGCGACAAGGAAGGGATCATCCTCTATGGAGAGGCTGAAGAACTTCGGGCGTGCCGGACCGATCTCCGTGCCTGTTTGACTCGTGACCGGCCCAGGGGCACGCTGCGTGACGCGTTGAAAGGGGCCGATGTGTTTATCGGGCTTTCGGTCGGCAATATGCTCACGGCCGAGGATCTTGACTTGATGGTGCCCGATCGAATTGTGTTTGCCTTGGCCAACCCAGATCCAGAAGTTCCACCGGAGCTTGGGCTCTCCCACGCCGCGATCTTTGCGACCGGGCGATCGGATTATCCCAACCAGATCAACAATGCCTTGGCGTTTCCCGGAATATTCCGCGGCGCGCTTGATGTCCAAGCCAGCGAAATCAACGAGGCCATGAAGTTGGCCGCAGCCCAGGCCATCGCCCACGTGATTCCGGAGGGGACATTAAGCGAGGACTACATCATCCCTAGTATCTTCGACAAAGAGGTCGTCCCTCGTGTGGCACGGGCTGTTGCGACTGCGGCACGTACAGCCGGGGTTGCCAGAAGACGAGCTAAACCCGACGATCCTGCCGAATTTGTGTAATGCTACCAGCGTGAACATGTCTGTCAGCCAACACTCTTTGTAGCCTTCAGACCGGCGAGGCGGCTGTGGTAGAATACGCCCTCTCAGGAGCCAAAGTGCCGCGATGCCGTTTTCGACTGCAAAATTTCTGAAATTTCGGAGCGGAATGCAAAAGCGCATCGGCTCCCTCCGCACCAAGACGGAAGACAGTCTGGATTGTGCCGTGGAAACCATGATGGAAGAGCGGGTGGATGGATTTTTCCAGGTCGAACATGGGCTGGAAGAAATCATCAAGTCGCTGATCGAAATCGAGGAAGAATTGGAGGTCGTCCGTGACCTGAGCGGTGCGATGCGGCTCGAATCCAGGCTGGAGTTCGTGGAAGACCGGTGGGACGAGTTTGACAGTGAAATTCGCGAACGTCCCCGCCGCCGTCGCAAACGGGTCAGTCTTGCCGATATGCTCAAAGCCGCCAGCGGAAGCGGGGCCCTTTCGGAAAATCCGAGCTCGGTGAATAATGCATTGGATGCCTACGCGATCATGGGGGTGGAGTTCGGTAGTTCGCTTGCCGACGTCACGGCGGCTTTCCGGACAAAGGCCAAGCAGCTCCATCCCGATGCCAACAACGGTGATCGGAGTTCAGAGCCAGAACTCCGCCGCATGTTGGAAGCCTACCAATTTCTCAAGGAATATCTGAGTCTGAGTAACACCGAGCCGATGCGGCCTCCAGATCGGCCCTACACCCCTTCTGAGTGACAACTCTGTGAAAAATTCCACTACGCCTCGCTACATCACCAGCACGTCCGAACTCGGTGAGTTGTGCGAACAACTTCGTGATTGCTCGCGTATGGCCCTGGATACGGAATTCGTGGGAGAAGATAGTTTCGTGCCGCGATTGGAACTTATCCAAGTCGCGACGGAACAGACGGCAGCGGTCATCGATTTTCCTGCGGTCCAGTCGAACGGGGTGTTGGAGACATTCTGGGAGATCGTGTGTGATCCGGCCGTTGAAAAGGTTGTGCATGCGGGGCGGCAAGACCTCGATCTCTTTGCGGTCCATGCCGGGCAAATTCCAAAGCCCTTCTTTGATACCCAGATCGCTGCGGCGATGGTCGGATTCGGCCATCAAGTCGCCTACGCCAATCTTGTCCAGAGGGTCCATGGGAAACGGTTGGACAAGGCGCATACCTTTACGAATTGGAGCGCACGGCCGCTGTCTCATGAGCAACTGGCCTATGCGCTGGAGGATGTGACGTTTCTATTGGCGATTCACGATCACTTACACGGCCGGCTGTCGAAGCTCGGCAGGTTGCAATGGGCCCACGAAGAGTTCTCGCGTCTGGAGACTGTGGTCGGCGAGACTCGTCGCGAGCCGCAAGAGCGCTATCAGCGTATCCGCGGATGGGATCAACTCAAACCGAAATCAGCCGCGGTCCTTCGTGAGCTCGCAGCGTGGCGGGAAGGGGAGGCAAAACGGCGAAACGTGCCTCGCAATCGTGTCGTCCGGGATGAAGTTCTGCTGCAGCTGGCGCGACATCCGCCACGACAGTTGGATGAGTTACGCAACGTGCGCGGGCTCCATAGCTCGGAAGCGGATCGTAACGGAGACGTTCTGTTAGCGACCATTCAAGCGGCGCTTGCGCTTCCATCTTCATCCTGGCCTGTGCTCTCGAAAGCACGTAAGCCGGAACCGGAGTCGACCGGGCTGGTCGAACTGTTGCAAGCGATCGTCAAGGCCTGCGCTAACCAAGCGGAGATCGCGCCCACCCTTCTGGCAACCAGCGCAGACCTGCAGGCATTAGTTGAGGCCAAGACCGATCATTCAGCTCTGGACCTCCCGCTCCTCAAGGGTTGGCGTCGGGTACTGGTTGGAGAGGTCCTACTCGACGCACTGGAAGGAAAACTTATCGTCACTGTCGACCCGGACAAGCGGGCGATCAGGTGGTCGTCTCCCAAACATACGCCCATCTCCTGAATCATTTACGTCACGCAGGATGCTCAAAAGTGCGCGTCCAGCAAGGCCGCAACGAACGAAGTACCGAGGCGTACGCCTCGGTACGTTGAGTCTCTGAGCGATGCGAGAACGCCGCTGGCGGACTTTTTCAGCATCCTACTAGAGGAGTGTCTTGATCGAATCCGCTGGCCGCGCCAGGATCGCTTGGTCCCCCTTCTCGACGATCGGTCGTTGAATAAGGTCCGGATGTTTCACCATGAGGTCGAGGAGTTCATCGTCCGAGAGCTGTTTCTTGCCCAAGCCAAGTTCCTGGTAAATCTCTTCCTTGGTTCGGAGCACGTCCCTGGGAGCGAGGCCGGCCTTCTTGAGAAGGGTTTGTAACTGAGGTTTGGTAAAGGGACGTTCATAGTAGTTGATTGCGGTATACGGTTTCCCACTGTCTTTGAGGGCCTGCACAGCCTGGCGGCACGTGGTGCAGGTCGGCTTCTGATAGATGATAATGTCGGCCATGATGACTCCTTGTGTAAAAGAACGTGGCTTGACGATTTTTTTCAGTCTATGGTTAGATTCCAAACAGTAACCGTTACGCGATGGGATTGTCCATGCCCTGGGTCGGAACCAGCTCAGCCGGTCAGTTTGCCTGCACAACGACCGCGCAACGAACATTGAAGGACCTTCGTATCAAGCGCAAGGGGCAGCCGGTCTTCGTGCTCGGTCATGTCCTGGCGCGCAAAGGACAGGAAGCTGCCTTTGAAGCCTTTAACGACCGCCTTGCCGTCGTGAAGTTTGGAGACGGCGCGTTGGTGGGATACGATCCTCGTGAGCTGCTGCTGCCGACTGAAATCGATGAGCATGGTGTTCCCTATTTCGAAATTCGACCCTGCCGATCCTGTGCCGTGCTGTTTCCATTGACGATGGAGGAAAGCGATTCCGATCAGGAACCCGATCAATGTTCAGACTGTATGGCCTGATTGAAGGAGTCGCTGAGCTCAATCCACAAACGGAGCAATTTCTAAGGCCTTCCGCAAGAGGCAATCACCTGCAAATCCCTGCAACACCATCGGGAGCATGGCGGCATCGATAGCACGAACCGACAGGACCTGGAAGCCTTCCACAGATTTGTGTCCTTCCAGCCTCAGCGCGTGACAGATTTCCAATTTCTTCCAAATCAGGTTGGAGAGTATCGGTTCAGAAGCCAGCAGTCTCAGGTCCGCGACAGAATCACCAATGGCAATCTTGGCGGAAACTCGTGCGCTATCTTGTGGATGTTCACTGACAACCGCGAATGCCGTCACATCGTCTGCCCAGACGCAAGGATGTCCGATGATGAGCTCCAGAAGGAACAGGCAACCAATGGGGATGGCAGCTTTGCGTAGCATCCACGTCTCTCGTTCCTTATCCAACCACCGAGCACATACCGCGCACCGTGATCGTGTTCAGTATGCCAACCCCCATTTTCCATTGCAAGAATGGCACAGAGCTATGATAGGGTATTTGTAGCTCCTAATGTTCTGTGAGAGGGTACATCATGCCGCATGATTTCATGCCGGGATTAGCCGGTGTTCCAGCTGCCACATCCTCGATCAGTGATGTCGATGGTCAACGTGGAATTCTTGAATATCGCGGGATTCGGGTGGAGACCCTGTGCGCAGACTCCTCATATTTGGAAACTGCCTATTTGCTTCTCTTCGGACACCTTCCCTCGGCAGCGGAGTTTCAAGAATGGAGCAGGGATGTCACCCACCATCGACGCATCAAGTTCAGCATCGTCGACTTGTTGAAATGCTTACCCGAGCAGGGGCACCCGATGGATGCCCTCCAAGCGGCGGTGGCGGCGCTCGGGATGTTTTATCCTGGCCGCAATGTGAAAGACCTCGAGAATAACTACTGGAGCGCGGTGCGGCTTGTGGCCAAGTTGCCGACGATCGTAGCAGCCTGGGCCAGGCTGCGGCACGGGGATGATCCGATCCCTCCGCGTGATGATCTTGGTTTCAGTGAGAATTTTTTGTACATGCTCACGGAGTCCGTAGCTCCGGCATTGTGGGCGGATATCTTCGACGACTGCTTGATCCTTCATGCCGAACACACGATGAATGCCTCGACGTTCACCGGATTGGTGACGGCATCGACGTTGGCCGACCCCTATACCGTTGTTGCGTCCTCGATCGGGGCGTTGAAAGGGCCGCTGCACGGAGGGGCGAACGAGGAAGTCGTGGTGATGCTGAGGGAGATCGGCACCGCAGAAAAGGCGAGGGCGTACGTCGCACGCGCGACAGAGAATAAGAAGAAGCTAATGGGATTCGGTCACCGTGTCTATAAAGTAAAAGATCCTCGGGCAACGGTTCTTCAGGACCTCTGCCGACGATTATTTCGCGAATTCGGGAGTTCTCCTTTGTATGAAGTGGCGCTGGAAGTGGAAGCCGCAGCGGGAGAATCCCTGAACAGCAAGGGGATTTATCCCAACGTGGATTTCTACTCAGGCATCATCTATGACAAGATGGGTATTGATATCGACCTCTTCACACCGCTGTTTGCGATGTCCAGAGTCTCGGGGTGGCTGGCCCATTGGCTGGAGCAGCTACGGGAAAATAAGCTATTTCGCCCCGATCAAATCTATTCCGGAGAGCATAATCGCCCGTATGTCCCCATCGACCAGCGCTAACCCTTCGACAAGGTGCTTCGCACCTGCTCAGGATTAGACCTGAGTGGAGCTCCTCCTCTCACAGGGGCGGAGTCGAAGCCCGAAGGGCGTATTGTCCACGCCTCGTGGACAATACGGACTAACACCTGTATTTACAGCCTCTTCAAGGCTCTTGACTTCCTCTTGGCACGATTTATCTATCTTTTAACAGGTGAATCGGCGCAGCGCCAGCAGAGATAACCTGATCGCTCAAGAGATAAAGCCAAAAGGAGGTTACCATGGCACTCGTACGATGGGATCCGTTCCGGGAGTTGGAAGAAGTTTCAGATCGATTGAATCGCATGTTTGCGCGTCCGGCTACAAGGGCAGCAAACGGCAAAGAGACGATGATCGTGGCGGACTGGACGCCGTCAGTCGACATTAGTGAAACCGAAGGGGAGTATCAGATTAAGGCTGAGATTCCCGATGTGAAGAAGGAGGACGTGAAAGTCACCCTCGAAGATGGGGTCCTTACGATTCAGGGCGAGCGGAAACATGAGAAGGAAGAGAAGGGAAAGAGGTATCATCGGATCGAGCGCTCTTACGGGAGTTTCATCCGGACCTTTTCGTTGCCTGATGTGATCGACGAGGACAAGGTGAAGGCCGAGTTCAAGGAAGGAGTGCTCAACCTCTCTCTCCCGAAGTCGGAGAACGCGAAACCGAAGGCCATCGATGTGAAGGTGGCGTAAGTCGGCCGGAGAGTCGTGTGAGTGGAACAAAGGCCCGCCTGGGAGGCGGGCCTTTTTATTTTCTAAGGGAACAAACGAAACCACCTTCCCATCTTGAGGTCACGTTCCCATCTCATGATGGGAGAGCTTGTTAACTTGCGGCAACGGTCTGGGATTCTCGCGCTGCCAGACTCTTTCGGCGATTATTGGAAATGGTGCGGTCGATAATGGCGCCGCAGTTAATGCATTTCCAGGCATAGAACACGAGAAAAAAATCCGAGGACCGCTCCAACAACATCATTCCCTTGCACTTCGGACATTCCATCATATCCTCCTAGGGTGAGTACGTATGCAGCTGTGATGACCTCAAGCAAGAGCCGCTCCAAAGGATCCTCGTTCAGTATTCCAAGGAATTGATGATTACGTAGTTACGTGGGGGATAATAATTTCACAGAATTGACGATACGCTAACGTGCAACGTGTCAAGGTTTTGTCGGTGTGAGCGAAAGAAGGTGGGATCAGCCGCCTTTCTTGTCGTAATACAGAACGGAGATTTGAGGCTAAACCGTCATCGCTGCGTAGTCCGTTTGACGAATGTGTTGCTAAGAGTAGGGCCAGGTGAAGAGTCATCGCGACATGCTCTTGTGAAATTTGACGGGCTGAGTTTATTATGACGCCCGCGAACATTGAGAACTCTTTACACATGGAGCGCCGCGCATGAAAACGAATCAAGGGAACTTGTCCGGATCAACCCGAATCGAACGAGACACCATGGGGGAACTCGCTGTTCCCGTCGAGGCCTACTATGGCGTGCAAACGGCCCGTGCCATTGAGAACTTTCCGATCAGTCCGTTGCGCATGCCGCGATCAGTCATACGAGCCATGGGCTTGATTAAGCGGGCGGCTGCGGCTGTGAATCACTCCCTGGGTTTGTTGGACAAGAAATCAGCAGGGGCCATCAAACAAGCGGCGACTGAAGTGGTCGATGGAAAATTAGATGCAGAGTTTCCGGTTGATATTTTTCAGACCGGTTCCGGCACGTCTACCAATATGAACACGAACGAGGTCATCTCCAATCGTGCAACCGAGGTACTCGGCGGCACGCGCGGCAGCAAGCTAGTGCATCCCAACGACCATGTGAACCTTGGCCAATCGAGCAACGATGTCATTCCAACCGCCATCCATATTGCTGCATCGGAAGCGATACAACAGCAGCTCTTGCCGGCACTGACCCGCTTGCAGAAAGCCCTAAAGGGGAAAGCAAAAGAATTTGACCGGATCGTGAAAATCGGTCGGACCCATTTGCAGGACGCCACCCCGGTGAGGCTCGGGCAGGAATTCGGTGGGTATGCCAGGCAGATTGAACTAGGAATTCAACGGGTGAAACAAGCCCAGGAGGCTTTGAGCGAGGTTGCGTTAGGAGGAACGGCTGTCGGGACTGGTCTCAA
The DNA here is from genome assembly GCA_019636875.1 of Nitrospira sp. GTDB lineage: Bacteria > Nitrospirota > Nitrospiria > Nitrospirales > Nitrospiraceae > Nitrospira_D. The sequence continues at coordinate 13,843 of JAHBWR010000010.1, forward strand.
CTGTCACCCAAAGTTTTCGGCGAAGGTGATGGCTATTATTTCCAAAGAGACCGGTTGTTCGTTCAAGGAGGCGAAGAATCACTTCGAAGCCCAGTCGGCGCAGGATTCACTCGTCGAAGCGAGTGGCCATTTACGGACTCTGGCCGTGAGTCTGATGAAAATCGCCAACGACATTCGTTGGCTCGGGTCAGGGCCACGGTGCGGGCTCGGGGAAATCAATTTGCCCGAGACGCAACCAGGGTCCTCGATCATGCCTGGGAAGGTCAACCCCGTGATTGCGGAGTCAGTGACCATGGTCTGTGCCCAAGTGATCGGGAACGATGTGACCATCACCGTCGGTGGCCAGGCAGCGAATTTCGAACTGATTGTGATGATGCCGGTGATGGCCTATAACCTGCTCCAGTCTATCGAGCTGCTGGCGACCGCTTCGAATAACTTCGCCGCCAAGTGTGTCGAAGGCATCAAGGCAAATGAGGAACGTTGTAAGAGCCTCATCGAAGAAAGTTTGGCCATGTGTACGGCCTTGGCGCCTGAGATCGGGTACGAAGCAGCGGCGAAGCTGGCCAAGGAGGCCTACAAGTCCGGTAAAACGGTCCGTCAGATTGCTAAAGATCAGAAGGTTTTACCGGAAAAACGCCTTGCCGCGCTGCTTGATCCATGGCGTATGACTGAGCCAGGTGGGCCGGTGGGGAGCGCAGGAGGGTAGTCGTTTGGCGATTCTCTGTTGCATCAGCACAGCTGAATTGTATACTGATGGATGATGAACTCAGAAGATTGTAAGCACTCCCTTGCGATTGGTGTTGTGGCCTTCCTGGTATCTGGTGTGCTCTATGGGTGTGCCGCGACCGGCCGGCAGTCGGCCCATGACGGGCCGAACGTGATTCCTACCATGGGTACACGAGGCGCACAGTGTTGCGCGATGGCAAAGGCGGTTCCGAGACAAAAGGCCTTGGCAAAGACGGCTGTGAGATTTGTCGGCAAGTCCAGAGTGGTCATTGATGGTCGGTCCTACAATCCCGACTGTTCCGGTTTTGTTCGTGGAGTCTATGCCTCACAGCGTGTGGATCTCTTTGGTGGACTCGGGGAACTGAATGAGGGCAATGGCGTCGGACGTATCTATACCCATGTCGTGGAACATGGGAAGATCCATTATGGTCCGACCGTCCATCCTGGTGACTTGGTGTTTTTTCACAATACCTGGGATTTTAACCGAGACGGCCTGCCGAATGATCCGCTGACACACGTCGGTGTCGTGGAAAAGGTAGAGCCTGATGGGACCGTGCTGTTCGTGAGTTCGCTTTCAAGCGGAATTAAACGGTATCGAATGAATCTCCAGCATCCTGAAATGTATAAGGCTCCCGATGGGCGAGTGCTGAACAATTTCTTGCGGCGTAAACAGTCGGGCGATGTTCCAGGCACCCGCTATCTGGCGGGGCAATTGTTTGCAGCATTTGGCACACTGACTCGTTAACGTTTCGCTCCGTTTGTGTTATGACTTCCTGAACATAGTCAACCCCATCTATCAGCAACGACAACCCTTCACGACAGATTCAGAGAACGCAGATGACTGACGCGTTCGGAAAGATCGGGTTATGGAATCCATGACGACTATAAGGACTCAGGCCTCATCACAAGTGGCGGACCCCAAGATCCTACTCACGATTGCCAAGGAGCTGGGTGTCGGTGTTCACCAGGTTTCAGCGGCGGTGGCGCTCCTCGATGAAGGGGCGACGGTTCCATTTATCGCGCGCTATCGGAAGGAAGCGACCGGGAATCTGGACGATACTCAACTGCGTTCATTGGAAGAGCGTCTCTCCTATCTACGTGAGCTGGAAGAACGGCGTACGGCTGTCCTGGCTTCAATCGAAGAACAGGGGAAGCTCACGGATACCTTACGCGCGAGCATCGAAGCGGCGACTACGAAGCAAGCCGTGGAAGATCTCTATTTGCCGTTTAAGCCCAAACGCCGTACCCGTGCGACCATTGCCCGCGAAGCAGGGTTGGAACCGTTAGCAGATAGTCTTTTGGCCGATCCACTGCTGCATCCCGAGCAAGAAGCTCTCAAGTATATTCGGGTGGTGCCGGCTGCGGAGGGGGTGGAGGCGATTAATGTCCCCGATGCGAAAACTGCTCTCGAAGGGGCACGGGATATTCTCACCGAGCGGTTTTCGGAAACCGCTGAGCTATTGGCTGCGTTGCGGACCAGACTCTGGGATCAAGGGGTCTTAACTTCAACGGTGATGAAGGACAAAGAAGCGGCGGAGGCCGAGAAGTTCCGCGACTACTATGCGTATGCAGAACCGATCAAGACTATCCCATCGCATCGAGCCCTCGCGCTGTTTCGTGGTCGGGCTCTTGGGGTGTTGAAGCTGGAGCTGGGTTTGGGGGAGGTGCTTGATGCAGTTGTCCCTCATCCATGCGTATCGATGATTGCGGCTCATGCGGGAATTGAGGACCGAGGACGATCAGCTGACAGATGGCTGGTCGGCGTCTGCGACTGGGCGTGGCGTGTTAAAATGCATCTCCAGCTCAGCACGGAATTGCTGGTGCAGTTGCGTCAAGCAGCTGAGGCTGAGGCGATTCGGATCTTTGCCCGTAATCTGCACGAGCTGTTGTTGGCGGCGCCGGCGGGGCCGAAATCCATTCTCGGCTTGGATCCTGGGATCCGGACCGGCTGTAAAGTGGCCGTGGTCGATGCGACCGGGAAGTTGCTGGAGACAACGACGATCTATCCGCATCAGCCTCAGAACGACTGGCAGGGTTCGTTGGAGACGCTCGTGCGACTTGTCATCCAACATGGCGTGCAATTGATTTCGATCGGCAACGGGACGGCCAGCCGTGAAACCGACAAGTTGGCAGGCGAGGTCATCAAACTGATCGCAGTGAAAATGCCTGATCATCCGGTATCGAAAATCGTGGTCAGTGAAGCAGGGGCGTCGGTGTATTCGGCTTCGGCTTTTGCTGCGAAGGAGTTTCCTGAGTTGGATGTCAGTGTACGCGGTGCCGTGTCCATCGCCCGCCGCCTACAGGATCCACTGGCTGAGCTGGTCAAGATCGAACCGAAAGCGATCGGAGTGGGCCAATATCAGCATGACGTTGATCAGCGGGCCTTGGCACGGTCGCTCGACGCGACGCTTGAAGATTGTGTGAATGCCGTCGGAGTGAACGTGAATACAGCTTCGGCGCCGCTGTTGGAGCGAGTGTCTGGTCTGAACAAGGCTCTGGCCAAGAACATCGTGGACTATCGGGACACCAACGGCCCGTTCCTCAATCGGGGAGCGATCCGGAAGGTTCCGCGGCTGGGGGAGAAAACGTTCGAACAGGCGGCTGGTTTTCTGAGAATTCCCGATGGCGATAATCCATTGGATCGTTCCGCCGTTCACCCTGAGGCCTATCCGGTCGTCGAACGGATTCTGACACGCTTAGGAACAGGGATTACCGAGGTGATGCGCCAACCGGCCGTTCTGAAGGGGTTGTCTCCAGAGGATTTTATCGATGCGCAGTTTGGATTACCCACGGTACGCGATATTTTTGCCGAGTTGGAAAAACCAGGCCGCGACCCGCGCCCTGAATTCAAGACGGCGACGTTTCGAGAAGGGGTCGAGACGCTGAGCGATCTGCAGCCCGGTATGGTGTTGGAAGGAGTGGTGACGAATGTGGCTGCGTTCGGCGCGTTCGTCGATATCGGGGTGCATCAGGATGGCCTGGTGCATGTGTCGGCGTTGGCCAATCGATTCATTAAAGATCCACACGAGGTCGTGAAGCCAGGGCAAGTGGTGAAGGTGAAGGTGATCGATGTCGATCTGAAGCGCCAACGGATTGCCCTGACGATGCGGCTTGAAGCTGCGGCAAGCCGCCCCGCTGCATCGCCCAAAGCGGACAATACCGCAACTCGTGATCAGCGTAGTAGAGGGCCATCGGCATCGAGCCAGAATGCGCGGGCGCCTCAACCTATCGGGGCCATGGCACTGGCATTGGCTAGGGCAAGACAGAAATCATGAGCTACGCTCATATGTGAAATGGACACAGTGAGCACGAGGGGTTTGCTCGATGACAGGACTCGTCGAGTCACACCGGCCACTGTTCTTCGTTCCACGCCATCTCCCAGAACATCCACTCGTACCGGGAGCTGATGATGAACGACTCCTCCATCCGACGCAGTTCCTCCTTGCCGGCGGTCTTGGCCCACTGATCGACTTTCTTCCGCATCCAAATTTGCACCTCTGCAAATTCCGGCGAGGCATAGAGCATGAGCCAATCTCGATACGGATGCGATTTGGCAGGGTGTCCTTTCCGTAACAAGTGTTGTCCAACTACACAGTAGATCCAGGCGCAGGGGAGAGCTACCACGGTGACCTCTGCCGCCGTACCAGAAGCCGCGACGGTCAGCATGTGGCGTGTATAGGCATAATTAGTCGGTGCCATGGGGACCGAACTCATCTGTTTGGGCGTCAGATTCCATCGCTGGCCGTAGTTCTCGTGAAGACTACGCTCGACCGTAATGGTTTCTTCGGCAAGCTTCGCAAAACGCAGTGCACTGTCCGAGTCCGGGGCTCTGAGGATACCGGCGGCGAAGACACGGGAGAGGTCCCCGAGGAACCTTGCATCTTGCAGGATATAGTACTTGAATTTTTGCTCAGGCAACGTGCCGTCGCCGAGTGCAACGACAAAGGGATGGCTGAGCTGAGCCTCCCAGATTGAAACCGTCAGCTTTCTTAGATGGTTCGAAAACGACATGGGGTCCCTCCAAAGGCTCGAAGGTCTTTCCACTGCATCAACCTGTTTGAGAAATGCAGTGGTGGCTCGCTATACATGGTCATCACCCTGGAACAGTTGCCGAATATCGGTGTATTTTCACAAATATGGAATCCAGGGTCGTGGTAATCGATTCATACCATCCAACGCCGCAACCTTGTAACATTCGGCTAATGTTGGATAGTTGAAGACGGTATCGATGAAATAATCGATCTTTCCGTGAAACGCCATGACTGCTTGGCCGATGTGAATGAGTTCCGTCGCGCCCTCACCGATCGCATGGACCCCAAGAAGATGCCTGGTATGGCGATGAAACAAGATCTTGAGCATGCCGGTTTCGTCGCCGATCAGTTGTCCTCGGGCGATCTCTTTATAGCGTGCGATCCCGACGGCATAGGGAACTTGGGTCTGCTTCAATTCCTCCTCGTTCCGTCCTACCATGGAGATTTCTGGAATCGCATAGATCCCGTAGGGGAGCAGGAAGGTATCGGTACGATCAGAGTGGCCGAATGCATGGCTAGCTGCATGGCGTCCTTGCTGCATGGAAGTGGAGGCCAAGGCCGGAAATCCGATGATATCACCGGCTGCATAGATGTGCGGAATTGAAGTTTGAAGATGTTCATTGACGGCCAAGCGTCCACGGGTATCGGGTTGCAGTCCGATGCCTTCCAGATTAAGGGCGCGACTGGCTCCGACTCGGCCAACCGCATACATCAGGGTGGATGCTCGAAGCGGCCGGTTGTTCCGCAGTGAGACCTGGATGGATTTGTCCCAGTTGCGCTTGATCGCAAGAACCTCCTCATCATGATAAAGCGTCACGCCGAGCTCCTTCATTTGTCGTTGGAGTGCATCGATGATCTCGGCGTCGACAAACTCCAGAAGCCGCGGTCGCTTGTCGATGAGTGTGACCGGAATGCCTAATGCGGCGAGCATGGACGCATACTCAGTTCCAATGACCCCCCCTCCGACGATGACGATCGATTTGGGGATTCGTTTCAAGGTCAGCAGGCCATCGGTATCGATGATGGCCTGATTGTCGAAGGGGACCTGGGGTGGTCGAGCGGGTTCTGTTCCGACGGCGATCACGATGAAGTCGGCCGTCAGCTCAAGGGAGCCACGGACCGTCTGAATGCGGAGCCGATGGGGATCGAGAAAACTGGCCGTTCCAAAAAACATGTCGATTCGGTTCCGGGCCATTTGATCTTGGACGATCTGAATCTCATTTTTGATGACGTGGTTGGCACGAAACGCGAGGTCTTCGATGGTAATGGTTTTCTTTAGCCGATAGGTCCCGCCATAGATGCTGCGTTGGCGAAATCCTGAAAGGTAGAGCACGGCTTCACGGAGAGATTTGCTGGGAATGGTGCCGGTATTGATGCAGACACCACCAAGGACCATCTTGCGTTCGATGATCCCGACCTTCTTGCCGAGCTTGGCTGCCTGAACGGCCGCCTTCTGGCCGGCTGGTCCTGTTCCAATGACGAGTAGATCGTAACGAGCCATCAGCGTTTGTGGACTGCCGAGGTGACGGGTGACTGTTACGCGTGAGAGGCAGTCATCCCGTCATCTCAACTTCAAGTGTCCTAGCGGCTTAGCTCTCCGTCACCAAACGCCGGGCGATCTGGAAGGCCTCTTCCATATCCGGCAATTGAGTAAGCTCAGGGGTGATTTGAAGATGGCGAATGGTGTTCATCTTATCGACGACCATCACGGCTCTTGTCAAAATGTGTGGACCTTCCAAGAAGAGGCCATGGCTCTTCCCAAAATCGCCGCCACGATAATCCGAGAGGAACGTCACGTTGCCGATCCTGGCTTCCTGTGCGAAACGCTTCTGTGCAAAGGGTGTATCGACACTGACCGTGATGAGTTCCACCATCTTATCAAGCCCTTTATTCTTCTCGCTAAGAAGATGTGTCTGTTGTTCACAGACCGGCGTATCCAGGGACGGGACGATGTTGATGATGCGGACTTTCCCCGCCCCTTTTGTTTCCACAATATTGACGAGCGTCAAGTCGTTCTGTGCCACCTTGACGTCCCGTAGTGTATCTCCGATCTTTACCCCGCTCCCGCTCAACGGCAGTGGGTCGCCCTTGAACAGGACGTTGTTTCCCTCTCCGGCGGTGACGGTTCCGTCGGCTACCGGCATGTTTTTGTATGAGAACGCCTGCCCGGATGATCCCGTCATCGTCTGGCATCCTACGAGGCCCAATGATAGGCACAGAGCCGTACCGAACATCCAATATCTCGTCTGCATCGTCTGCTCCTTTCTGAAGATGATGAGCGGGAAGCCCGCTCGAACGATCCATTTCAGGGTGATGTGTGAATATACGTGATCAGCGACCGGTTGACCAGCTCCGGCCGTTCCCATTGGGGCATATGGCCGGCATTGGGAATGCTGACGAATGTGGATGTGCGGATGCGGTGGTGCAGTTCTTCACCGACTGCGATAGGAAACACCCGGTCAGATTCACCCCAGATGATCATGGTTGGGTGTGTGATGCTTGCAAGGTGTGGAGCGAAATCCGTTTCCCAGGAGGGCAGAGCGTTCCGCATTGCCAGGATGGGTTTGATGACGCCAGGGCGACGGCGGTTTAGATTAGATCGGTCGACCACGGCCGGTGTGAGGAGCGTGTGATCGTGGACGATTTCTTTCAGGACCGAATCGGTGACCATTCCGCCGAATAGCCAATTACCGAACGAGATCAACCACCAGGGGGCGCGCGTTTCCAACGCTTGCCGGAATGAACGGCTGGTGAGCTTGGCCATGACCTGAGACGGTAGCCCACCGATGAGCACAAGTTTGTCGACACGAGTCGGATGGGATAAGGCCATCCCAATAGCCAACCCCGCACCCATCGAATTGCCGATCAGTGTGGCATGAGAAATCTCTAGCGCATCCATAAATCCCAGACAGTAATCCAACATTTGATTCGGCAGGTAGTCAATATCGGGTTTGTCGGACAGTCCGGAACCGGGCAGGTCCAGCGTCAGGGTCCGGAAATGTTTGGACAGTGCTTGTTGCTGATGTTCCCACTGCCACATGGATCCACCGAAGCCATGGATTAAGATCACCGGTGGGCCGGTGCCGACATCAAGATAGGCAATCTGCTGATCGTGGACGTGCACGGTCTTGATCGGGATTCGTTCTGTCGGGGAAGGTGCTAACGGCTCAAAGTAGTGGGGAATTGGTGGAGGTGAAGCGCAGGCAGTCATGAGTAATGATAAGAGCCACAAGACGAGCCACGCAAGATGCCCGTGTTTGGAGAGAGAGGCGGTAGACACGCCGGTAGCATTACTCAAGCTGGATGACCGTTTCATCCGTCTTTACATTGTCTCCTTCGCTTGCGAGGATGGCAGAGACTTTCCCATCGATGGGCGCCGGCACTTGGCTTTCCATCTTCATCGCTTCGATGATCAATAGAGGATCTCCAGCCTTGACCTGATCCCCAACCGCTGTAAGGATCTTCACGACTCGACCGGGCATGGGTGGAGCAACGTCACCAGGTTTCGCAGGTCTTGGTCGTTTGGGAGTCGCACCCGTTCCTGCTTGATGAGCCTCTGGAACGCCGGCTAAGATTTCCCGAATGGGTTCGAGCGAGACCTCTTGAAGCCTGTCATTGACCCTGATGTAGTAGGGTTTTCGGCCATCGGTCTGGCGGCCTGATCCCGAGACTTTTACGTGGTAGGTTTCGCCGTGGACGGTGATATTGAACTCGACGGGAGCCAGATGAAGTTCACCCGCGACCGCCGGACCCTTGGCTAAAGTTGTTTCGAGTGGTTCAGGGATGAGATCCCCCTTCTCCCGCGCTTCAAAAAAATCTCGAGCGATCGCCGGGAACAGGATGAATGAGAGTCGATCTTCGATACTGGTTGCCGAGGAAGGCAAATCCTTTACGACCGCATCCAGTTCCGATTCCAATTGGTCCGCCGGCCGAGTCTTGATCGGGTCTTCATCGCCGATGGCACGTGCCATGATCTCCCTGGCAACCGGGCCGGGAGCTCTGCCGTAGAGTCCAAGAAAGTAATTCTTGGTTTCGTTGGTGATGACTTTGTACCGTTCTCCCGTCAGCACATTGAGTGTCGCCTGAGTGCCGACGATTTGGCTGGTCGGGGTAACGAGAGGTGGGTATCCCATATCCTCTCTGACGCGGGGGACCTCTTCGAGGACTTCTCTCATCCGGTCCAGCGCGTTCTGTTCGGTCAACTGAGCTGCCAAGTTGGAGAGCATCCCACCGGGAATCTGCGAAGTCAGGATTTCCGCATCGACACCGGTGAAGTCGCTCTCAAATTGACGATACTTTCGGCGGACCTCCCGGAAATGTTCCGTAATCGGTAGGAACGATGCGAGATTCAACCCTGTGTCGTAGGGCGTGTTCTGCAGTGACGCTACCAGCGTTTCCGTCGCCGGGTGCGAGGTTCCTCCGGCGAGCGGAGAGATGGAGGTATCGAGCATGTCGAGTCCTCCAAGGATGGCCATCAGCGACGACATGGAGGCCATGCCGGAGGTGTAGTGGGAATGCAGATGGATCGGCACGTCCACTGCGGCTTTTAAACGTTTGACCAGCTGATATGCATCGAGGGGAGCCAGAAGGCCGGCCATGTCCTTGATGCACAAGGTGTCAGTGCCGAGATCCTCAAGCTTTCTGGCGAGGTCGACGTAGCGATCGATATTGTGAACCGGACTGACAGTATAACTAATGGCCGCCTCAGCATGTTTGCCGCAAGCTTTGACTTCCCGAACGGCTCGGTCGAGATTGCGGACATCGTTGAGTGCGTCAAAAACTCTGAAGACGTCGATGCCGTTGGCGGCCGAGCGTTCAATGAATCGCTCGAGCACATCGTCGGCATAGTGCCGATAGCCCACGAGGTTTTGCCCTCGCAAAAGCATCTGAAGTTTGGTGTTGGGCATGGCTGCGCGCAGTGCGCGGAGCCGCTCCCAGGGATCTTCTTTGAGGAAGCGAAGACAGGTGTCAAATGTGGCTCCACCCCAGACCTCCAACGACCAATAGCCCACGGCGTCCAGCTTTTGGGCGATGGGCAGCATATCTTCCGTCCGCATCCTGGTTGCCAACAGCGACTGATGGCCGTCGCGTAGCGCGACGTCGGTAATGCGGATAGGTTTCCCGGCCGCCGGCTCAATGGCCAATTCACCGAAGGATGGCCTGGGATGCTTGGATGTCTTGATCGCAGGGGCCGGGCGCCTGGTTTTTCTCGCGGGTCTTCTTATGGTCGGTCGTTTTTTTGCCATGGGAGATGGTGCATCCTTGTGAATGTCGCAACGCGGGTGGCCTGATTACAACCCTTCATAGGCGGCGATGGCAGCCGATAGGGCTAAGACCAGATCCTCCGGTTGATCAACTTCATCGTAGTTAAAGAGTTCGGGATGGGTCTCGATATAGGAGGTATCAAATCGTCCTGCCATAAAGTCCGGTTCCTGCATGATGGCTTCCATGAAGGGAATCGTGGTTTTTATTCCACGAAGCACATACTCTTCGAGCGATCGTCTCATACGGCTGACGGTTTCTTCCCAGGTGCGGCCTCGAACCGTCAATTTAGCCAAGAGGGCATCATAATAGGGGGGTACCGTGTAATCCCTATAGACGGCTCCGTCGATACGCACGCCGATTCCGCCGGGAGAGAGGTAAGCCGTCACTCTTCCGGTACAGGGCAGAAAATTGTTCTTCGGATCCTCCGCGTTGATCCGACACTGAATGGCGTGGCCTTGCAGGATGACGTCCTTTTGCTGGATGCTCAGCGGCAGGCCCGCCGCACTCTTGATCTGATTTCGTACGATATCGATGGCCGTGATCTGCTCTGTCACCGTATGCTCGACCTGGAGACGAGGGTTCATCTCGATGAAGTAGAATTTGCCGTCTTGATCGAGCAGAAATTCCACGGTGCCGGCGTTGTCATAATTTACCGCCCGCGCGATGGCGATCGCGGCGTTGCCCATTTCTTCTCGGAGCTCCTGTGTCAGCACCAACGAAGGAGCGATCTCGATCAGTTTCTGATGCCGTCGTTGGATAGAACAGTCTCGTTCCCCCAGATGGATGATTGTCCCATGCCGATCTCCCAGTAGCTGGAACTCAATATGATGCGGTCGCTCGACATATTTTTCGATAAATACACTACCGTCTCCGAAAGCGGACTCCGCTTCTCGGGCGGCCACTTCCATGTTTTCGCGCAGCTCTTCGTCGGTGCGAACCACACGAAGTCCGCGTCCTCCACCTCCTGCACTGGCTTTGATGATGACAGGATACCCGACCTCTTTGGCGAAGGCCAACGCTTGCTTAAACGTGCTCACTCCACCGGTGGTGCCTGGCACGATGGGCACGCCGATACGTTCAGCCAATTCGCGCGCTCGTACCTTGCTGCCCATCAGCGTGATTGCATGAGGTGAGGGGCCGATAAACGTGATACCGGACGTTTGGCAAAGCTCGGCAAACTCCGCATTTTCAGAGAGAAATCCGTAGCCGGGATGGATAGCATCGGCTCCGATCTGGAGCGCAAGGTTGACGATCTGTTGCCCGTCGAGGAAGCCTTTGACCGGTCCGGGACCGACGACGTGCGCCTCGTCGGCCTTCTTAACATAGATTCCGGTGGAGTCCGCCTCGGAGTGGATGGCAGCCGTGGCGATATTCAATTCCCGACAAGCGCGGATGATCCTCATGGCAATTTCACCGCGATTGGCCACTAAGATCTTCTTGAACATACTCCGAACCTTTGGGTTCCTGTGTGGATAGAGAGAGCGAATACAGAAAATGACCGGGTAAGCTAGCATAGGATCAGGAGGCCTGTCGAGGGAGTTGCTCTTTGGAGCCAGCAAATCATCGGGTGTCGAGCAGGAGCAGTTTTGCAATTTGCCCGGGAAACAATAGGGTCGCTCTGTCGGCCTTTGTTCTGTACAATGCCTCATTTCGTCTGGGCAACGGCTTGTTAAGCGAGGTTTGTCTGATGACTCGAAGAGTTTCCATCTCCACTTGTACTCAGTATCGGGATGCCATGGAAGGTCATGCTGGTTGCATGGCCAGTATTCGCAGATGGAGTGCCCTTCAGCGGACTGCCAACAGAGGACTCCTTTCCTTTTGCATGGTCATGTTGATCGGGCTTGTCTCCACACCGGTCTGGAGCGAAACTCCTGCTCCATCAGTCCATTGGGGGGCCATGGCGTTTCCTGATCAATATTCCACGTTCACCGGCGGGCTGACCCTCAATCGGTTCACACCGACGGATGGTCTGGGGAACAAGTATGATTCGACCGTTGGGAATACGCTCGGCTTTAATTTGATTACGCTGAGCTGGACCCAGCATTGGGGCGGAATCCTGCAAGGTTGGAGCACCAATCTCACGGCGGGGGTCAGCCCCACCGCCGATGAACCCACGCAGTACTTTCAGAACAAAGTTGTCCATCAACTGCGTCAGTTGCCCACGGTTCCGACTGTGGATCCTCGAAAAGAAACCGACGTAATGATCGATGGTTCTCTGACCAGGTGGTTTCCCTTGTTTCGTCCGAAAGTCATCTTTATGGGTGCCGGATTTTCTGTCGGGACGATCTATCAACAAGGGTTTCTTCGAGGCGGTATCCGACGGATGCCGATTACACCAACCCTCTATCACAGTGAGAAATGGGGCGATGTGAGCTTCCGGGCTTCGGCCTTGGGGCGAATCAGTTACCAGAGCAACGGAGCTGTGCTCCACTCCGTGAGACAGACGGCAGGTCTCGTGCAACCTTCTCTTGCCTTTGGTCAGTATGTCACGACTGAGACGGGCGAAACGATTCCTACATGGGAAATTGAACTTGCCTTGATGTGGGACTCAGGGATCTTCGTCAATACGATGGGGCAGAGCCAGGAGCAGTTTGCCTGGGCACTGGCGGCATCCGTCGGGCCGCTTCGGTTTGAAACGTGGAACGACAGCATGGGCAATATCGCAGAGCGAGATTATGGTCCAACCTACGGTGCGATGCTGACACTCGATGTCCTCCGCATGTGGAACTTCATTCAGGCCTTCCGAATGACTTCTGCCGCTCACGCTCCAGCGCCGTCATAGCGTTGTTCGCGAAGAATGGCCTCAGCGCCATACATGCACGCATCACTCGTTCCTACCTGTCTTGAATCCAATCAGATGCACTGAATCGAAAGAGATACGTATTCTGGTTCTACTACGAAGAGAACCAGAAGGGAAATCCTCAACAATCGTCGGTCTTCTGAATAATCTTCGCGGCATTGTTCTTGCGATTAGATATTCAGTATTCGAAGTGCCTCGGTCTGGTAGGGTTCCTAGTTGTTTGCAGGGGCACCAATATGGGACTCTCGTCGAGACCATTCACTCAATGGTACCTAGGCGTGCGGATGAAATTCGCACGAAGGAGGACCTCATGACCACAAGAAGGAGCCAGCTCGGTCACCATGCGTTAACGGCCATTATGCTCGTCCTCGTTCTCGGTGCGCTTGCGATGATTTGGCCCGGCATCATTGCCGTGTTTCTGGGCATCCTTTTGTTGCTTCAATCATTCAGCGCCAGTCAGGAGCTTGCATTGCTGTCGTGGGCCGAGGTCGGTCATATGCCGATTGCTCTTTCCTCTCTCCCAAGACCAGGTCTTTCGCCGGATCTCTCATGAAGACTTGAGGTGTGCGCACCGGTTAACCCTCCCACCTTGTCGACATTGTGTGGCGTCACCTGATTCCTTTTGAGCGGCTCCCGCTCCACATGCAGAATCTAAGCTCCTTCAACTACATGCGGTGCCTGCTACGCCAGAGCCTCCTTGCTAGAACGGCTGTCAAGCGCCTGTCGATTCAGACGGAGGTCGGAAGCTCTGTGTCGGGATCAGTCGCCGTAGAGAGTGCGGTGACGGCCGGGCTTCGCTGGTCTTTGACGTAGACGCTGCCTTTCAAGGCTTTGGCTCGTTTCTTAAGCTCCGAGGAGATTTTGCTCACGTCGCCGGGGTGAGAAATGGGAGATCGTTCATTGGTGACGACAGCAATTGAGAGGCTCATGATCGGAAACTGCTCTTTATTTCCCCGACGGTCCACGGAGTCGATACAACCCTTGAGTCGATCTTCACGGTCGTAGAAATCTGAGATCACCAGGTCAAATCGTTTGATGATGGTCTGACAGATCGTATCGATGGTGTCGGGTCGGCTCATGAAGACAAAGTCGTCCCCCCCAACATGGCCGACGAATCCCTCAGGCCCAGCCAGTTCGCCAACCACTGTCGTCAGGATGCGGCAAGCCACAATGAGCACTTCATCTCCACGTCCATAGCCGTAGCGATCGTTGAACGATTTGAAATTGTCGATATCCAGGTACGCGAGTGCAAAGGGCTGTTGGCTGTGAATCCTGGAGGTGGTTTCAGCGAGGATCGTGGTGTTGCCGGGAAGGCGAGTGAGGGGATTTGCATCGAGCGAGCGGGTCAAGCGGCTGAGGCAGAGGCGGATACGATGCACGATGTCTTCTGCCCGGTAGGGGATTGTGATGAAGTCGTCAACCCCCAATGAGCCCCAGTCAATATCATTGAGCCGGCTCTCACGGACGAAGACAATCAGCGGCAGACGCCCCAGGAAGGCATCCAGCTTGAGATTGCGCGTGAGTGTTTCCACCGAATGGCCTCCCGCTCCTTCAGCGGCCAGGATGAGACAGGGGGGATCGTGGACGAGTTCATGCAGTGCCAGGTCGGGCAGATGGCCTTCCACAACTTGGAAGCCGGCCCTCTCTAGAACCGAGGTCATCGTCAGGGCAGAAGCTGGGTCATTATGGAAGAGTAAGACTCTCTGGCTGGTTGGAGAACAGTTCATAGGTAATCGTCGATGGTCGTGAACTCACTCGATGCTTTGTCGATGCACTCCACTAAGCCCTGCTCATCCAGTCCAACCAGCTCCCAGGCTGGTTTGGAAAGTGGTGGAATCAGATCATCTCCCGGATTGCCACAGGCTAACCCTTTGACCAGGATATCGGCCACATGGACGATGGCTGTTTGCAGCACGGCTTCTTTAGCGAGAGGTGGGTTGTGATGGTAGAGGATCGGCTCGCGCAGGGTGATCGGTAAGTGCCATGCGTCGGCGAGAGAGCCGCCGATATCGGCATGGGACAGCCCTGTCAGTTCCTGCTCCACGTCGAGGAGTGAACGGGCACTCCCGGTCGTGAATTCGTCTTTGATGCAGTTCCCTACGTCCGGCCATTTGACGTAGAGGACGACTTTTCCGATGTCATGAAGGAGGCCGGAGACGAACAGTTCCTCGGGGTTCTTGATCTCGAGCCTGATGGCGAGGAGATTGGCGGTGATCGCAACACCGAGCGAGTGTCGCCACAACTGATCCATGCCGGCATCTTTCATGATACTGAGGGCCGAGGCACAGAGTGTCAGCCCCTTGACGACGTTGAAACCCAGCACGATGACGGCGTGGGAGACGGAGCCGATTCGAGAGGGGAATCCGTAAAATGGTGAGTTGGCGAGCCTCAGGACTTTTGCCGCGAGGACCTGATCCTTCTCGATGATGGAGCCGATTTCCTCAGTCGAGACGTTGGGACGACCGATCATGGCGGCAATCCGCTGCACGACATGGGGAAGCGTGGGGAGGTCTCCGAGCTTTTCGATTCGATTGCGCAGGTCTGTCGGATCGAACCTGGTCATGTTGTCTAAGTTTCCTCGATCGCAGGTCTCAGGCCATGGGTGGTCCGTAGATGTATGCGAAGAGCCTGAAGGATAAGCTGCTGAACGTGATCGTGCGCGACATGCCGAAACCGATGGTCGAGTTCCGCTTCAAGCTCCGCAAGGGTTTTTCCGCCGGAGTCCAGAGCCTCGCCATCTACATACACTGATGGCAGGTCCATCTGTCGGAGCCGTTCGATCATGGCGGCATCCAAGATCGTTCCGGCCGCTACAATGGGAAGTCCATTGGCGTTCGTGACGGGTTTCGCCAGGATCATGTTCGGCTCTAGGTCCTGAGGTACCACCCGTCTCATCGGCATTGAGTTCCTGATATTCCGATAATATTCCAACCAGTTACGAAGAGTCGACACAACACGATCAGGGTAGGAGAGCTTGCCGGTTCTCATCCTCTTATCGGACTCCGAGCACCATTTCTGAAGGTGTGGGCATCGGCGTGACATCGCCATCTGTGTTTACTGCGACTCGTTGATGGGTCGGCATCTTCTTAATCAAGGAATCAGGTGGGAGCCTTATCCAGGGCCAAGTAGAGGGAACTGTGGGCTTGAGAAATTCTGACAGGATCGTATAGGGTCTCACGCTATGAATGTAAATCTCTCACACATAAACAGGTGGAATGTGTTGAGCGGCGCCGTGTTGATGGCTGTCGTCATACAGGCATGCACGATCGTTCCTCCTTCTCCTCCGGTTGAGCCAAGGCCAAATCCAGTTGGAGATCAATCGGCTAAAGTACGCGAACTACGAAAACAGATTCGTGAGCGCGATCAACGCATTGAGGAGTTAGAGTCCCAACTGGAAGCGTTGAAATTGATCGATCAGGATTCTATTAAACAGAAAATCCCGATTAGGCCGCCTACGACACTGAAATCGCTCGAATGACGGGCGTGACCTTCTAAGATACTCGAATCTGCAGCCTCCTCATTGCGTGGTTATCCGTAATCTCTTTCCTCTCTGGCTCACAAGCTATTTTCAGATGACTTCATTCGTGTTGGTGAGACGAACCGAGACGGTATCGGATGCCCTTATCCCCCTCCCCGCGTTTATCCTGAAGGCTATCACTGGTATCTGAATCGATACATCTAAGTATCCGATCCGATACGAATGATGATCGGGCACATTGCTTCGCCTAAACACAGCTTGTTGAGTACAGCCTGATAAATCCGGCGATTCGTACGCGATTCCTTCCGGGCACAAGCATTGCTCATGATTGCACCCTATCGTTCGACTTGTGGGTAACAACACGATCGTCAGCCCTTGCGGAGGTAATTGAGGCGCCTCGCAACGAGGGAGCACGACCCTATGGGGGCGGTTAGGGTGTTCAAAATGAGAACCTTGAAAGGAGGGAACAATGAACGTCGACAGCTTGTTACAGAACTCATATCGGTTTCGAAGAAAGCTGGCAGAACTCGGGCCGCACCTTTTCAGCTTTGCTGTTCTGATCGGCGGCCTCGTCAACGCTCAGAGCAGTATTGGGGGGGAGAGCTATGGGTATCCAGTTAGTCGTGAAAAGGTTGTGATCGACAAGAATAAGTTCGACTTCAAGGGCACACTTGAATGGGACTTTGTCTATGAAAATGGTCAAATGGCCCCGCACCTGACGGGCGAGATTGACCTAAAAGATGCTGGTGGGCAGTGCGGGCGGATGCGAATGGACTACTACGGTGGTGCGCATCTCTTTCTCACCACAAGATACGGTGGGGAAGTCTGTGCAAAGGGAGACTCGCGGCAAAGCTGGACAGTCGACCTCAATTCCTACGAGAGCAATAAAGTCAACGAAGTGAAGGTATCCATTGAAAAGAAAACCGCAAGTAAAGATTGGTCGATCCTTGAATCGCAGACTGTCAAGTTTGAACCAGTACATGACAAGGTCAAGATCACTGAAGACGGGTTTGACTTCGGAGGGGACACTTTTGTGGCGGGGGCGCCGACCAACTCGGCAGATGTAACCTGGGTTTGGAAGGAGGGGAAGGTAACCCCTCAGGTCACCGGTCGGCTGCACATCAATAACGCCGCCAGTGCGTGCGCCAGACTACACCTAGAATATTTTACGGCTGAGGGTCTCGTCGCAGACAAATACGGTGACAAATTTTGTGCCTCGGACAACTCTCACTACTACAACGATGTTGACCTGAGTAAGTATAGCGATGGGAAGCTGACGAGCATCACGATCAATCTCCAAACGCTTCGGGCTGATGGGACCTGGAAAACCATCGGTATGACCAGTTCGACCTTTGCCGTCCCTAAATGTGATGAGCCGCCCTGCGGTACATTCAGGCTGAGCGGTGGAAGCATCGGTGGCCTCTTTGACGCTCAGTGATCCCGCTCCGCCAAAGCGATGTTGCGATTCGCAGCTAACACACGACTGGCAGTGGAGTGGTTGTACAAGATGAGTCGGGCGATCGATCACGTGAAACGGAGGAAAGAACAATGAAAGCGAATCATATCTGGAGTGGGCTTGTGATTATGAGTGTCTGGTGCATGGTGTCAACGGGGGCACTGGCTGAACGGTATGAGCAGGAGCTCAGGCTTGCCGAGGTTTCGGAACCCACGAAGATCTCGGGGTTCTCCGGAACCAAGTATCGTGTCGCTGTGCCGGATAGTCAGGGGGACGAGTACGCGCTGTACGGGATCACATCCGAGGAGCGTCGAGACAATCCCTGTTATGTGACAGTCAGAACGGAGAACATTAATGATTCGGGAAAGACACTCGATTTGAAGAAGGATCTATGTGGAGGCAAGGAAACCAGTAGTCCGATCAAGGCGGAGTATTTGAATAAAGAATACGACAAGCGGGTATTTATGACGGGCGTCTCGGTCTGCATGAATAATGACAACACACGGGTAAAGGGTATTCGGATCCGCGGAAAACAGCTAGGCGATGATGGCAGCCTCATCGACCTAAAGGAAAGTACCGTTCCCGAAAATAGATCAGGGTTGTCGGCATACAATACGTCCCCCACGTCCACGCCGACCGACATGCGCGCACACTGTAACGATAACTGGAAGAAATGGGCACAATGTCCCGATGCCCACATCGCAACAGCAGCAATCCTCCATTATGAGGCGGGGAAAGAGCCTCGATCGTTGACGGGTCTTGAGTTGGAGTGCCGAAGAGTGGCTCTACCGGGTACAAGAGCAGTGCGGGCTGAGTAGATTCTGTGGCCCCCCATCACTCATGCTGGTGGGGGGCTGCTGAGGCGGTCGGCATGGGGGCAGAAATGCATCCCTCGATGAACTCAACCTTGCATTGCCATGAGGATGCCGCCTCATTCACGTGGCTGATCACATCTGCCGACTTCACTATGCTGGGGCTAATATCCACGAGCACATGACCTGGGACGAGATTAAAATTGACCCCCGTCACACCAGGAATGGCTTGTAGGACCTTCTGCATCTCTGTTTCCTTGCTGCTACAGCCAACTCCGCTCAGTGTCAAGGGAAGCCTCTCCTTGATCGGCGGAGTTGCCGAAACTGGCAAGGAGATGGCAAGGCTTACGAGAACAAGCGCGGTTGATATGGTTCGATGACACTGGACGTTGGGCATGACATGAACTCCCCTATTGGTCGGCTCGACGTTGCACTTACTAGGACACACGTGTGTATAGGGTACAGGAGGCCCATTCCGTTGTCGAGGTGGTGTCCAGTGGAGTGCAGGTTTCCCTATCCGCCAGTACGGTTCGCATAGGATGATGAAAGGCGATGGACTCGGTCTTGGAATCCAGCGATAATATGGGCCTATGACGGATAACTCCCATCGAGCCTGGCCGGAAGTCGTAGGGTTGATTCCTGCTGCCGGACGAGCGAAGCGTCTCCAGCCGTTCCCCTGTAGTAAGGAATTGTTTCCTGTAGGGTTCACGAACGATCCACAGACCGGGTTGCCGAGACCGAAGGTGGCAGCGCACTTTCTCCTGGAAAAATTCAAAGCCGCCGGTATTTTGAAGACCTTTATCGTCATCCGCGAGGGCAAATGGGATATTCCTCACTATTTTCAAGAGGGACAAGGGGTAGGACTCTCGCTTGCGTACCTCGTGATTCCGGGGTCCGCCGGTCCCCCAGACACTCTCGATCGTGCATATCCATTCATCATGCAGAACCGGATTGCGTTCGGCTTTCCTGACATTCTCTTCGGTCCATCCGATGCCTATGGACGATTACTCGAACAACAGGAGAGAACTGAGGCGGACGTCGTGCTCGGTCTGCACCGCATTGAGGATACACGCATCTGGGATATGGTGGACAGCGACGAGGACGGTTGGGTCCGTGAGCTCGTGATGAAACCAGCTTCGACCACACTGACGTTCGGCTGGTGTTTTGCCGTCTGGACACCGACTTTCTCCGAGTTCTTGCATCAGTTCCTCCGTGCTGATGAGACAAAACGGAATATGTCCGTCCTAGCAAGCACGGCGAACGACCCTGGAGGGGACTTAGCAGTGGGAGTCGTATTTCAGGCAGCGCTCAAAGCCGGTCTGAGGATTCAGTCGGTGAAGTTTCCACAGGATGGGTATCTCGACATCGGCACGCCGGAAAACCTTGCTCGAGCAGTACGGCAACAGGCTGCAGGGTGATGCCAAAACGAGCAGAGCGTCTTATTGCCCACGGGCGACTTACTTCGATTGGACCAGAAACGCTTTCGAACGAGCATTACCACCGCTGGCGATGACATCGATGAACGACATACCGGGCTGAACATCGGGAACGGTTGCCTCAATCGTTGTCTCGTTGACATACCGATAATCGATCTTGGTGGAACCGGCTGCACTAAACGCAAGGCCTCGGAAACAGTCCTTAGTTCCAAACTGCTCCCCTCGAATCGTGACGGTCTGACCAGGTTTGGCCTCGTCCGGTTCCACTGTGATGATTCTTGGCTTCTTGCTGCTGTCGCAGACGGGGTCTTTTTCGACGGTTCGCTCGTCGTGTCCTTTGATCGATTGCGTGTCGTGTAACGTATAGCCGGCGCCGTCGACGATCACGCCTTCTTCTGCAAACGAACGTTGAGCGAATGAGAGCATCGCCAGGAACGACAGTGCGGCGAGTGACAATAGGAATCGGGGAGTCATTCGGACCTCCTTCTCTTCGAAGTTACTTGCTCGACATTGGGATATAGGTTTCTCCGACGATCGCTTGGCCGATTGGGGAGAGGGCGAAGTCAGTAAACGCATCAACCAGGGCATTCGGATCGTGTTGTGACAGGAGCAGCAGAGGCCGTCGCAGGCTATATCGCCCGTCCTGCACGGTCGGCGTTTCAGGCTCGACATGATCGACCTGTAGGAGACGCACGGCGACACCGTGGGCTACAGCTGAACGACCTGTACTCAGTGGCACATAGGCCACCGCAGACAGTGGCGGAAGCGTACCGACGACTGTCTTCACGACCATGTCGTCGTCGGCGATCATGGTAGCCGTATGAGGAGTTTTCCCCCAAATGCCAAGGCGTGATTCGAACGCCTTCCGGAGAGGTTGATCGGTCGGCCGGTTGATCAGCAGGATTCTCGTCTCCGGTCCTCCCACCTCCGACCAGTCTTTGATCGTTCCAGAAAAAATATCGGCGACCTGCTGCAAGGTGGCGTCTTTGGTGAAGTTGGAGAAATGAACTAAGATGCCGATTCCGTCCCAACCGATCTGTGTTGCCTGGAACTCTCGATCCGCAGCCCCCGTGATAGCGATGTGGGCATGGCCTGTCTTCACCAATTCGAGTGGGTCGGAGTCCTTCTCCCATAGGATGTCGACATAGACACGAGGGTTGGCCTTTTCAAAGGCTCGTGCCATCGCTTCAATGGTGGTCTGCTCCGGTCCGTTACCGGCGAGCGTGAGGCTTCCTGCCAACTGGCTCCAGGTCACGGTCGGCGACAGGAAGAGCATCAAGCTGCCAATCAGGGCAGTGAGTAGTCCGTTTGTTGTCATGGCATAGCAGGAATGAGGGCGGACTCCACTGCAAGGGGCGATGGGGGTGTGATGGTTATGATCCAGAACTCGATTCTCCTTGGGATGGTGAGTCTGAATCGGACGACATGTTCGGAGGGGGCATGTTGCGCTTGGCATTCAGCGGTGGCAGTTTAGTGAACCGTTGCATTCGCTCCTGTCCCATCGCCTTGGCTTTGATCTCGGTGAATCCTGGTTTACGGTCACCGCTCACAGAAGACGAAAACGAAGACATGAGGCGTGTCGCCTGCCTGGCACGACAATGAGGACACTCGGTGTCTTCAACCCTCGCGTAGACTGATTGAGTGGCTTCGAATTGCTGGTCACACTGCCCACAACGGTATTCATACAGTGGCACAGTGATGGTTCCTTTCCATACCTGAATTGAACAACCTGAACGAAATCAGTTCAGCAGTGTGATGCAGGCCTTGACAAGCTGCCGTGCTCTAGGCGATCTTGACCGGCCTACACAATCAGTTTATTGTAACAAGTTACGCCGCTTAACTGCCAGCTGTATAGGAGGGTTTCGATGCCAGTGCTGATTCGACGATACAAGGGGACCAACGGGATGATGCAGGAAGAGCGAATCGATGATGAGGATCGAATCGAACGCTATATGAGGCTCTTCGAGAAAGATGACCTCAAAAAGTTACAGACTGGTGTGAAGTGCTTCATCGAGAAAGATGAATGGCAGCTCCTTCCTTGAGCCGGAAAATGGGTGGGGGGGCCGAAGTTCGATGGACGGTCTTCCCTCTCACCACTGACACCTGACTCGCCACGCATGATCTACTGGGTACACATTGCCCGCGCAATCGACCGCGTGACACTTCACCGAGACCGATGTTCGGAAGTGCCGTCTACGGCAACCTCCAGCGACTTCTGGGAAGGGGGTTGGTTCGACTATCCGGATAAAGAACGAGCGCTGCGTGCCATGGAGCAGGCAGGGGTGACTCGACAGCGGATGTGCACGCTGTGTAAGCCCTAAAGGAAGAAGGTCAATAGTCATTAGTTACAGGTGAGGAGCGTAGCGCTGGTCTGCATAATGCCAAGTGACTATTGACTTGTGACCGACTTCACTCATGCCGCGACTGGCACTCCTCCTCACGACCGTTATTTGGGGCGCGACCTTTCCTGCGACCAAGGCAGCGCTGGAACAAATTTCTCCACTTTCCTTCTTATTGATCCGATTCTTCATCGGCACGCTGCTGGTGCTGCTGTGGCTTGTGGTCACCCAGCGCCGACTGCATTGTAATCGTGATGTGTTGAGGGCAAGTGCGCTGACGACTGGGTTCCTGTTTCTCGGATATGTTCTGCAAACCGTCGGGCTTCAGCATACGACAGCGTCGAATTCCGCCTTTCTGACGGCGCTGTACGTGATTTTTGTTCCATTGATTCTGTTGCGGATCGACCGGCGAGTGGTCATAGCAACGGTCATCGCGGTGGTCGGGCTCTGGCTGCTAATCAAGCCCAATGCCGTCATGAATAAGGGAGATTTGATGACACTGGGCTGCGCCCTTGCCTTTGCGGGGCATATCGTTTGTCTTGAGCGATACACTAGACGGGTCGATGCACCCTCGTTACTTGTTTGGCAAATGATCGCGATGACTCTGTTGTTTCTTCCAGCGCCGTGGTGGGAGAGCGCTCCGGCGAGCGCGTTCTCACCAACTGCAGTCCTCCTGATCGGTCTCGGTGTCACTGGCGTGCTGGCTACGCTGGCGTTTGCCGTGCAGATGTGGGCCCAGCAACTCGTTCCTGCGCAGCAGGTGGCATTGCTGTTTTCCTCCGAGCCGGCGTACGCAGCGTGGTTGTCCTGGTATTTTCTCGGAGAGGTGTTGGATATGGATGGATGGATCGGGAGTGCCCTTATCGTACTGGCCGTCATGATCGGCGCATTCGGCGGCTGAGTGCCTGGAAAGGAGGAGTGATATGGCTCAGAAGTTTGGTAATGGGCGATGGGTGCACGAAGGGTTCTTAGACAATCGAGTCGAGGGAACCGTCATCGGACAAGTGGTGTTTGCGGTGATCGGGCCGATCGATTTTTATTTGCGGGGCAACTTTAAGCCGGATATCGCCGGTGAGGTGATTGGATTTCGCAATAGCCGGTTCGAGGATGATGATATGGCCGGGCAGGTCATTGGGGATATGGCCAATCCACAGCTCGGAACCGTCAATTTGATTTCACTCGATCCACATCCCAATTTGGAGCCGCATCCCTACGTCGAGTGGTTTACACTCAGAAAGGACCATTATCGTTTTGAGTTGAGCGCCGGTGATGCATGGGTGCTATCGGATGAGGAACGAAACACTATTGATGGGGAGAGTCGCCGAATTCGATCAGCCCTGGCTGGTCAAACGTCCGACCAGCCAGGATCTGATGAGAGTGACGAGTGGGTTTAACGGGCTGTGAGCTCAAGCTCTGGCTGTGGCGTGGGTAGTTCTGTAACCACCTTAGGCTCCTCGACTTTTTGCTTAAGGACGCTACGGTCAGAGTCCTGTTTGGTCTTTCCCTCTCGCACATAATCGGGAACACCACGAACGTCCCAGATCAGCCCAAGCCACTCCAATCCCTTCAGACAGTAATAGGTCATGTCGACCTCCCACCAATAGAAGCCTTGTCTGGTCGAGGCGGGGTAGTAGTGGTGATTGTTGTGCCATCCTTCACCCATGGTGATCAGGGCAAGGAAAAAGTTATTTCGGCTGTCGTCGCCGGTCTCATACCGTTGTGAACCGTAGACATGGGATAAGGAATTGATCGTACAGGTTCCATGAAACAAGGCCACAGTCGAGATGAAATAGCCCCAGATCAACATCTGAGGACCGTTGGTACCGAGTCCGGGCGCGGAGGCTTCCAGCAGTTTGCCGAGTCCAAACATTCCAACTCCAGTGAGGACCGGAACCAAGACATCAAATCGGTCAAGAAACCGTAGCTCAGGAAACTTTGCAAAGTCGGCAATACCTTTGAGACGAGGCGCATAAAACGTCTGCGACATGATCCAACCCATATGAGACCACCAAAACCCTCCTTGGCGAGGGGAGTGCACATCTTCCGGCTGATCAGAGTAGATGTGGTGATGGCGATGATGGCCGGCCCACCACAAGGGACCACGCTGTGTGCAAGTGCCACCTAATAGCGCGAACAGGAACTGGACGGTGCGAGTGGTCTTAAAAGTGCGGTGTGAAAAGTAGCGGTGGTACCAACCGGTGATCGCAAACATGCGGATGTAATAGAAACCGACAGCGACCGCGACGGCGGTCCAACTCCATCCTACCCAGATGACACCCAAACACATCAAATGCAACACAATGAAGGGGACACTGCGCACCCAGTCTACCTTGGGAGGGCCTTCTGCTTTCGTGTGCTCAAGGCCGGCCCAGGAATCAAACCAACGCATCACGGAATAGAAGAACTCCTGGGCTTTGGTCGGTCGAATCGTTTGCACGTCGGACATACAATTCTCCTCTTAGTCGGGGGATCGGCAACATCACTGCGGTGGGAGACAGGGAGCCGGGGTCCCGATTAACCTGAATGATCGCCCTGCTATAGGTTGGGGCCTCATTATACACAGAACTTCAGAAAAGTGAAACCAGACTTTTCAGGCGACCTCGGGAATCCTAAGTGTACCGGAATGGTGGCGTTTGTCTACTCATCGTGAGGAGTTTCCGGAAGGAATTGATACGTTATGTATCATCTCGGTTTGACAGTTCTCCCTATGCCTCTCTAGAATGCCGCCTACTATGAATGATCGATTTTTAAAAGCCTGTCGCCGTGAACCCGTTGATTGCACCCCCGTGTGGTTTATGCGCCAAGCCGGGCGCTATATGTCTGAGTATCGGACGCTCCGCGCGAAACATTCGATCCTTGAGATGTGTAAGACACCGGAGTTGGCGGCGCAAGTGACGCTCCAGCCGATTGATCGATTTCCGCTGGATGCCGCCATTATTTTTGCCGACATTCTGCTGCCGCTGGAGCCGATGGGGCTCAATCTTGAGTTTGCGGCAGGGGAAGGACCGGTGATCCACAATCCGGTTCGTGACCGGTCGGCAGTGGATCAACTCAAAGTCATCGACGGCGATGAGCTGGATTATGTTGCCGAGGCTATCAGACAAACGCGACGGGCTCTTGATGGGCGAGTCCCGTTGATTGGATTCGCCGGGGCACCGTTCACACTTGCGAGTTATGCCATTGAGGGCGGAGGCTCGCGAAACTATCTCCATACCAAACAGATGATGTACGGGGATCCGACGGCTTGGCATCGGCTGATGGATAAGTTTGCGCGCGTGATCACCGGATATCTTCGTCGGCAGATCAAGGCGGGGGCGCAGGCGATTCAGTTGTTTGATAGTTGGGTCGGCTGTCTGTCTGCCGGTGATTATGCCGAATATGTGATGCCGCACGTGCAGCTGATTTTCGACGGCCTCAAGCGGGAAGGCGTACCGATGATTCATTTCGGTACTGGCACGACCGCTATCCTCAGGCAGATGCGTGAGGCAGGTGGTGATGTGATTGGGATCGATTGGCGGGTTCACTTGGACGAGGCCTGGACCATGGTCGGACATGATCGCGCCGTCCAGGGAAACTTGGATCCACTGGTCTTGTTTGCGCCGCTCCATGAAATTGAACGTCGGGTGGAGGATATCCTCCGTCGAGCGGGAGGGCGACTCGGCCACATCTTTAATCTCGGCCACGGCATACTGCCTACGACCCCGGTCGATCATGTCGCTGCGACGATCGACATGGTGCATAAGCTTAGCCAACGATAAGAACGTGAAACGTCCCTCGTGAAACGCACCCTGCATCCAAACGCCTGACGCTTCACGAACGACTAGGAATTATGCCAACTACGCCACGTCATACCGCGGTTCTTCTGATGGCCATGGGCGGGCCGGATTGTCTCGAAAATGTTGAGCCGTTCTTGCTCGATGTGCGTGGAGGTCGACCGACACCGCCTGAGCTGGTCGAGGAGATTCGTGAACGGTATCGTGCCACGGGGGGGAAATCACCGGCTGTCGGGATTACGCAAGAGGTTGCAAAGAAACTGGAACGACGGCTGAATGAGTCTGGTAACGGCCGATACCGAGTGCATGTGGGGTTGCGGCATTGGCATCCCTTTATCAAGGACACCTATGCCGAGTTGCTGAAAGATTCCCCGGAGCAGATCGTTGGAGTCTGTATGGCTCCCCAACAATCCTCCTTGAGCACCGGGGCCTATCGAAAGAAAGTGGAGGAGGCGCGAGCGGGGCTCGAGGACCAGACTCCAGTCACGTATGTCGGCAGTTGGAACCAGCATCCTCGGCTGATTTCCGCGATCATGGAGAACATTCGGCTCGGGCTTCAGAAATTTCCTGCCGAGGTGCGTGTGTCGGTGCCAGTCTTGTTTACCGCCCATAGTTTGCCTGAACGGATTGTGGCAATGAAGGATCCCTATCCCGATGAGGTCAAGGGAACGGTTGAGGCGGTGACGCAACTCCTGGGAAGCCAACCGACGTATTTCGCCTATCAAAGCCAGGGTCGCTCCAATGAGCCGTGGCTTGGACCAACGGTCGAAGGCATGTTGGATACCATCCTACAGGCCGGACATCGTCACGTGCTGGTGGCGCCGATCGGCTTTATCTGTGACCATGTGGAAACGCTCTTCGATATCGACATTGAGCTCAAGCAATTAGCTATGAGTAAGGGCCTGCAGCTCGAGCGTATGGCGATGTTGAACGATTCTTCCGCGATGCTTGAGACGTTACAGGACGTCTTGTCGACACACGAATCCGCTTCCCATCTTCAGTCGTGACTCGACCGCGTACAGTCGTCATTGTGGGTGGCGGTATTTCCGGCTTGGCCACAGCCTTTTCGCTCCTGGAACGAGCGTCTACCGCCGGCCTTTCCCTTCGCTGTACGATCCTCGAAGCTGACTCCTCCTGGGGTGGAAAGATCGTCACCCATCGAATTGGCGACATCGTCACGGAAGCCGGGCCGGATTCCTTCTTGTCTCAAAAGCCGGCCGGTCTTGAGCTCTGTACGAAGCTTGGTATTGCCGATCAGCTCATCAATACCAACGAGACCGTCAAGAAAGCCTGTGTTCTCTCCAAAGGACGGATGTGCGATTTGCCGGAGGGACTGCTTTCGTTTACGCCAAGACAGCTCAAACCTTTTCTTTCGAGCGGACTCCTCACGTGGACAGGGCTTGCCCGTATGGGATTGGAAATCGCCGTTCCCCCTGGTCCCTCCAGAGAGGATGAGTCGCTCGCTGGGTTCCTCCGTCGTCGGTTCGGCAGCCAGGCCTATGAGCGGGTCTTGGAGCCACTCATGGCAGGAATATATGCCGGAGATGCCGAACAGATGAGCCTGCGAGCGACGTTTCCACGTTTCTTTGAACTGGAACAACAGCATGGCAGTGTGGTTCGCGGCATGTTGGAAGCCAAGAAAACAGCTTCGACGGTCCTATCGGGACCGCGGCGGCGGACGATGTTTGTGAGTTTGAAAAATGGACTCGGTGATCTCGTGACTGCATTGACGCAACGGTTGAGGGAGCAAGGCGTGGAGCTTCAGCTTGGGAAACGGGTTGACGCACTCCGCGTGAGATCGCACGAACTTGGCCGTTGGATGTACGACCTGATTCTTCAGGATGGATCAGCACTTTCTGCGGAAAGTGTTGTGCTGACCACACCGGCTTATGTGTCCGCCGACCTGTTGCGTCCGTTGACACCGATTGCCGGAGGCGTGCTGGATCTGATTCCCTATACCTCGACCGCGACGATTGCGATGACATTTCCTCGGGCGATGGTGCGTGGAGTTGAAGGATTTGGATTTATCATCCCTCGAGTAGAACAACGTGATTTGATCGCGGCGACGTGGACCTCCCTTAAATGGCCACATCGTGCTCCCGCGGATCAATTATTAGTGCGTGGCTACGTCGGCGGAGTAGGACGCGAGGAGATCTTGCAACTCGATGATGCGGCCTTGACGGCGAAAGTTCAAACCGAACTTGCTGCCTTGTGCGGCATCAGTGTGGAGCCGACTTACACGGAGGTGAATCGGTGGTGGAAGGCGATGCCGCAGTACACCCTGGGCCATCTTGATCGATTGGCACAGCTTGATGCAGCCATGAGCCGTTATCCTGGTCTCGTCCTCACAGGGGCCGGCTATCGTGGAGTCGGTATTCCCGACTGCATCCGTGATGGAGCGACTGCGGCAGAGCGTGTCGTCCAAGATCTGAGCGGTGGAACTGGATCTGGACGGCGATCTGTCTAAGCAAGGAAGTTGCCTCGTCCACAGACTAGATCCCAGACATGGTTCATCGATACATCCAGGCCCGGGTCAGCGGGAGCTGGGTGAGACCATTGGCTTTCTGGTGGGTGGCAAGTACCTGATAGACGTTGAGCCATCCCTGAGAAAACGCCAACGAGGAACCTGCCAAATAGGTGCGCCAGACGCGCAACGTTCGATCCCGGACCACCACCTGAGCGGCACTCAGTCTGCCTTCTAGTCTACGCGACCAGTGGGCCAGTGTGCGGGCGTAATGCGACCTCAAGCTTTCCACATCGTAGACTTCGAAGTTCTGTGCTGCCATCTCTCGAATAATGGTGTGGAGATGAGGCAGTTCTGTATGGGGGAAGACGAACTTCTCCATAAACTCGCTGACGCCGGATCCGACCGTGCGACCCTCCGCATCGGATGAGGTAATGCCATGGTTCAGGAAGAGACCGCCATCACGCAGCAGGTTCCGGACGAGAGCGAAGTAGGCAGGAAAATGTTTTTGACCCACATGCTCCACCATGCCGATACTTGCAATCTTATCGAAGGTACCTTCACCGAACTGGTCTGAGGCATTACGGTAGTCGAGCTGGAGTACCTCGACGCGTGGTTGAAGGCCAACGATCCTGACTCGTTCCTTGGCGAAAGAACACTGGTTCTCTGACAGGGTGATGCCGACGGCGTGGACGCCATAGTGTTGCGCCGCATACAGAATGAGCCCACCCCAGCCACATCCGATATCGAGTAATCGTTCTCCTGGCCTGAGCCGGAGCTTGCGGCAGATATAATCGAGCTTGGCTTCCTGCGCGGCATCGATCGATTCTTCTCCCGTCTGAAAGTAGGCGCAGGAATAGACCATACGCGCGTCGAGCCAGAGTCGGTAAAATTCATTGCCGACGTCATAGTGATAGGCGATGTCCTCTCGATCCTGTTGCGGCGTGTGCCGTGCCGTCAATGCGGCAATGCGCTGTGTCGGGGGCGATCCATCGGCCGCCGCGAGGCGCTCGGCACTCGCGATGACGGACATAATATCGCCCTCAATGTCGAGGCGTCCGTCGACAAAGGCTTCACCGAGTGTCCCTAACGTCGGATGGGTGAGAGTTGGAAGTAAGGCCGGATCGCGGATTGCCATTACGACGCGCGGTTCTTGACCGAAGTTCAGACGTGATCCGTCCGGGAGGATCAGGTCAAGCGGCTGGCCTCCCAGCACCCTCACCCTTTCTGCCAAACGCCGGATGCGTCGGCCAACTGCCTTTCCGACGATCCTATTGGCCGCGTGCGAGAAGAGATTGTAATGAGACATGATGACCTCCTTAGAGCGATACATGGAACCTTCGCTGACCCTGTGAGCCGCGGAGTGCAGCACGTCAGGGCATCACGGGTCTTTTATTGCGAGAGGTTTGAATCAGGAGCCGCTATCTCTACAGTAAGCGAATGTCGTACCTGCTACATCGCGTGGAAATTCAAGTTATTAGGAGCCCGACGTGAAGAGACGAAGCTTGGCACTGCGGTGAAAATCCACATGCGAATAGGCTGGGTGGGACTTCTCGCAACAGTCCGACTAATGAACGTGCAGGCGCTTATGGAAGAATGATAGTTTGTTCCGGATAGCCGAGTTCTTTGAGCGTGACTTCGAGGGAGTCAACCATCGGTGGAGGACCGCAGAGAAAAATACAGGTGTCAGGTGATGGCCCAGGGAGGTGTTGCTGCAACATGTCCGATGTGATGCGTCCGGTTCCGCCAGACCATCCGGGTGGGGGCTGCTCCAAGACATGATGACACGTAAAGTTTGGATATTGTCGAACGTGTCGTTCCCACTCCTCCCGGAAGATCATGTCCGATTCTGTCTTGTTGGCAAAGAGCAGAACTAACTCCGCATCGAGCTTCTTGGTCAATATCCACCGGATGATGGAGATCATCGGGGTAATCCCGGTACCTCCGGCCACGAAGCCCACCCGCTTCGCCATACCATCGATCCAATGTCCGCCAGTATTTGGCCCACTCATCAGCACTGTATCGCCGATGTTCTGCTCATGTAGATACTTGGAAATCGTACCGGTTTCATAGCGTTTCACCGTCACGTCGAAGGAACCTGTGGTGCCCGGGAGTGAAGAGGGCGTGTAGGCTCGTTTGATTTGTTTGCCATTCAGCGTCGCATGGACATAGAGGAAATCGCCGGGCAGCATGTCGAGCGTTGCATCGGGAGGCAACTCAAAACGGAATGTCTTGGTATCGTGGGTGTCAGTTTCGATGTCTGATAGTTTGTAGGGAGCAGGAGTTTTGGTTTTAATGCGGGTGAGATTGTCCATGGTGAGCGCATGATACGAGGTCGCATGGAATGATGCAATAAACTGTTTTAGATCCAGTCCCTGGTGCCTCTTGCATCTGTCGCCATCCCACCCCATACTTTCACCTCATGACATCTCCTCCATCCGGTCACTCCACACCCCTCCAGAACCTTGAAGCCGACGTCGCCTTGCGAGCAATTCTTAAGGGTACCGCAACCGAAACCGGACAACAGTTTTTCACAGCTTTGGTCCAGAACCTTACCTCGGTACTTGGTACGCACGGGGCGTGGGTGACGGAGTATCTACCCGAAACACGTCGTCTGCGGGCGCTTGCCTTCTGGCTGGATGGTCAGTGGATCATGGACTATGAGATGGACATTGCCGGAACCCCCTGTGAGCGTGTGATCGATACGGCCAAACTCGTGCACTTTCCCGATCGCATTTTGGATATTTTCCCTCACAGGGAGGAATTGAGAGCCGCAGGAGCGGCCAGCTATATGGGGGTCCCGTTACAAGACACGGATGGGGAGATTCTCGGCCATATGGCTGTGATCGATCGGCGGCCGATTCCCGAGGAGCCACGCATCCACGCGGTGTTTCAGATCTTTGCCGCGCGGGCCGCGGCGGAATTGCGACGGTTACGGGCGGAAGCTGAGGTGCGGGAGCGGGAAGAAAAAGTGAGCTGGCTCCTCAGCAGTGCCATGGACGCGATCATTGAGCTAGATCACCAGTTCCACATTACACACGTGAACCCTGCGACTGAAAAAACCTTTCAATGTCGAGCGGAGGAGATGATCGGGCAGGATTTCCGGCACTTCCTCCTGCCGGATGATGCCGTTCGGCTGGTTGCGCTCACTGATGAGTTGGATAAGCGGGCCGAAGGACAGCGATCACTGTGGATTCCCAGAGGACTCACGATCTGTTGCCCCAGTGGCCAATCTTTTCCTGCTGAGGCGACTCTGTCTCGCTTCGAGTTACATCGCAAGACGTTCACGACGCTGATTCTTCGCAATATCCATGATCGGATCAACGCGGAAGAACAAATCCGATCCCTGACAGTTGAAACCGAACTGCTCCAAGAAGCATTGCAGTCATTCCAACCGGATGGGGTCTTGGTCGGCGAGAGTCCGGCATTTCAGCGGGTGATTCAGGATATCGCACAGGTCGCACCGACTGAGACGACCGTGCTGATCACAGGCGAAACCGGAACCGGTAAGGAACTGGTGGCGCGTGCTATCCATGAGGGGAGTGCTCGTCGGAACCGGCCGTTGGTCACCGTGAATTGTGCCGCCATCCCAGCCACGTTGATTGAAAGCGAATTGTTCGGGCATGAAGCGGGCGCCTTTACCGGTGCGACGAAGAAGCGAGAGGGGCGTTTCGCCCTGGCCGACCAGGGGACGATCTTTCTTGACGAAATCGGGGACCTTGCCATCGATCTCCAGGCGAAGTTGCTTCGGGTGCTCCAAGAAGGCGAGTTCGATCCTCTCGGCAGCACCGCAACCAAGAAAGTCCATGTGCGGGTGTTGGCGGCGACCAATCATGATTTGTCGCGGCTCGTCAGCCAGGGAAAGTTTCGAGAGGATCTGTATCATCGGCTCAATGTCTTTCCAATTCATCTCACGCCCTTGCGCGAGCGTGGTGACGATGTGGTGCGGCTAGCTTCGGTGTTTACGCAGCGTCTTGCTGGCAAAATGGGGCGTGCTGTGATGCCATTGGATGCTGAAGACATACGTCGACTGAAGAGCTACGGGTGGCCCGGCAATGTGCGCGAGCTGCAGAATGTCGTCGAACGGGCCGTGATCACGGCTGTTGACGGCAGGCTGAATCTCGAGCGCGCCTTACCTGAAACAGTGGCGCAACCGTCTCTTGCTAGGCTGAACGGTGAACCAGCGCCGCGGACGATTCGCACTGCGAAAGAGCTAGAAGAGCTAGAGCGCACCAACATTCTCCGTGCGTTGGAAGCCACGAAGTGGAAAGTCTCCGGCGAAGGCGGTGCAGCGAAGCTGCTAGGCCTCAATGCGTCCACCCTAGCATCGCGGATGAGAACGCTCAAGATTCAGAAACCAGCGGGGCGTTGACCTTTCGACGGTGACATCCCGGATCGTACTCTTGATAGGGTATCTTTCTTTTGCGAAATTCCACAAATGCATTCATGAGATTTCACGAGTTGTGAGATCTCATGAGTCACTTTCTTCTTCAAGTCTCGCTCTAACCTCTTAAAAAATCATTACATCGTCTGATTTCGCAGGCCTGGCATCAAAGCTGCTGTCATGGCTGGGGTACGGGTCAACTGAAATGGATAGGCCGGTGCTGTCCGTTCAGCAGTGCGCTATGAGCCAACGGGAAAGATTGAATCTATCACGCATGGGAGACTTCATATCATGAAACTCACACAGATCCGCAACGCAACGCTCAAGATCGAATATGCCGGGAAGAAGTTCCTGATCGACCCGATGCTATCAGAAAAGGGGGGCTTCCCAGGATTCCCAGGCACGCTCAATAGTCATGTCGCTAACCCCACCGTTGACCTTCCCTTGCCTCTGAGCGAGATCCTCGACGTTGATGCCGTGATTGTTACCCATACCCATCAAGACCACTGGGATGACGCGGCGAAAACGGTCATTCCTAAAGACATGCTGATCTTTAGCCAAAGTAGTCGCGATGCGTGGGACATTCAAATGTCGTGGTTTCGCAATACGCGGGCGCTCGAGGAACGGAACGAATTTGAAGGGATTACCATGATCAAGACTCCTGGGCAGCACGGCCGAGGGGAGATTCTCGAAGGACTCATGGGAGACATTTTGGGAGATGTGTGCGGCCTCATCTTCAAACATCCGAGTGAGAAAACGCTCTACATTGCTGGGGACACGGTTTGGTATGAAGGCGTCGAACAGAACCTAAAGCAGTACAAACCCGATGTGATCGTCCTCAACAGCGGCGATGCCAGAGTCCTTCCGAATGAACCGATCATCATGGGAAAGAACGATGTACGCGACGTCTATCAGGCCGCTCCCACAGCGACCATTATTGCGAGTCACATGGAGGCGGTCAACCATGCCACTCTGTCGCGAAAGGATCTACGAGCGTTTCTTCGCGAAGAGGGTATGACGTCGCGAGTGCTGGTTCCGGAGGATGGTGAATCGTACAGCTTTTGAGAGAAAGCTCCATGACGACATCGTTGACGCATGACTATGCACCAGTCTGTGCTCTGTACGAGCGGTATCTTGGGCCGACCCTGTTCGAGCCCTATGCCATCGATCTCGTGCGAAGCGTGGCCGCCGACAGCCTGACAGGGTCCGTTCTTGAGATGGCCTGCGGAACCGGCATCCTGACCCAACAGCTTCGAACCCATCTGCAGCCGACGGTCTCTCTGACGGCGACGGATATCAACCCTGGGATGCTCTCCTATGCACAGCGAAAATTGGCCGGTGTAGCGGGTATCGCCTGGCGACAGGCAGACATCGCTGAACTGCCGTTTCCCGATGGGTCGTTCAATGTCGTGGTCTGTCAGTTCGGACTTATGTTTGTGCGGGATAAGGATCGCGCCTTTCAGGAAATGCGCCGTGTTCTGGCCCCACACGGGGTGCTGGCATTCAGTGTGTGGGATCGCATGGAGACGAACCCCTGGAGTGTCGCGGCCCACGACACGGTTGCAGCATGTTTCCCAGAAGATCCACCGCAGTTCTTCAAAACGCCCTTTTGCTGCGCGGACGTTGCTGGGTTGCATCGACTACTCACGGCACATGGCTTCGACCAGTTTAGGATTCAGGCTGTCCTGAAGGACTGTGTCAGTCCCACGGCGAGAGGGCTGGCCATTGGGATGATAGAAGGGGCACCCGTACTTGCCGAAATTCAAGCACGCGGCGGTTCATCGGGCCCCATCGTCGATGCGGTGACGAAAGTCTTCACTCAGATCGGAGGAATGACACCATTTCGGTCGACCATGCAGGCACTTGTGGTGACGGCACGGGCAAAAGAATAACAGCCATCACTCTCGCACATGAACGGCGGTACGTTATCGAACAATTGAAGAGGAAATTATGACACACAAGCAGATGACACCGTTGCGCGACTTTGCTGTTCGATACACGGCCGCGTGGTGCAGCCGGAAGGCCGTCAATGTCGCTCAATTCTTTGCTCCAGGTGGTTCTCTGACCATCAATCGAGGTACGCCGTCGGTGGGTCGAAGCGCCATTACGACGGCGGCACAGGGATTCTTCACCGCCTTTCCGGATCTCACGGTGTATCTGGATGATCTCGTTGAGCGACAGGACAAGCTGATCTATCAGTGGACGCTGGAGGGCACCCATAGCAGAACCGGGAAGCGCGTGCGTCTCAGTGGATTCGAAGAATGGACAATGGGCAATGATGGGCTGATCGCCGCGTCACTCGGCAATTTCGATGTAATTGACCTTGAACGTCAAATAGAGCAGGGCGTCACTCGGCAGTGAAGTATAGGAGTTGGTTGGCTTCTCGCGTCAATGGTGCTTCACGAGATCTATGGCTCAGGTAGCCAAAACATTTCCGTTCTACTGTTTGCGGTTTTTCCCCGGTTCGGTTGTCTGTGCCTTGTGGTTTGGACGAGGCTGAGCTGGGAGACCGGCGAGGATCGGCTGGGCTTCTGTCACGTTCTTTCGAACGGCTTTGGAAAGCCAATGGCGGGCTTCCTCCGTATTCTTGGCCACTCCTCGACCGTACGCATACATGACGCCGAGGACATACATGGCCTGTCCATTCCCAGCATCGGCCAGGCGGCGCAGCCCTGTCTGGGCCTTCTTATACCAGGCAAGAGACTCTTGAGCTTCTTGCCCCTTTTGTTTCGCGTAATATTTTCCTAGACGATATTGAGCGAACGCATCGCCCTGTTCCGCCAGGTGCACATCAGGACTCGGCTTTGTCGTTGGTTTTGTTACAGGCGCATGTATGGAGGAGGTCTCCTTGTTGGGCTGCACTCCAGTCTGAATCTTAGGAGGGTCCGGTATCACAGCTGGTTTCGATGTTGGGTTCTCCCGGCTGATCGGCGCAGGAGCTTTGGGTACTGGTGGTTTCGGTGTTGGGTTCTCCTGGCTAGTGGGTTCAGGTGAAGATTGAGGGTTTTCCGGAGGCGGAGGTGGTACCGAATGCTGAGGCTCTGCCGGATGTTCAACCGGGTCGATCTGTGTCAGGGTGACGTCGTTCTCGTGGGGCTTCTCGACAACCGTCACTGGATTAGGGCGGCCACAGCCTCTATCAGGATCGCTGGGTGTGCCCTCTGGAGTCTCTTCTTGGCAGTCGGACGTATCTTGTGATGCAGGGGGCGATCCCAGGACCGTCCAGATGAGCCAGACGATGGGGATGAGCAAAAGACTCCACCGGAGCAGTCGGCGTCGTAGGATGGTCCGATCGCTGGGAGGGACGATGACGAGTCCGGGGTAGTCCTTCTTGGCCATGCCTTAGGTACAGAGAATACTTGAGTTGCGTCGATCAGTCTGTTTCAGCGCTATCTGCGGAGTGTTCAACCGGCACTGGATGACACTCGATGGCCTATGGTGTTTGCATGAAGCGGTCGATGATATACGCCACATACCTTGCCACTTGTCCTGCAGACGTACAAAATCCTATAGTAGGGCTTCCGAACTGCTGATCAAGAAAAACCAAGGAAATTGGTCGGATCATGCCATCAATTGAGAGTATCCTCACCATACTGGAAGTCAACGGTCCCTTTCGGGAACCGAGAGAACAGGTCTTTTCCTACGATTATTCTATCCAACGATCTACTTGGGTGACCCCGCATGGGGTCCGCGTGAAGGTTTCTATACCGGATGAGCTCGAGACGTTCAAGAGGCGTCTGCTGGGGATGGTCGCTGGTTCACCTGGTCAGCAACTGTTGATAAGTAATATCCTCTCTCGGGCGATTGCCGATTGGAAGATGAGAGTTGCCGATGAGGAAGGTTTATTGACTGAGCGACGTGACGTGATGTTGGGCCCGTTTATCGGTCCGATGAGTCATCTCTTTGTAAAGCTAGAGGCTCTGTTTGAAGCGGCTCGGGTGTCGGTCCGTGCGGAGATCAAGCAACGGGTTGGACTATAACCTCCCCGATCCCATGCGAAGTGCATAGTGCCTGTGCTAAAAGATTCGACGGTGATGTTTGGAGTGTACGCCGGACTCATCGGCAAATCCAAGTGAGCCGGTATCCGGGCTGGCGGTGTCATTGAGATCTATCCGGTAGTACCCACGGACATGTTCCATCGCCACTTCGAAAGGGATGGCATTCGGATAGAGTGTTCCCGGAGCATGAGCCCCTCGTGCAAGCGTACGGATGGTGTCCGGTTCAGCGAATTGCTTATCCGAAAAAATAAAAATATCCGCGATGGAGTGGTCGCCCAGCTTATGACCCGGTGTGGTCGCTGGGAGTTGCTCGCCAAGAGAACCATCCAATCGTGCATCCCGCAGGCGTTTTAAGAGCGCGACGATTTGACTATCCGTTGCCTGTGAAGGCACGACCAGTCCCAGGACATTCATGTCAGGGATCGTCGTGTCGACCGTAAACATGACGGGGATCGC
The DNA here is from genome assembly GCA_019636875.1 of Nitrospira sp. Lineage (GTDB taxonomy): Bacteria > Nitrospirota > Nitrospiria > Nitrospirales > Nitrospiraceae > Nitrospira_D. Next base: position 51,261 of record JAHBWR010000010.1, read on the forward strand.
TTCCGGATCTTCGATGACGGACACCGTGGGACCTTCAGTACCGGTGGCTTGTTTGTTTCGTGAGCTGGGGATGATCAAGGCGACGAATAGCCACAATCCGATGAGCGTGCCGAAGACCACCAACAGAGGGTGAGCTCCGGCACGTTTTCCTTCCTGGTAGGGGTCCTCGTTCTTGCTCATAGCGTTCGGGTGTCCATGTGTGGAGGTGTGTTGGGAGTGGGAGGCTCCAACTGGCGCTTGGCCTCCTCCCACAGTGCATCCATTTCAGCCAGTGTCATGTCGGTCAACGTCCGGCCCTGTTCTGTAGCCTGCGCTTCCACCAGATGAAACCGATCGGTGAAACGATTGGTCGCACGGCGTAGGGCTTCTTCCGGGTTGACCTTGACGAAACGGGCGAGATTCACGAGGGAAAATAAGATATCTCCTAACTCTGCCTCGATGTCCGCCTGTTCGTCAGGCCGATTTGGGGCCGGGTCGGCATTCACCTGCGCCAGCGCGCCCTTCAACTCATCCACTTCCTCCGCGACCTTTCCAAAGATCTGCTCGAGACCTGCGGCGTTGTGTGGCCAATCGAATCCGACCCGTGCGGCCCGGGCTTGTGTTTGGTACGCTCGGAGCAGAGCTGGCAAGATTTTCGGCACGCCATCAAGAGCTGATTGTTTCGCCCCGGCCGCTTCACGTTCCGCCCGTTTGATTTCTTCCCATTGACTCAAGACGTGCTCGCTGGTGGTCACGCCGGATGCCTGGTCGCCGGAGCCGAAGACATGGGGATGCCGGCGAATGAGTTTGGTGGCCAGCGTGTCCAAGACATCTTCAATTGTAAAGGACTCAGCTTCTGCCGCGATCTGACTGTGGAAGAGCACTTGCAGCAGTACGTCGCCTAACTCCTCCTGGAGCTTCAGCGTGTTTTGTTGATCGATTGTTTCCAAGACCTCGTATGCTTCCTCCAGGAGGTAGGGTTTCAGGGACTCATGAGTCTGTTTCCGATCCCACGGACATCCATTTTCGGCGCGTAGGGTAGCCATTAACTCAACGACTTTTGTGAAGTGATGTGACATTGAAGACCAACCCTTCTTGTCGGTGCTCTGTGAGTCCTGTAGTCGGGCTACTCTATAATGACGGAGACATGCTCTTCAATCTCTCTGATGGCTTGCGGGCAACCAAGCCCTATGATAGGGTACCGACGTTGCCTACGGGGTTCTGAGAAGAGGGTAAAGAATGGCTGGCGAGGAGCAGGGGTTCGTCATTCGTGACAAACGAGGAAGTGTCGGAGGAGAGGCTGCTCCAACCACCACTTTCAGCACGAAAGAGACAATCGCGTCGGCTGCTGCATCCACGGAATCGTCCCACGCAGCACCAGTTCCCCCTGTCACCTTTTCTTCTTTCGTCATTTCGTTGGGCTCATCGTCACTGATGCTGATGGGTGAACAACTGGACCCCCAACAAGCCCCCATGCCTGTGAACCTTCCACAAGCGAAAGAGATTATCGATCTGTTGTCTGTCTTGGACGACAAGACGAAGGGTAATCTGACCTCTGATGAGCAGACTGTTCTCCGTGACATGCTGTACGCACTTCGTATGAAGTATGTCACTTTGGCCTCGCCGAAATAAGATCTCGTTGTTCTGCTCGTTGTTCAAATCACCGACATCGTGTGCTCTGCGTGTGGGTTTTGAGACGGTTTCGCGAGTCGGCTATCGTACCAAGGATTGCTCATTGCTATCAGTGCCGGTAACAGTAGGCGTGTGAATGTTTGAGCCAAACTATTCCATGCAAGAAAGAGAATCCGTGCCAGGAGAGGAAGGCCTGAAGTCAGGTGTGATGGGTGCCCGATTCAATCGTCGTGCTGGCGATCGAGACAAGAAGCCTGAGCGTAAGGGACCGCCCCTCCGTCCTGTCTGGATCGTCCTGATTCTCCTTATCCCTTGCGTGGCGCTCACGTTGTACTACTCGCAAATCACTGCGCCGGATGTCCAAGAGACCGGTTCGCTCCTCCCCACGACCAGTTATGCGCTCGTGCTTCTCTTGGTCAATTTGGACCTAATTGGTTTCGTCGTGCTGGTGCTCTTATTGTCACGAAATCTGATCAAGGCCTATTTTGAACGTCGGCATCGACTGGTCGGGTCGGGATTCCGTACAAAACTCATCGCCGCGTTTATCGGGTTCTCATTGATTCCCACGGTGTTGCTGGCGGTCCTCGCGAGTGGGTTGGTCAATAAGGTTGTGGATGTGTGGTTCAGCGAGCATATTGAAAAAGTCATCAACGATTCATACGAAGTCGCGCGCATGCAACATGCCGGCCATGTATCGCTTGCGGTGAATAGTGCTCGGGCGATCTCGCAGGAACTGTTTCGTGAGGATCTGCTCATTCCCGAACAGCGGGATCTCCTCATCGCTGCCATGGCCCGGAAACGCATGGAATATGGGGTGGCGGGGATCGAAGTCTTCTCAAATAAGATGGAGACCCTGACGAAAGCACTCGATGCTGATATCCCGGCTGGTGTGCTGGAATTGCCCATCAGTCAATTGGTCCTTCAGGTGATCAATGGCAAGCAGGAGTTCACTTCCGTCCAGGAAGCGCAGACCGGCCGATTGGTACGTGCGGCGATTCCCGTGGCCTCCGGTGGCCGACGCGGTGACTTGGAGGGGGTCGTCGTCGTTGAAACCTACGTTCCAGAGTCGCTGTTGACGAAAATGGAACGGATCGGCCGCCAGTATTCGGAGTATAAGCAGATCAAGGCGATGAAAAACCCCATCAAGGCCGGGGCGTATCTGTTTGTGGCCGTAGTGACCGTGCTGATCCTTTTCAGTGCCACGTGGTTCGGATTTTATGTAGCGCGCGGTATCACTGTTCCCATCCAGCGGTTAGCCGAGGCGACGGAAGCGGTTGCTCAGGGGGATCTCTCTGTGCAAATTGATGCGAAGGCGACAGATGAGATCGGGACGCTGGTCGAGTCATTCAATCGGATGACGCAGGATCTTCAAGGCAGTAAATCCAAACTCGAAGAGGCGAACCTGACGCTCCGGAATACGAACGTGGAGTTGGATCGTCGGCGAGCCTATATCGAAACAGTGGTCGAGACGATTGCCGCCGGTCTGTTGTCTATCGACCGACATGGGCTCGTGACCACCTTTAACCCATCGGCCGAGCGAATTCTTGGTCTAGAGGCCGATCGCTTCAGGGGGCGGCCTGCCAATGAAGTCTTCAAAGAGTTCAGTCTGGATTTGTTTCAAACTGCCTATGATCGAATGTTGGCCGACGAACGGGACGACCTCGATCTTGAAGGACAGTTGGATATTCAAGGGAAACTGATTACGATCGGCCTAAAAGGGTCCCGAATGAGAGACGAAGCCAACAAGGATTTGGGGTTCGTGTTGGTCTTTGAAGACCTGACGGAGTTGATCAAAGCCCAGAAGGTGGCCGCTTGGCAGGAAGTGGCAAGACGTGTGGCGCACGAAATCAAGAATCCTCTGACCCCTATCCAGCTCTCTGCACAGCGGCTGCGCAAGAAGTTTTTTGAGAAGTCTCCTGATCTGGAACGGGTCTTTGATGATGCGACCAATGTCATCATCAACGAAGTCGGGAGTCTCAAGGAGATGCTTGATGAATTTTCAAAATTTGCCCGCTTGCCCGCTCCGCAAATGACACGGCAATCTTTGCATGAGGTGGTTGGAGAGGTGGGGACGCTCTACCGAGAGGCGCAGAAGGATCTTGATCTCATTCTTGAGTTGGACGAAGATCTGCCGCCACTCAACTTCGATCGGGAACAGCTTCGTCGGGTGTTCGTCAATTTGTTCGATAACGCGGTGCAAGCGATGAATCAAAAAGGGCGGTTGTGGGTCGGAACGAAATACGACACGAAGCGACGGCGGGCTGTGGTGACCGTTGCGGACGAAGGCCCTGGTATCGCACCTGAGGATCAGGATCGCCTGTTCGTACCCTATTTTACTCGGAAAAAGACAGGAACTGGACTAGGCCTGGCGATTGTCCGTCGCATCATCACGGATCATGAAGGGCAGATCCAAGCCGGGAATAATCAACCGAGGGGAGCTGTGTTTACGTTTGACTTGCCGGTGTAGGGAAAGCGGTTATCGGTCGGCATATGTGAATGACAGCTGGTCAGGTGGTGGGAGGAAAGATGTCGGCATCGATTCTTATAGTGGATGACGAAGACGCGATTCGGACATCCCTACGGAGCATACTCGAAGATGAAGGCTATGATGTGGCGGTGGCTGCGACTGGAGCCGAAGCACTGAAGATTTACGGGACAGACCCGCCGGACCTCATGATCCTTGATATTTGGATGCCTGAAATGGATGGGCTCGAAACGTTGCGGAGGGTAAAAGAATTCGTACCTCATACGCAGGTGATGATGATCTCCGGACATGGGTCCATTGAAACGGCGGTCAAGGCGATTAAGCTTGGAGCCTATGATTACATCGAAAAGCCGTTGTCGTTGGAAAATGTGACGCTTCGTGTCAAGCATGCCTTGGAGCAATACCGATTGGCGCAGGAGAATCGCTCTCTGCGGACCAAAGTCCAACAGAAATTCGAGTTAGTTGGGCATTCTCCCGCGATGCAACGGTTACGGGAGCTCATCCAGACTGCCGGTCCTACGAACAGTCGGGTACTCATCGGGGGTGAGAATGGAACAGGGAAAGAGCTGGTCGCTCGAGCGATTCATCTGCACAGCACTCGCTCGGATCATCCCTTTGTCGCGGTCAATTGCGCCGCTATTCCCGAGACCTTGATTGAAAGCGAGTTGTTTGGACATGAGAAGGGCTCGTTCACCGGCGCCACGTCGATGAAACGTGGACAGTTTGAACAAGCTGATGGAGGAACGTTGTTTCTCGACGAGATCGGAGACATGAGCCTCAGTACCCAGGCGAAGGTCTTGCGGGCGCTCCAAGAGCAGCAGTTTACGCGAGTTGGTGGAACCAAATTGATGAAGGTTGATGTACGGGTGCTGGCGGCATCCAACAAGGATTTGGAAAAAGAGATTGCCAAAGGCCAATTTCGCGAAGACTTGTTTTATCGCCTGAATGTGGTTCCGATCGTGGTGCCTCCCTTGCGGGAGCGGCGTGAGGATATCCCTGCCCTGGTCCAACATTTCATGAAAGCCCATGCCGAGGAGCAGGGCCTTCGGATGAAGGAAGTGTCCCCAGAGGCAATGGCGGTCCTGCAGCAGTACGATTGGCCGGGGAACATTCGGGAGCTAAGGAATCTGATCGAACGACTGATGATCATGGTCCCAGGATATATTATTGAGGGTTCCCAGGCCGTCATGTCATTGCAGGGGAGAACCACCGGACCGGTCTCCGTCGCCGCTCCTGCCACCAGCCCCCTTCTCGCAAAATCGTACGACTCATTACGAGATGCACGAAATGCTTTTGAAAAGGAATATATCAGTCGTAAACTTCGGGAGCACCATTGGAATATTTCCCGGACCGCCGAAGACCTCAAGATTGAACGAAGCCATCTCCACAGAAAAATTAAGCTGCTCGACGTGGAGATGCGGCCTGAGGCGTAGTACTCCTATAGGAGGATCATGACGTTGCGCATCCGGAACACGTGACACTTTGGAACTGTGCTTCAGGATGGCTCCGCACGTACTCAGTGAGTTTGGTCTCAGAGATACGTGCAGGATGAGACGTTTTACAGGCCGGACAGACAGGGATCAATTGTTGTAATGCCTGCATCTTCCCCAATGTTCGGTCGAGAGCGCTGATGGTTTTGGTGACTTCCTCTTCCCAGCTTCTCCGGGCGTCGACTTCTTGTTTGAGTTGAAAGGCCGATTTTACTCTGGCCAGGAGCTCGACCGATTCCACCGGCTTTCGAATGTAATCTTCCGCTCCGGCATCAAAGGCGGCCTGGAGAAAGTCCTTTGGGTCGCGTGCCGTCACCATGATAAGGGGGGTGTACGCATAAGCTGGGACTGTTTTGATGCGTCGGCAGGCCTCGACGCCGTCCATGTCCGGCATCTTAATATCCATCAAGATCAGATCCACACGCAGGCCACTGCCACCGGCATGATCGAGGTCGAGCTGGATGAAGGCATCCCTGGCTGACGAAACGGTGACGAGATCACGATAGCCTGCATTCTTAAGAATATGATGAAGGAGTAGGCGCTCATCCGGTGAGTCATCAACAATTAGAATACCCATTGACCTCGCCAGTCACAGAGGGGGTTGACATCGGCATCGCAGAGAATCTGCTCCCAGTCAGTATAAGCAATTTTTCTAAGGCATCAAGGAAAATACAGAACGCCTGTAGCGGATCGTTCTACGGATACACTCCATAGCAGACGCGTTGACCTCTGTTGCACCCTTCGTTAAGATGCGCCTCCGAAGTCAGCGGATTGTCCATCTCAGGGAATAGTGAGCCACCGTGTTCTGGGACCGTGGAAAATGACGACTTATAGGGATGCCGGTGTGGACATCGATGCGGGCGACGAATTTGTCGATCGTATCAAACCGTTAGTGCGATCGACATTTCGTCCTGAAGTGCTGACGGACTTGGGTGGATTCGGTGGACTGTTTGGTTTTCAAGCCGGCAAATACAAGGATCCTGTCCTTGTCTCGGGAACCGATGGTGTTGGAACCAAGCTTAAGATCGCCTTCATGATGGATACACATGACACCGTTGGGATCGATCTTGTGGCGATGTGTGTCAACGATATTGCGGTGAGTGGCGCGGAGCCGCTGTTTTTTTTGGATTATTTCGCGACCGGAAAATTATCCGTCGCAAAAGCCCAAGCAGTGGTTGCGGGTATTGCGGAGGGCTGCCGCCAAGCCGGCTGTGCACTCGTCGGTGGGGAAACGGCCGAAATGCCTTCCTTCTATCCGGATGGGGAATATGACCTGGCCGGCTTTGCCGTTGGCGCCGTGGATCGTTCCAAGATAATCGATGGTCGACACATCGTACCCGGCGATGCGCTCGTGGGGGTGGCCTCGTCAGGACTCCACAGCAATGGGTATTCATTGGCGCGGCGGGTTTTGTTTGAGCAAGCTAAGTTGACGGTGACCAGTCGTCTCTCCGAGCTTGATGAGTCTGTCGGTGAGGTTCTTCTCACGCCGACGAGGATTTACGCGAAGCAGATTTTGGCGCTGGTTGAGCAATTTCCGATCAGGGGCATCGCGCATATTACCGGCGGGGGGATCACTGAAAATCTACCGCGTGTCTTTCCAAATGGTGTGCGGGCAAGGATCATGCGCACAGCCTGGTCGGTTCCCCCCATCTTTCATATCATGAGTGGCTTAGGGCAGGTGGATCGCGATGAGATGTACCGAGTGTTCAATATGGGGATTGGACTGATCTTGGTGGTCCCGTCGCATTCGGTGAATGGCGTGCAGGCTCATCTCCAGACGTTGGGCGAACGCGCCTGGCATATTGGAGAGATCATCTCGTCACATGGCGACGAGCCTGGAGTAGAGTATGTCGACTAGTCGTGCGGTTCGCGTGCGGGTGGCAGTGCTGGCTTCGGGGCGTGGCTCGAATTTGCAAGCCGTGATCGATGCGATTGAGTCGGGTCAGGTGTCGGCCGAAATCGTGTGCGTGATCAGTAATAAGAAGGATGCCGTTGCACTTGAACGGGCTCGAAAGCATGGACTCAAGGACCTATTTGTTGATCCCAAACCATTTTCAGGACGGCTCGATAGTCGTGAAGCCTATGATCTCGCGCTCCTGGAGATCTTGCAACAACACGAGGTCGAACTCGTGCTTCTTGCGGGCTATATGAAAATCGTCACAGCGGTGTTGGTCAACGCGTATGCTAATCGCATGATGAATATCCACCCCTCGCTGCTCCCGTCATTTCCTGGGTTGGATGTGCAGAAGAAGGCTATTGAGTGGGGGTGCAAGTTGGCTGGTTGCACGGTTCATTTCGTCACGGAAGGAGTCGATGAAGGGCCCATCATCATTCAAGCAGCCGTACCGATTCTCGATCACGACACTTCGGATACACTTGCGGAGAGAATTCTAGTTCAGGAGCATAAGATCTATCCCCGCGCTATACAACTTTTCGCCGAAGGCCGCCTACGAGTCGAAGGGCGCCGGGTATATATCGATACTGCCAAGCCGGAGGGTGAGGCCATTGCCAGTGCATGATCAAGGGTGCTCACCAGCTAACGAGGAGTTGCCGAGACTGGTTAGCAAGGCTTGGATGGTAGTCGGTGCATTCCCTTCCGATCGATTGTTTACCAATACATAGGCTCGGCGGTTTTCGGTTGCGGCCTGTTTGATAAGAACTACTGTTTCTTTCCGCATCTGGGGCAAGTCTCCCACTATCTTGTCATAAGGTGCCGCCCGATTCTTCGCCGTTTCATAACTCATATTGAGTGGCGTGAGTAGGCGGACCACGGTGAATGGAGCTGTGAAATGTTCCTCCATCTGTTCGTGTTGTCGAAGCAACGGCGGCATGTAGGACCAGTGATTGTAGACGTGAGCCACTCCATGCCTCTCCAAAACTTTCCGATAGTTCGGCCCGAGCAAGCCTGGATTGCGGATCTCGACCGCGTATCGGAACTCATTCGACAGTTGGCCGAAGAACCGGTCCAATCGTGAGCAGAACTCGTCGGCGGTCAAGCCATGCCTCTGAAACTCAAAAATGAATGGACCTAGGTGTGGTGCAAAACTCACTTCTCGATAGGGCGCCAACACGAGATCACTGAACAAGGTGGCATCGAGAAACCGTGGATTCGGCATCCCGGCCTTAAGGCCATAACGAGCGTGCCTGGTATAGTGGGGGATGGTGATGTCTTCCCAAACTTTGAAGCACATCTCGAACTCTTCGGGAATTTGTTTCAGGTAATGCCGAAGCTGATTGGTTGTAGGAGGGCGATAGAAGGTCGAGTCATTGCCGACGGTACGAAAAATCAGTTGACCGTTGTGGAGGTATTGGCAATATTCGCCTAAACACTCCCGTGCAAAAGTCGTGTTGGCATACTGCCGGTGATAGACCTGTCCTCGCCAGCCCTGGTAGGCCCAAGTGGAAGTGCCGAAACGAATCAAAGGGGAGAGAGGCATAAGGAGCAAGATGGTCCTGATACAGAAACGGGCAGGGGTATTGTCCCCTGCCCGTTAGAGATCTCCTACGTTCACCGCTGTGGGGTGATGACGGAGTTAGCTTTAATCAAAATTTGACTTCATTCAAGTGCGTCAGAGCCGTTTCGGCATGTTTCGTGGCGACGTCCCCATGACCTGCTTTCCCATGTTCGACTGCTTCATTCAGATGAGTGATTGCTTCGTCCAGGTGTGGGTTCTTGCCTCCCCTCTCCGCATGGTTTCGTGACTTTTCCGCATGCGTCACGAGCGCGTCGGCATGCCCCTGTTTGCCATAGTCTACAGCTTGTCTTGCGTACATCACAGCGTCCCTGACGTTGCCAGCAGGGGAGGGTTGAGCGCTCACAAGAGGCACGCTGATAAGCGTGCCAAATGCGACCACAATTAGGGCACGGCAGAAAAATTTGCAGTTCATTTTTACCTCCATTTGTTGGGTTAGCACGAACTGGAGAAAAAGCTTTGCTCCTCTAGTTTTCTTTCTGCACATCGAGGAGACATGGCCTTCCGTTGCTCCTCACAACCGGGTCACCGTGGTACGGTGGACTTGGAGGAGTAACAGTTTGGTGGAGGGCACGGGAGTTGAACCCG
>JAHBWR010000100.1 GCA_019636875.1 Nitrospira sp.
TCGGTGAGGGTCCGGCTGGGGCGCGTTTTCTGGGTTATGTAACCTCCTTGGACCTGTCTCCAATAGCTCATCGTCCAGACGCTGGACCTGGTGCCGATGGTCTCCCTCAAAGAAATGCGAGTATACATCCAACGTGATGTTGATGCTACTGTGACTTATGTGTTGTGGTGCGGAGCCTGGCATGCAAACGGGGCCACATCAGAGTGGCGTCAGCGGCGCTTCCTAAAGCCTCCTCACGTCGTTGCTGTCCTTACTGATAGACCATCCAATAGGCCTGTACGCCATCACGTTCCGCCAACGTTTGACACTGTGCTTCGGTCTGACACGGCCGCTCGCGTGAACCCTCAGCAGTCGAATCATTTCCATGGGTATAGTCCACAATGTACTCCTTGTGTGACGAAGAACAGCCACTCAGCGGTAAAATCAGCACCAACCATGCAACGAGTGTGAACACACCGCTGTACCAACTGTGAAACCCATGATCTTCTTGAGGTTGCCTACACGTAAACATCATCGCCTCCTTTCCTTGGGCGTGACTACGAACACGGCGCTGATCAATAGCCCGATGCACCATGCGTCCATCCTGCCTTCAACCTACACGCGAACCAACCCCACATCGGTAGTGGGTTTCGTCGGAGAACTTGCGGTGGGGGAATATTGTGTTGGGTGAAATGCTATCGAGTCAGCGAACTCCGGCAAGCTCCTAGCTGCCCTGATAGCGCAGATGAGAAAGGCGTCTTAAACCGACGGTGAGAGGACCTGTTAATGACGCTGGGAAATCATGGGCTTATGAAAGCTGTCTCGCTCACACGTACATGGGTCGCCTGTCGGCAAGTGTCACCCAACCGCGAACGATACGATAGACAAACCAGAGTCCCACCAGCGTGATCGGCAGCCACACGAAGAGGAGGCCGATCCCAAGGGTCGCGACGATAAAGGCTCCGCAGAGGGCCATCCAGAGCAAACCGAACCAGAAGGTGCGAATCTGCCAGCGAAAATGCGAGTCAAGCCAGGTGCCACGAGCTTCACTCCGCTTGACGTAGTTCAGCACCACCGCGATGATCGAAGGCCAGCCAGTGAGGAAGGCGCCAACCACCGTGGCCGTACCGATGATGCCGGTCAGCAGGCTGAATGCATGGAGGGCGTATACGACCTTCGTCCAGGTGACAAGTGAATCCACGGTGTTGCTCCCTTCTCATGTACGGTAGTGGCAGTTGGGTAGATCAGGATTGTTGGGTGAGCATATTCACTCCCTTCGGTCTAATGCAATAGTGCAGGGTTTCTAGCGTGCATGATGCAGCTAGTTTTGGAGGCAAGGAAGTAAGGGCACCATTAAAACGGTGCTGCAGAGTTGAAATCCCATCTCCGCGTATACCGATAGGAGAGGGGCCTACTCTGAGAGAGGCACGCCACGATGTCGCCCGGTATCCGAAACTCTGCAAACACCTTGGGACGATTGCCAGAGATCCATTCCCGATTATTGTCAAGCCTTCTGCTTACCACGTCTGGAAGCATAGCGGGGATTTTCATATACCAACTCTGCCCGTTCATGCTCCGCCCATAGTCGCACGCCATAGACTTCTTGTAATTCCTGCATGGCTTTCTCATCACCCTTTCTCGCCTTTCGAAACAGACTCTGGCGATGCATGTCTTCTTCTTCTTGACTCAGGGACCACTGTGCTCCCATCTCGACTCCTTTGTTGTAAGGTGCTCTTTCTGTGAACGTGTCGTAACGGAGGCGGGTTTGTACACGAGTTGGATTGCCAATTCAAGGTGTTGATAATCAGAGGTGGGGTGTTGAAATCGTCCGGGGTATTAAGGGAACCAGGCGCGCTCAACACAATTTCTTGAAATTTAAAGTAGAGCCTGATTTAACGACGGGGAGGAGACCACAGGACTTTATTCTCTTTCTACCCTTTCTAACCCTCCCATGTATGGTCGTAACACCGAGGGAATTTCCACTGACCCATCTGGCTGTTGAAAATTCTCCAGGATCGCCACCAACGTTCTTCCAACGGCCAGACCAGAACCGTTCAGTGTATGGACAAAGTCGCTCTTGGAATCTTTCTTCCCTCCTGACGAGGTCCGGTATTTGATGCCCGCCCGTCTGGCCTGGAATGCCTCAAAGTTACTGCAAGACGAAATCTCTCGGTATTGTTTCTGAGACGGGAGCCACACTTCAAGATCATAGGTCTTCGCGGCGGAGAATCCCATATCGCCGGTGCATAGTGCGACCACGCGATAGGGAAGTTCCAGGCTCTGTAAAATCGATTCCGCATGACCTGTCAACCGCTCTAGTTCTTCGTATGATCGATCAGGGGTCGTAAAGGATACGAGTTCAACTTTGTTGAACTGATGGAGCCGGATGAGGCCTCGCGTGTCTTTCCCGTAGGAGCCTGCCTCCCGCCTGAAACACGGCGTATAAGCGGTATAGCGAAGCGGCAACTTGTCTCCGCTCAGGATCTCTTCACGATGGAGATTAGTCACCGGCACTTCCGCGGTGGGAATCAGAAAATAGTCTTCATCTTTCAGCCGGAAGAGATCCTCTTCGAACTTGGGCAACTGGCCTGTCCCAGTCATCGATGGGCGATTGACCATGAGTGGAGGCACTACCTCTCGATACCCGTGTTGCGTCGTGTGTGTATCGAGCATGAAATTGATGAGGGCCCGTTCCAGCCTCGCTCCGGCTCCCGTCATGACCGAAAACCGGGCCCCGGCAATCTTCGCCGCTCGATCAAAATCCAAAATCCCGAGCCCCTCTCCGATATCCCAATGGGGCTTGGGTAGAGTTGAAAACGAAGGGGTGGTACCCCATCGTCGGACTTCCACGTTTTCAGAGGCATCGTTTCCGACAGGGACCGAAGTATGGGGGAGATTGGGGATGCGCAGGGTGACATCGCTCAGGGCTTCTTCGGCGTTTCGCAGAGTTCCTTCGGCATCCTTGATGCGATCTCCCAAACGTTTCATGGCCGCCATGGCCTCGTCGGCCGGCTCTTTGGCGCGGCGCAACCGAGCCACCTCTTCAGAGCCTTTGTTGAGCTCCTGTCTCAGCTGTTCGACTTGCATGGTCTGTGTGCGACGGTCTTCGCTCAATTTGCGCAGGTCATCCCATGGAACATCATTCCCTCGTCGTCCTAGGACGGTACGGATCGGATCGAGGTTTTCGCGGAGAGCCTTGAGATCGTACACAGATGGTTCCTCCAAAAGCGGTTGAAATCTAGCACCTGATTTTTGGAGAGTCAATGAACGGCCGATTCCAGCGACATATGCCAATGACTTTCCCTTGGAATTGACATCGACCAGGCATGAAGAACAGGATGTCGAAAATGCGACAGATCGCCAATCCTCCAAATCCATTTGAATCCCGTCACCGTGAACTCCTTGAACCGGTGGGTTCGCCTCAACTGAGGGTTTATGGTGAGCAGACGCGAGAGATCCTGAGTCGGAACGACAGCCCGGATCTCCCATTTCGGTGGAGTCTCAATCCCTATCGGGGCTGTTTTCATGCCTGCGCGTATTGTTACGCGCGTCCGACCCACGAATATTGGGGATTTGGCGCAGGGACTGATTTCGAGAGCAAAATCGTGGTGAAGGAAGATGCGCCACGATTGCTTCGGCAGCACTTGGAGAAACCTGGTTGGGGTGGAGATCTGATCCTTTTTTCAGGGAACACCGACTGTTATCAACCGATTGAAGCAGAGTATGGATTGACCCGCGCCTGCCTACAGGTCTGTGCGGAATACCGGAATCCGGTCGCGATTATCACGAAGGGCGCGTTGATTCTCCGAGATCTTGATGTCTTGATGCAGTTGCAGCATGAAGCCTGGTTGATGGTGTATTTCAGTATTCCCTTTTCATCGGATGAGATGGCCAGGAAAGTTGAACCTCAGGCTCCGTCGACCACGAAACGGTTCTCGGCTATGAAGACGCTCGCCGATGCCGGGATTTCCACCGGCATTTCAATCGCGCCGATTATTCCTGGTTTGAACGATGACATGATTGCTGACTTGCTCGACAGAGCCCATGAAGCGGGAGCCTGCACTGCCACGTCAAGCCTCTTAAGATTGTCGGGCAGCGTGGAACCGGTGTTTCTGGATCGGATGCGCCAAGCCTTTCCGGAACGGATCGGCAAGATCACGAGCCGTCTGCGTGAGGTACGATCAGGGGCCCTCACGGAACGACGATTTTTTCATCGGCAAGTCGGCCAAGGCACCTATTGGGAGATGATCGAGCGGTTCGTGGCCCTATCGAAACGAAGAGCCGGGTTTTCTGATGACCAGGCGATGAACATTCCTCGGACGTTTCGCCGCCCTGGGGGTGAGCAGGTGTCGCTGTTTTAAGGAGGCGAGGTGAAGCACAATCCAGCCTTTTTACGACTAGTTGAACAGGCAAGACAACGGATCTTCGAGTGTTGCGTTGAGGAGGTTACTGCAAGCCTTGATCGGGGAGAGCCGTTTCATTTTCTTGATATCAGGGAGGATCATGAGTTCGCTGTGGATCATGCTCGAGGCGCACGTCATCTCGGCAAGGGTATTCTTGAACGAGATATCGAAACGGTGGTTCCTGACAAGGAGGCTGCGATCGTGCTCTATTGCGGAGGTGGGTTTCGCTCAGCGCTCGCGGCCGACGCCTTGCAGAAGATGGGGTACACGAACGTGCGGTCTATGAAGGGCGGAATCCGCGCATGGCGAGAAGCCGGGTACCCGATGGAGTAGCGGCGTGGCGCCGCCTGTCCTACTTGTTTGTGCGATCAAACTCCTTCACGACCTGGTCCGTTAAATCGATCGTATCTTTGTTGTAGATGACGATCTTCACGGTCTGTTCACTTCCTTTGTCGACGACGAGCGCCACGCCGCCTTTTTCAGCCACGGCCTGCGTCGCAACGGAGATTTTTTTCATGTACTCGTCGACCAACTCCTTTTGTTTTTTCTGGAGTTCTTGGTTGAAGTCTTGCGCGCGTTTTTGAAAGTCTTGAACCTTTGTCCTGAACTGGGTTTCTTTTTCTTTCTTTTCTGCGTCGCTCCATTTGGACGCTTGTTCTTTCAATTGCCGTTCTTGATTGCGGAGATCTTCTTCATCCTTCGCGAGCAGCTTCTGCCTAATCGAGACGTATTCCTTCAACCCATCGAGCGCCCGTTTGCCGGCTTTGGATTTCTCTAGTACGGACTGCGGGTCCACCACCCCCATCTTAAAGTCAGCTGCTTGAGCGTGTGGCCCCAGCAGCAAAACAGAGGCCAGTACCATTAAAAAGAACAGTCTTGGCAACGCAAAATTACGCATCTTGTCTCTTGTGCCTCCAGACGGAATTAACGAGCGGTGGCAGAATAACCGTGCCTCGTATATCTGTCAAGCGACTCTTCGGTTACCATGAATCGAAACTGATCGGTTCTTCTGCAAGCCAGACCTCGACGCCGTAGTGCCACTTCAGGCGCCGAGCGACCGCCCTCAAGGCGTGTTCGTCCGCATGGCTTGGGTCGAAGGGGTCCTCCACTTTCTGGAGTTTCTCTTTTTTCAGGGGAGATGGGTGACCAAGCTCTTTCATGGCGAGGGCCAAGACATTCAATTGGAAGATACGAGGTGTTTGGTTCAGTTCCAGCAGAATGGCTTCTGGCGTCAGATCTGAGGATCGGTGTGTCTGGATGAGTTCAACCACCCGGTTTTTTAACTGAGTGCGTTGTGTTTCCGTGAGTTCAGGGATGGCCAGCTCCACCAGGAGGGCGTTGGTGGCGCCTTTGAATGACGGCATATTGAGAAGTCTGCTCAGCAATCCCATGAAAATTCCTATTTCGAATCGTGTATATGGGTAGAGAGCGCCCTCGTTCCAATCAAGGGTACGCTATCGGTCAAAGAGTGTACTGAAACTGAGGTGTATTTTTCTACCAGATATCGTGCATCGACCGACGCCGATGACTGCCCCGTTCCTTTCTTGACCTTCCTCTCCAGCGGCACCTATAATCCATAATCCGCTATCAAGTGCCTACAACATGCTGATTCAATAGGGAAATGGCTGACTTTACTCATTTTAATGACTCGGGTCGGGCTCGGATGGTCGATATCGGCGCCAAAGAGTCGACTGAACGATTGGCTACAGCCCAAGCCAAGGTCTTTTTGCTTCCGGAAACACTTGAGAAGATTCAAGGTGGGAAGATTGCGAAGGGTGATGTGCTGGCGGTTGCTCAGGTAGCAGGAGTGATGGGTGCGAAAAGGACACCTGATCTTGTCCCGATGTGCCATCCCATCCTCCTTACGAGTGTCGATATCACGTTTAAGGAAGACCCTCAGCCGGATTCTCACGGCTGCTGTTCGATCACCATTCTGGCTACGGCTAAGACGACTGGGCCGACCGGGGTTGAAATGGAAGCCATGACCGCAGCTGCCGTTGCGGCACTCACCATTTATGACATGTGTAAATCGCTGGACCGTGGCATGAGTGTCAGCGATGTGTGTTTACTGAGGAAATCAGGTGGAAAATCTGGAACCTACACCCGGGAGGGTTCGGTGCAAGTAGAAAGTAGGAAACGGTGATCACGGTTAAGCTATTTGGACTGACGAAATCGCTCGCAGGAAATCAGGGTTCTCTTTCTCTGGTGCTTGAGAGCGGACACCAGGTGAAAGACTTGATTGACCGGATCAACGTCAGCCATCCGCAAATCGCCGAACTCATTCACAAGAAGAAAGTCCTCGTCTCAGTGAACCAAGAAATTGCTCACGCGGAAACCACCGTTCAGGATACCGACGAAATCGCGTTGTTGCCTCCCTTTGCGGGAGGTAGTTCGGTCAGTGACGCGGTAGATGAAGGCCAATTTGTCCGGGTCCAGCGAGAGAATTTTTCTCTAGATCAGGAACTTGAACGAGTTCGCAGTCGATCGAAACGCATAGGAGGGATTGCCACGTTCTTGGGCATTGCCCGCGATCGCTCACGAGGCCGCGATGTCGACAGTATAACGTTCGAGCACTATGAAGGAATGGCGCAGAAGACACTGCGCGACATTCGAGAACGGGCGCTGAAAGAGTTCAATATTCTTGAGTTGCTGATTATCCATCGGTACGGCGATATCACGATTGGTGAGAATATTGTGCTGATCATTGCCGGGGCGGAACATCGGGTCGATGCATTTCATGCGTGTAAATGGGCGATCGATGAACTCAAGCAGATTACCCCGATCTGGAAGTTAGAGCATACGCCGGAAGGGGAAGTGTGGGTAGAAGAACACCCCTAAATCCCTCGGACCTAACCTCGATGGCAAACCTGATCAATCATCCGATGGCCGGGCGTTCGGAGGTGTTCGATACCTTCGGTCGCCCCCTTGGCAGCTTGCGTCTGTCTGTCACAGATCGATGTAACCTCCGTTGTAACTACTGCATGCCGGAACCAGAATATGTCTGGCTGCCACGCGAAGACATCCTCAGTTTTGAGGAAATGGCAACACTCGCCGGATATTTCGCCGATCTGGGTGTGGAGAAAGTCCGACTGACCGGCGGTGAGCCGCTCTTGCGGCGAGACCTTGCGCGGCTGGTGCGGTTACTTCGGCAGGATCGGCGAATTACGGAAGTGGCGTTGACCACGAACGGAATTCTCCTCGCTGATCATGCACAAGAACTGTACGAGGCAGGACTTGATCGTGTGACGGTCAGTCTCGATACGCTCAGAGCCGAACGGTTTCGTCAATTGACTGGACGAGATGAGTTTTCCCGTGTTCTTGAGGGGATTGAGTCTGTAGGAAAAACAGGGTTCAGTCATCTGAAGCTCGACACGGTTGTGATTCGAGGCTTTAACGAGGATGAGCTCTACGCGCTCGTCGAGTTTGCCAAACAGTATCGAGCCGAGGTGCGCTTTATCGAATACATGGATGTGGGTGGAGCGAACGACTGGAGTCTCGAAAAGGTGCTGTCGCAGGACACCATCCTCGATATGTTCGGCCGTCGCTATGGCCAGGTGATTCCTATTCCGGATCGAGGAACAGCTCCGGCACAGCGATTTCGCTTGCCGGATGGCACTATCTTTGGGATCATTCCGTCAACGACGGTGCCGTTCTGTGCCCATTGTGACCGAAGCCGTGTGACTGCCGATGGGCTGTGGTATTTGTGCCTGTACGCGTCGTCCGGTGTTGATTTGGGTAAACCGCTTCGTCGTGGCGCGAGTCCACTGGAGATGCAGGAGCTGATTCGATCAGTGTGGGCCGCTCGTCGCGATCGTGGGGCAGAGGATCGGAAGGCTCTTGAGCAGGTTGGGCTTCGGTCCGGAGGTCTTATTCATATCGATCGACTCCGTGAAGACCCTCACCTAGAAATGCATGCCCGTGGAGGATGAGATTCTGTTTTTCATATCTGCTACAATGCCTCCCTATTCCTCAGCCGTTGCATCGCTCACGGTGACTTGGGCGCAGGCTATCTACGTGGGGTTCAGAGAGCATGGTATAGGAGACGGAATTGCCGATTCTTCCTGGACTTGGGTTTGCCCTTGGACGTGGGCGGGCACCGGATCGTGATCACCTTTACCGCTGTTTCGACCATGCTGGAATTTGGAATTCGTATTCCTGATGAGTTCGCATTGGTCTCAGATTCCGCTGGTATCTCGGTTACGAAAGGTGGGAAGAGGCGAGGGGTGTCGCTCTATCGGAACTCCCGACAGTCAGGAGTTGTTTGGGCGCATAAAGCCTATCTAAGAGAACTAGACAATGGCATGGTTTAAGAAAGACAAGTCCAGTGAGTCAGGTCCGCCTCCGAGGTCTAAAAGCAGTGAAGGCATGTGGCTTAAGTGCAACCATTGTCGAGAAATTGTCTATCGGAAGGAAGTTGATCGAAATAACAAGGTTTGTCCAAAGTGCGACTATCACTTCCCGATCTCGGTGACCGAGCGGATTGGATTACTCATCGATCTTGGCACATTCAAAGAATGGGATGCTGAGTTAGAGGCTCAGGACCCCTTGAATTTCTACGACACCAAGGCCTATCGAGAACGAGTCAAGGCCCATCAAGAAAAAACAGGCCGTAAGGACGCGCTCGTCATTGGTGAGGGTTTGGTGAATGGGAGTCGCGTGGTGCTGTGTGTTTTCGACTTCAGCTTTATGGGTGGAAGTATGGGGTCGGTCGTCGGGGAAAAGCTCTGTCGGGCGATCGACCGTGCGCTGAAACAGAAGATGCCCGTCATACTAGTCACCGCGTCGGGGGGGGCTCGTATGCAGGAAGGTATCCTGTCTCTGATGCAAATGGCCAAGACTTCTTCAGCAGTAGCCAAGTTAGGTGAGGCCAAGTTGCCGTTCATCTCAATCCTCTCCGATCCCACGTTTGGCGGTGTCACGGCGAGTGTGGCAATGCTCGGAGATGTCATTATCGCTGAACCAAAAGCATTGATCGGTTTTGCCGGGCCACGCGTGATCGAACAAACGATCAAGCAGCAATTGCCGGACCAATTTCAACGGGCCGAATTTCTGCTCGAGCACGGTATGATCGACATGATCGTTGAGCGGAAGCGCCTTAAAGAGACGATCGGCACACTCGTGAGTCATTTTTAATCCCCTGCGCCCTCCGGCTTCTGGATGAGCTATTCCCCGGTTATCGAGTATCTCTACGGGCTTCAAAAACACGGCATCAAGCTGGGATTAGACACCATGCGCCTTCTATTGGAGCGGGTGGGCAATCCCGAGCGCTCACTCCGTGTGTTGCATATCGGTGGAACCAACGGCAAGGGATCTACTGCCGCGATGACCGCGGCGATCTTGCAGCACTCAGGTCGACGGGTCGGACTGTATACATCACCGCACCTCGTCGAATTTCGAGAACGCATTCGTGTTGACGGCTGCATGATCACCGAGGAGCAAGTCTCGGCATTAGTGAATCGCCTACGAGCCATCCTCGCCCCTGATCTCAATCCGACATTTTTTGAGATGACGACGGCTATGGCCTTTCTCCATTTTGCGGAGTCAAAAGTCGATGTCGTAGTCCTCGAGGTTGGGTTAGGTGGACGATTCGACGCGACCAATGTCGTGCCTGAGCCACTTGCTTGTGCAATTACGACAATTGGGTTAGATCATCAAGAGTATCTTGGGAGGACGGAAGAGGCGATCGCGTTCGAAAAAGGTGGAATCATTAAATCAGGAGTGCCGCTTATCCTCGGAAGAATCGGTCGTGCGGCGGAAGATGTGTTGAGTCGAATTGCGGAGAACCTGGCAGCTCCGGTCTCGCAGCTGGGGCGGCATTTTCACATCGAACCCAATGAGGCAGAGCGACTTGTCTATCGAGGAACGACCCACACGATAGATGGTCTGTGCTGTGGGCTTGCTGGACGACACCAGTGGGACAACGCGGCTTGTGCACTGGCGCTCATCGAGGCGGCCGCACGCGCGGGAATTCAAGCAGACGAAACAGCTGTGCGTGAGGGATTGAGGACGGTGTCTTGGGAAGGTCGCCTGGAACCGATCGAGGAGTATCCGAGGGTCATCCTTGATGGCGCACATAATCTGCCTGCCGCAAGGGTGCTGGCACAGTACCTTGCTGATTATGCTTCATGTCATCCCACATCGCGTATCATTCTGGTGTGGGCTATGATGCGGGATAAAGATCATCGAGGGTTTATTGCTAGCCTGCAGCCGGTCGTATCAGAGATCGTGTTGACCCAGACAGGTCTTGCGCGATCGGCGACGGTCGATGAACTCCGTTCCGCCTTGGACACCTGGCCTGGACCTGTGTGGGAAGCCGTCCATCCGATGCATGCGCTTGCCGTAGCTAAAGGCAGAGCCACCCCGCACGATCTCATCTGCATTGCCGGATCGCTCATGCTCGTAGGGGAGGTCAAAGCAGCAGTCCGTGGCTGCGGCCTATCACCCATTCATGGCTAGCATGGCGGATCCTCTCGCGTGGATCTTCCGGTGGAACCTTCTCGTCGTTTCCCTCCTGCTTCTACCGTTCTTCGGATCCACTGCGCATGCTCAGACAGGAGTGGGCGGTTCGCCTTCCGGATCTGATCCTCTCGATATGACCGCAGAGCGTATCGACTATCGCCAGGATCAGGAAGTTTATGAAGCCACCGGATCCGTCGTGATCCGACAGGGAAGGATGACGTTGATGGCGGACCACGTTACGATTCAGACGCTCCCAGGGATTCTGACGGCCGTCGGCCATGTGCATTTGATGGATCCACAGGCCGATGTAACTGCTGAGCGGATGGAGATCAACGTCAATACCGAGGCTGGCGTGGCGACGCACGGAGGGCTATACATTCCGTCTACCAATACGTTCGTCTCAGGACGGCTGATGCAGCGGTTTTCAGAATACCATTACCGGGCAAAGGACGGCAGTTTTACGAACTGCGATGCCCAGGAGGGGGAAGTCCCCGCATGGCGATTTCGTTTTAAGGATCTTGACATGGGAGTCGGGGACACGCTGGCCTTTAAAGGAGGTTGGTTTTGCTTGTTCGATGTACCGACGGTTCCGCTACCTACGTTTTCCTATCCCCTTGCCAGAAGACAGACCGGATTTCTTATCCCCACCGTCACCTATGACAATCGGTTTGGATTTCATATGCAAGGGAGCTTTTTCTGGGCCATCAATCCGAGCCAGGACTTGACGATCTCACCGAAATATTACAGCAAGCTTGGGTATGGATCCGATCTCGAGTATCGGTACGTTTTGGACCGTCGATCTCGCGGGAAATGGTTTCTGAGCTTTCTGCAGCAGACACAATTACCTAATGTCTCTGGGATAACCCAAACAGATGGGGATGTTGAGCGAGCACGAGCGACTCTCACGGGAAGCCATACGCAATACATCACGGATACGCTGTTGCTCCGGGCCAATGCGAATCTGGTCACGGACCCAAACTTTTTTCAGCAACTCAGCAATTCAGGTGTGCTACGAGCCTTGCCAAGTAGTGAGTCAAACCTGCTGGCGACTCAGCGATTGCCATATGGTAATCTCTATCTCTTAGGTCTCTATCTGCAGCCACTTCAAGCCGGAGGGGCAGATACGTTCCAACGTCTGCCGGAAACCGGCTATCAACTTCCATACACGTCGCTGTTTCATTCTCCGGTTTTGTTTGGAGTCGAGGGGAATCACGTTAATTTTTACCGAGAAGAAGGGTTTACTCTCAATCGACTTAATGTGGTTCCTGGTATAGAGACAGAAGTGATTCATCTCGGACACATCATCGGGATTCGGCCTCAAGCAAAGTTTCGAGAAGTTTACTACACAAGGGGAGCGCAGTCTGAAGAAGGACAACATCGGGAGACGTTTTGGATGGGCGTGGAGGCCATGTCAAAGTTGACCCGCCGTTTTTCGCTCGCTGACGGCGGAAATGTCCTTCATAGTCTCGAACCCTCGGTGATGTACGAGTATGTGCCATCGACGAATCAATCGAAGTTGGCCCAGATTGATCAGGTTGATGATCTTCCGAAGAAGAATCTTGTGACGTACATGCTTCGCAGCCGGGTCTTGGAGCAAGGTAAACACACGGCCTTTAACTGGCTTGATCTGATGGTAGCCCAAAGTTATCACGTGGGGGAGGT
>JAHBWR010000101.1 GCA_019636875.1 Nitrospira sp.
GTGGCGGAGTTCAAGCGCTATCCGAATACATCGCGGATGAACGGGGAAGAAGGAAAGGTCATCTTGAAGGCCGTGATTCGATCCGATGGCCGGCTGGCGGAAGTGTTTGTTCAGAAGAGTTCAGGTTATAGTGCTCTCGATCAGGCGGCGATGGAAGCGGTCAGACTCGCCTGTCCGCTTCACATGAAGCAGGCAATCAGTAAGCCGCAAATCGTGGTGAGTTTACCGATTGTGTTTCGTCTCGCGAATTGATGGGTCATCAATAGTTGAACCATACTGAAAGAGGGAGCCTTTCATCCATTCTTCTATAGGGAATGATCATTCTGAAGGGGGCGCATAGCACGGTACGCGACTCTTTTGACTGAAGAGGAAATACTCGTTGGCCGGAACGATGGAAAAGTCGATGCTTCGGGTCGGTGAGGCGGCTGAATTGCTCTCTGTCAGCCGATGGACGATCTATCGGTGGGTAGAGGATGGGCGGCTGCGCGGCACAAAGCTGGGCAAAGGAAGCCTGCGCATCTTTCGCGAATCCGTGGCCAGCTTGATCAAGCGGAATGAGACTGCGATTGCAGGATCACCGCCGATAGTGAAGGCTCACCCTACCTCGTCGGAGACGAATTGAGCAACGCTTTCTGTTGCAACCTGAGCAGACATGGGTGGACGGATCATGCAGTTTAGTGTAAGTAAAAGGTGTGAGAAAAATTAACGTTACGACACATCGTTCTGCTCATCTGGTTGGTCATGTTGCATGCATGACCGTCTTGATGTACCTCGGAGTAGTTCTACTGGCCACTGGCTGCGCGTCGATGTCCGTCGAGCCGTCGGGGGCGCATCACCATTCGCAAGAATCCAGTCATTCCTCTCTCTGTGCCTGGTCTTGCCAGATAGTCTCGCAGAGTGGACTCGCGGCATCTGTGCCAATGGCGGGTGCTAGTCTTGTTTCGGTTTCGGTGGTTCTCCCGCATCACTCATTCCATTCCCATACGTCTCTTGCTCTGTGCTCCTCACGTGCTCCGCCGGTCGTTTCGCTCGGATAATTCAGCCGAACTCGTTCCTCGGGATAGGTGGTATTCCGAGAAAACAGCCTATCTGTTTTCTGTAGCCTCGTAGGAACGCGGTCCTCCTGAGTCATCCTGATCCGTTAAGTCGTCATCGGAAACAAGTACAAATTTCCCGAGAGCGGTCGCCCATCCCCTCTCGGACCGATCAGGGCGGGGATTCCGCTGCTCATCGGCGGCCCCGTTCTGGTCATCCTGTGGAGCAGTTGTCAGAGGGTAGTGATGGTTTCAGTGAGGTCCGGCTGAGTAATGGAGTTACAGAATGTCCGGCCGAGTTGCCCCCTCGCTCGGACGATCCGGGGTGCAGGTCTTCCTCCGTCGACCTCCGCCCCGGTCCCTTAACGATGGACTTGGCAGAAACATGAGAAACGGGTCTGGCAGTTGCGCACTCTTCTCCCAGACCTGCCTGGGGAATCGGTGGTGCCTCCCTCCGATTCCCCGGCCCTTCGGGGTTCAGGAAATGGTGAGTTGTTCTGAAGCGAAAAACCCGTATCTCGGCACATCCCCAATATCCACGCGCTTCTTAGTGGAGGAGGATGTATGGTGTATAGTGTTCGATCGGGTGTCGACTTATCTAACCTATACTGAGGAGGAGTTATGAGACGGATCAAAGTTGCCATGGCTGTTGTTGCGGTCTGCGGAATGCTTGGAGGAGGGATCACCCATTCCGCATTTGCCGGAGGGGATGGACACGTCAAGGAGGTCATTAAGCACGCGAAAGAGGGGATTGCACACGAGAAGGAAGCGATCAAGCACCTGGAAGAAGCCATCCAGGGAAGCGACAATGCCCATGCGAAGGAAGCGCTTGAGCATGCGAAGGAATCGATGAAGCACGCAGAGGAATCGCTGGCTCATGCCGAAGAGGCCCAGCACCCAGCCAAAAAGAAGTAGACGACCGAGCTGGATTGTCCCATGCAGCTAGGAACCTCTCGTGATGAGGTTCCTAGCTCACGGTTGCAAATCACGAGTATCGATAGGAAGCAGTCTCTCTTGTCGCTAAAGAGAATTCAGCTAAGGCACTCGATCCGGATCGTGAATGACGAGATACGAACATCGCTGTGTTTTGTCCGAGTAGGCACCCCTCCCGCTCGGATGCAAGCGCGGGACGAAGGTTGCTGCCTCCTCCTTCGTCCCGCACTCTATTGTTGGCAGAGGAACTAGTGGAGTGAAGCTGGTACACCGGGGTAATGAATCCACGATTCACAGGATGTCACATTTGTAGCATACGTAGGCATCTGTAGGTAGACAGTTCATGAGCGTTGGTGTACAAGCACAATCAATCTATGTAGGGCCAGATGGGGTACGACGCTAGGGCGAGATAGAGGTTGGATTAGATGAAGCGATTCGGTCGGGTATTCAATCACCGTTCCATCGCCGCATGTGCGGTAGCAGTTTATGCGGTGCTGGTTGTGATGAGTGTCGGCTGTACCCTGGCCCATGCCGAACGAATTCAAGCCCATCATCACCACAGCGAAGGAACGTCTTCCCCTCAAAATGCATTTTGTTCCTGGGCCTGCCAAGCAACGTCTGATCTCGTCACGGTAACGCAGCCGCCTGTCGCGGTTGCCTGGATCGTGGTCGAACCACAAGTCCTCGCTCCAGATTCATATCGTCCGTCATCTGCCTCTCCGGTACTTCAACCCCGTGCACCTCCGAGCCCCGAGTTTCTCCGGCTCGGATAAGAATCAGTTCGGCACATTCTCTCGTTTTGGGAATGCCATTTCTGCTGAGTCTTATTCCTGCTTCATCCTAACCGTAACGCATAAAGCATTGGTCTGAGTCAAGCAGCCGTTGGCTCGGACGAGGGGAGAAGGTGCTTCTTCCTCGGCCTTCTCCCCGCCAACGGGGGTGGAGAAGCGCACAAGGAGGTTGATCTGGTTTTCTCGAACAGCTTAGATAATTCGGGATGTATAGATAGGGAGGACTTCATTATGGATGTGATCGGCACATTGCAGCAGAAGAAACTGCTTCGCGTCGACGAAGCCGCTCAGATTCTCAACGTCAGCCGCTGGACGGTGTATCGTTGGGTGGAAGCCGGGCGACTTGGTGGTACGCGACTTGGTGCGGGAAGCTTGAGAATCTTCAGCGAAACAGTGGCGGCCTTGATCGATCTCCATTGCGTGGGTGTGTCCCAGGCCACACCAATCTCGTCAAAGCCGAGAACACTCAAACATCGGTATGCGGATAGTGAACGGGTTCGGGACAGGCATCCTGTCGCTGTCTAGATGAACGCGCAAGGGCTAGTGTTCAGAACATGGCGATACGTGTGTCTGGTGTTGCTGGGTCTGTGGAGTCTGCCTTCTGCGGTCGAGGCGTCCTGCGGGTCGGTGAGCTGCTTCGTGGTGATCGGCTCCCAACAGGCGGTGTCGCCGGCCGGTGTCCTCACGGTGAACCTCAGCTTTACCCACACGCCGAACGAAATTCCTCCGGAGGGGGTCAATACCATTCCTTTCGCCAACCAGCAGACCAAGCAATTGATCCTGGCGAATAGCCAGGTCAATCAACTCAGCACGCTGGTTCAAACGGGAGTGTTGGATCTCAATTATGGGCTTACGGAGCGAATTGGGCTCCAAATGCAGGTACCGTATCGAATCGTCGATGCGGTCGGACAGATCGGTGCCGGTGCGGTGACCAACACATTCGACCGCGGATTCGGGGACATCCTTGGGAAAGTGAAATACAACCTGTTACCCAGCCTGCGCAGCATGGTCGTCTTAGAGATGGGGGTCTGGTTTCCCGTCGGGGACTACGGCTACACGCCGATCGCCGGTCAACTCGCCGAATCAACACTGCAAGTGGGTCGAGGGGCATTTGGGGTGCAACCGGGATTCTATCAGACGTACGAACTCATTCCCCATCGATTGAATCAATTCCTCTCCGGTAACATCCGGTATTCCTTTAGAAATTCAGATGGGTATCGCTTTGGGGAAGAGTTCTCTGTGAACGCAGGACTCAATCTTGTAACGTTCCCCTGGTTGACGCTGACCAACCAAGTCAATTTTCGCTACAAGGGCAGAGACAATATCGAAGCTGCGTTGTTTGAGTTCCGGCCTGCCCCATTCAATCGAGCCGTCTTGTTAGATGGAAATATCATCGGACGTCCGGTGCCGACCACCGATCATACCTATGTTGCCTTTTCCACCGGCGCGGTGGTCAACGTCTTCGATTTTGCCCAAGTCTATTTTATCGCCCAAGTTCCAATCTATCGAGATTTCAATGGGAATCTCCAGCAAGAGGTCAGCTTTGTTGGCGGCGTCACAAAATACTTTACGACCCCTGCTCTGTTTAAACAGTGAGCCCATGTGGAAGAGAAGGTAGGTCGAGGAGCACAGCATCATGGCACCTACGACAAAAATGAACAGATCGGTTGACTTGGTCCGGTGGTGGGCAACTCACGCGATACTCTCGGCCGTTCTCGTGCTTGGTGCCTGTAGCGGTGGGGAAGGAGATGATCCGCCACCGAATACGCCGTTGTCGATCCCGATGGCCTTGGTCGTGAACCAAGGTGATACGACCATGACGACGGTTCGGTTGGACGGACAGTCCTCTCCTGTTATCAACACCTTGTCTCTTGGCCCGGTGCAGGCCGACGCCATCGGCGGTGTGGCATTCTCGCTCGGCGAATGGATTTTTGCGACCAATACTGCGACGAACCAAGTTGCCACGATTGATCCCATCGGAGCAACAGCTCCGGTTCTCGAGGACTTCCTCACAGAGAATCCACTGGATCCGAGAATCAAGATCGGCCAGCGGCCGACACGCATTTATCGGGATCCGGTCGATAAGGAAGTGCTCTGGACGATGAATGACGGAGATCCGGGTACCGGACTCGACACGGTTGCCAACTGTACTCAGGGTGGATCCGTCTCGGTCCTCCACAATTCACATCTCGGCGTGGGTGGGGAAAAGCCACGTGTCACGTCGATCGTCTGTCTTTCAGGGAAGGGAGCGCATTTCATCGCGTTCTCACGTCCGCCGGTCACCACACAGGAACTGGCGTTTGTCTCCAGCCAGACAACAGGATTGATCAGCATTCTGCTTCCCGTGCCGACGGCAGGGGGAGACCTCGCCTGGAGTGAGTTTTTCCAGAAGATCGATCTGTGTGACAGTGCCAAAGAGACATCGTTAGGACATCCGACCTGTGATGGCAGTGTGACGACCCCCAATCATTCACTGCCAGCCGGCATGTTGTGGTCCAAGGCTACGGGAATGATCTATAGTCATCTTGCAGGATATCGATCGGTGATCGAGATCGATCCAGCATCCTTCACAATTGTACGGCGCATCGATGTGCCGCAATTCCAGAGGGTCGATATCACACCAGACGGTCGATTGCTCTTCCTAGTCGGTGAGGATAGCACCTCAGATCCAGCGAAAGTGATCGGACGATTCGGTTTCGTTGATCTCACCCGACCCACCCTGGTGCTCTCCGGTATTCATGGAGTCGATCATGTTCGGCCTGCTCAGTTCCGCTTTACCCCTGATGGCCATCGGCTGTACATGACTCAGACGAATGCCACCATAGGGCTCACGCCACAGCAATCCGGTGTGTTGTTGCGAGACAAGCTGTTTGTCTTCGATGCGACGGCGTGGCCCACTTCGTTTCCGGTGCTCACGACTGTTGATCTTCCCTCCGTCGGCCCGCTTGGGATCCATGCCCTGGATCTGTGGGTGACGGGACCCAAGGGGGCAGGATCGGCCAGGGGCGTTGTGGTGACGAACGCTCCACATGGAGAAAACGGATCGGTCTCTCTGATCGAGGCCGTGAACCATACGATCACCGCGACGATTCCTGTGGGAAAAAACCCAAGACAGGTCACGGTCTACTATGCAGGCCTGGCGGCGAGCGACAACCAGGCCACGCCGACGCGGTGAAGTCGGTTGTGGTCACCCGGTCCTGAGGTAAACGGAGCCGGCCATATGATGAGGGATCGAACCATGGTGATGAAACGGAGTATCCGGGTCTGTGGGATCCATACCGCGCTCCTTTTTGTGTGGTTGTTGGTGAGCGTCTACGCACCGGTTCAAGTCGAGGCGGCATCGGCTGATCGATGGCAGAAGTTGACGGACCAAGGAAACGCAGCACGTGAGCAGGCGAGGTACAAGGATGCCGAGCAACTCTTTCTCTTGGCCTCTCAAATGGCCAAAGAATTCGACTCCAGTAACAGGCGCAGAGGATCCTCTCTCAATAATTTAGGGCTCGTCTTCCATGACCAAGGGCAATATGAGCGTGCCAAATCTTACTACGAGCAGGCATTAGTCCTCTGGGAGCACGCAAGTGGACCGATGCAGGAAGATGCCGCAGTTGCCCTGCATAATCTTGCGGAAATATTTCAGGAACAGGAAGAGTTCGACCAAGCAGAGGCCTATTATCGACGGTCCTTGACGATCGGTGAAACCGTGCTTGGGGCCGGGCACCCGCGATTAGCGGTCGGATACAACGGATTGGGCATGCTCTATCGGAAGCAGGGGCGTCAGGTTCCTGCAGAATCGAATTTCCACATGGCGCTGGCGATGTTGACAGGTTCGGAGGGAGCCGACGTCCATGATGTGGCGTCGATCTTGAACAATCTGGCCTCGCTCTACAAAGAAAAGGAGTTGTATGCGTTTGCCGAACCGCTCTATCTGCGGGCCTTGCACCTTCGACGCACTTCGCTAGGGGAGTCGCATCCTGCGGTCGCCCTGAGTCTGAATAATCTAGCGAACCTCTACCAGGCACAGGGTCTGTCAGAACTGGCGGACCGACGATATCGAGAGGCAGTGGCGGTGCTTGAGGGGATGCAGGATCCGTCGACTCGTCTCATGGGCAGTATTCTTGGCAATTGGGCGCTGTTGGCGCATGATCGTGGTTTGTTGGAAGAGGCCAAGTTACGGTATGAACGCGCATTGGTCCTTCAGCAACAGACATTGGGAGGGCACCACCCGATGGTTGCGACTCTGCGTGGTCGCTACGCTGGTCTTCTCCGGACGCTCGCCGGTGAGTACCGGCGAGGCTCGTTACCAGAGGGGCCTCCATCACCTAGATCGCTAGGATCCAATGCACGTGCCCAATCAGTCGGCACGGGGGATGTCAACCAAGGAGAACATGAGTGAGCATCATCCCTCTCGATTTGGCGAATCCGATTCGAGCCATATGTTCCTTGTGTGTTCCAATCATGGGGCTCACGGCATTGCTGTGGCTTGCCGGTTGTGGGGGAGTCTTTACGGAGATTCCTGAGTTGAACAGTCCTGATGGGAAGATCTTCGCGCAACGATGCGCGGCCTGTCACCGTCAGCCGTTCGGCGCCTATGGCGTGACGCATGGAGTGCCGGATCCACGGTTCCGAACCATCGAAGAGTGGCGGAAGGAAGTCTCGCGTATGGAAGGTCTCATGCGCGAAAAAGGTCTTCCACCCCTGACCGACTCCGAGCGTGAAGCGATCAACCGGTATCTGAGCCGCCATGCGAGATCGTAGAGGGCCGGGCTAATGCGTTGTGATTTTCGAGAATGTGTGGCCGGTGAGGTAAA
Organism: Nitrospira sp.; assembly: GCA_019636875.1. Taxonomy (GTDB): domain Bacteria; phylum Nitrospirota; class Nitrospiria; order Nitrospirales; family Nitrospiraceae; genus Nitrospira_D. The sequence continues at coordinate 7,567 of JAHBWR010000101.1, forward strand.
AAATATACGCCGGTACGAGGGGGAGGACACAGGGCGAGAGGAAGGACAGCAAGCCGGCTAGCGCGGCGATGAAAAATGTCGGAGTCCCACCTCCTAGAAATCCTGCCTCAACATAGAAGTTATTTTCTTGTGCCCACCGGGCGATGGTCGCTAACTGCTTGGTCATGAGTGCGAAACCGATGAGAATGAGCATCGTACCATTGATCAGTTGAATCGTCCGGATATGCCGTTTGAGCAAACGTAGCAGACTGCTGGCGCGATCCAATGCAAGCGCGAAGAGCAGGAAGGGAATCCCCAACCCCAGCGAATAGGCTGCAAGCAGGAAGGCGCCCTGGCCGATAGTCGTGGCATTGTAGCCCAGCGCTAGAATGGCACTCAATGTCGGCCCGATGCAGGGCGTCCATCCAGCTGAGAAGAAAATGCCCATGAGAAAGGACGGAAGATACCCGCTGCGGCTCGGACCGTTCAGTTCGGTTCGTGTATCGCGATAAAAAGAACTTCGGAAGAAATCAACTCCGTTCTTCATCCATCCGATCACCGGAATCCAGAAGTGCCGCACGCCAGCATTGTCTGAATTCTCCAGCCGGTCTAACCATCTCGAAAAAACATCAAAGAGCCCCATCGTTGCGAGTCCAAAGACAATCACGATGACACCTCCGAGCCGAGCCAAGGGTTCTCGAAGGTCGAAGACCAGTTGGCCGATGCCGCTCACGGCGGTGCCGAGGGTAATGAAGATGATGGAGAAACCAAACACAAAGAGAAACGCATGGATGAGCGGGTTCGGTGGGGTGTTTGAGCCTGATTGCATCGCTGGAGCGGTCACGTCGCTTCTCATCCTGATCCCTCTCAACGCGCAGATTTCATAAACCGTCTGATCGGCTATCTCATGATCGTCGGGAAGCGCATCCTATCACGATACACCAGGCGACAGGTGCTCGACCAAAGAATCAACGTCACGATCCGACAAATGTGTAGCATGAGGAGCTCCGCTAGGCAGGGATTGGTAGACGAAGCGAACAGGCCTGGGTATACAAGGGACCGGTATGGAGAAAGGGGTGGAGCCGATGATCAAAGCGTGGGGACTGATACTCTGTACCGTTGCGGTATGGGGTTGTGCTGAAATGGGTTCGGCGCAGACTGCATCCGCTCCGGCAAAGTTGAAGGATGGCGAACCGGTGTTGCCGGTCGGTTATCAGAATGGGCCGAAGTTCCTGGCCGAGGTTCAGCGATCGGACATCAAACAAGTTCGAGAGCTATTCATCAATGCCGTGGGCGCCGCGACGAAGGCGGGGCAACCGTTTCCCAATGGGACAGTGATGGTGATGGAGCTCTATAAGGCCGAGGAGGATGGAGAAATGCCGGTGACCGGTCCGGACGGTAAGCTGGTGAAGGGTGATCTTGCAAAGGTCTTCGTCATGGAAAAAGGCGAAGGCTGGGGGCAAGAGGTGCCTGAGAACCTTAGGACAGGTAATTGGGTCTTTGCGGCCTATGGCCCAGATGGCAAAGCCTTGGCGGAAGACTTCAGTAAATGCCGAGGCTGTCACGCGCCGTTGGCCGCTAAAGATTTTGTGCCTCGCTATGATGAGTACTTCGAAAAACGCGGGGTGTACTGACTAGCTGAAAGGTTGGGCTCTCGCAACAAGGGAGCGCGCAAAATCAGGATCCTGGCAGGTATGAGGTCTCTGCAGGGATGCCTGGAGGGTGTGCGATTCACAATCCGCGACGCGAGAAGGAATCCACGATGTATTTCTTGTCCATATTCATGATGGCGCTGTTCGTGTCCCTCTCCAGTGCGTCGTTCGCCGATGACTCGTCGCTTGTGGCCCTGCTTCGTGCGCAAGCATTCAATAGCATGTTCGACGGGTTTGACTATTATTATGTGACGATCCAGAGCGACGTTGCGCAACCCGACGGCACGCATGAAGTCACGGCTGTGGCCAGTGGAAAGTTTCTCGATCAGACCAAGCGTGTCAAAGTCCGGTTTCTGGTTGTCGGCGAAACGCTGGTCGGCGGTCAGGTGCTTGAGGAGAATGGCCTCCCTCCCTGTATCGTGTCAGCTCATCCGCCGGCGTCATCGCTGTAATCGTGGTTAACCCTGGAGGCGATCGGGTCATGCTCAAAGATCTTGTGCTCGGTGTTGTGGCATCGGTGAGTGTGTGCATGCTGGGCTCAGCCGCCTGGGCCTTGCAAGCCGGAGGAGTCGAAATCGGTGACTTAGAGACCGGATCGGTGGTAGGCCAGTCATTCAAGGAGCTGGATGTCGATGTGCAGTTGGTCACCGTTGAAATCGGCACAGTGAAAAGCTGGTATCCACCCCTTACGGTGATTGATTTCAGGGTTCGCCCAGGACGGCCGGTCTTGTTGAAGGTGGTGAATAGTTCGTCAGCTGAACGGGGGTTTCAAATGGCAGATCCTGCCAATGCCGGTGCGCCGACCGCGCTGAAGGCTCAAGTTATTCTGAAGCCGGGTGAGACGAAATATCTTGGTATTCCCACCAGTGATCTCTTTTATGCCACGCAGGGAAGCACGTTGACCTACCGTGACCATCTGAATCCAAAAGATCCGGGTGGGAAACTGCTCATGATCAAGTAGCGACGGATCACGTCGCTCTCCGCTCAACGGTTTGCAAGCGCTCATCACCGTGCAACAAGAGCGGACGATGGGTGACGTGGGACATGGAACTCAAGAACTTATTTTCAATGGAGATTCGATAATGGAGACTGCGCCACGAAATCATGAACCGATTCGCGTCCTCCTCATTGATGAGTCTGCCGTCGCGCTCCAAGGGCTGAAGACGGTACTCTCAAAACGGACCCAGATCGCTGTGGTCGCCACAGCCTGCAGCGAAGTCCAGGCTCGGGAAGCCCTGCGGTCCTGTCGGCCGAGCGTGGTCGTACTTGATGTTCACATCGGGCACGCAAGCGGGATCAGCCTCTGTGAAACGATCCGCGAATCACATCCACAGGTCGGTGTCCTATTTTTCACGGCCATGGACGACGCCAACGTGCTGCGCTCCGCGATTGCGGCTGGGGCACAAGGGTATCTGCTCAAGACGGCCTCAGGAGACGCGCTGGTGACGAGCATTGAAGCCCTGGCGATCGGACGCGCCATGATCGACCGACAGCTCACCCGGCAGGTCATGGGCTGGATTCGGGATGGGGTCAGGCTTGGACCGCATCTCTCTCTAGCGGGTTCCTCGACCGAGGATCTGAAGATTCTCTCGGGTGTGGCAGCGGGAAAGACGAACCGCGAGATCGCCCAGGAGTTGAACGTGCAGCCGCGTATGCTCCTGACCAGCCTGCGGCGAATCTACAGACGCCTCCGCGTCTACCGGAAAGCACAAGCGGCGAGGTATTTCGTAAAGTATGAACACGAATTGCTTCTTGGGCGCAAACATAGTGGCCGGTATGATGGCTCCTCGATCGCTTCGTGACGGTTGGCATGATCGTGTGTCTGGTTCACCGAGCCGGTTGTGTTAGCGGAGGTATTGGAAAAGATGATGAAGGTGGAGGTGTGAGGGCCTGCTCGGCTTGTAACAGCAGGGAGATCAATTGTTTCTCTCGATCACGGGCAAGGTCATGGGCTCGCATCAGTCTCGCCCCTGGATTGCTCAACCGTCGATCAGAAGGGGGCACCAGCGGAGAGACCGATAAGGACATGGGCGGACGTCCCTTCATCGGGTTGTAGAGCGGATCGCCAAAGAGCACCATGCGCCAGCTGATATAGCGGCTGGTTAAGTAATAGACTTCAACAAGAGAGTATTTCCCCGTCAGCAGCAAAGTGGTGAAACGAGCCGGCTCGGGAAACGCATCCAAGTAGGGTTCTCTCACTGAGCCCAATGTAGCCGTAATCCCTCGTTCCAGGGCGTTCTTGCACCAACCACGTTCGCCACGATCGTGCACCGTCACGGCTTCAGCTGATGCCATGTGATAGCCGATGGCTCCAGGGTTAAACGAAAAGACGTCCTCGTATGCCCGCAGACGGTACCAGCCGATATAGAGAGCGACATCGGGGATTGCCGACATCGTTGGTTCGACATCATCCAGTATGACAGGGTAGGGAGAGTGATCCTTGGCCAGTGCGGCAGCCGCTCTCAAGTTCTGATCGTAGACACCGTAGGCATCGGTCGCGTTCTTGGATTGTAATCCACGTGCATCGAAGTAGATGGTGCCCTGCAATCCCGCTCGTTCCGCTTGCAGCGCCTTGTCGACGAGGCCCTGTGCCAGTTCGGCGGTCGGGGCATCCAGCCGACTGACCATCAGGATAGGGATGTCTTCTTCGGATAGCGGGGTCTCTGGGAAGAGGGGGTTGGGCCAGCGCCACGCGACAGAGTAGAGATCGCGGTCCCACCAGAGTAGGCTTAGTTCGCTGTCTACACTCGCATCGGCATAACGATAGGTCAGTCGATCGACTTCCGCGCTCGCCAGTTCAAGCACGCCTCGCACCCCGAACAGCCGCTCGGCCCAGCGATAGATCAGCGTCCGTTCGGAGGTGATCGGTCGACGGGCAAGTCCCATCCACAAGGGGCTCGACCGTTCCAGCAATGTGCGCCACGCATCTGCCTGCCGCGTTTCTTGTCCGGCTGAGAATTGTTCACCACCAGATCGCTTCTGGAACAACATGCCCCATCCCCCGTATTGTTGGGTGAACCGAAGAAACTCTTGCACGGATCGCTCGGAGGCTGAGCCGCTCGTTTTCCGGACCTGCTCACGTGCGGCTTGCCGAGTCCGATCGACCTGTGCCAATAGAGCTCCTGTCCTCGCCGTTTCAAGGATATCTTGTGCGGGGAACGGCGTGTGATCCGGTTGGATGGGAGATCCAATCGCCAGCCTGGCGAACTCAGCGTTCAACTGTTCCAATCTCGCTCGACTCTTTTTGACCAAGCTTTGCGCATCCGTGAGCCATCGGCGCTCATCCG
>JAHBWR010000102.1 GCA_019636875.1 Nitrospira sp.
GGGCTGCGCTACGCCCCGACTTGTTACAGGTGACACCTCTGATCTCTACAAACGTCCCGTCGTATGTGTGCGCCATACCCCGGACGATTTACGCGACGGACTCCGTGTTGCGATGATCTTCCAGCCACACACGCATCTGCACAAATGCCTTTGCACGGTGGCTCATGCGATTCTTTTCTTCAGCCGTCAACTGTGCCAGCGTCTTATTGAATTCAGGCACAAGAAACACCGGATCATACCCGAACCCTTGATCTCCAAGAGACTGTTCAGCAATCACACCCTCTAGACTACCCTGAGTGACATGGACATCGCCACTGGGAAATGCAATTGCGGCAACCGTCAGGAAGCGTGCGGTCCGGTTCGGTCGTGGAACCTCCGCAAGCTCGAACAAGAGCTTCCGGCAATTATCTTCGTACGTGGCATGCTCACCTGCATAGCGTGCCGCATACACGCCGGGGCGGCCTCCCAGTGCGTCGACTTCGAGTCCTGTATCATCCGCCACAGCCGGAACTCCTGTAGCCCGTGCAATCTCTCTCGCCTTCTTGATCGCGTTGGCTTCACAGGTCGTCCCGTCTTCTACCACCTCCGGCGCGCTCGGAAAGTCTGCCAACGTACGGATGCGAATGCCCAATCCTCCCAACAAGGCCCCAAGCTCTCGTCCCTTATCTGGGTTGCGCGTCGCAAGGACAATCTCGTTCACGGATTCGTCAAGCAAGGGCACCGATCAATTCCTTCTGAATGGCCGTCAACCGTTGGATCGCCTGCCACCCCAACGCCAAAAACTCATCCATGTCCTGCTTGGCAAACGGAGTGCGTTCCGCGGTGCCCTGTACCTCGACATACTGACCACGCCCGGTCATCACCAGATTCATGTCCACTTCCGCCATCGAATCCTCGGTATAGGCCAGATCCACCATCACTTCTCCCCCGACCTTTCCCACACTAATCGCCGCGAGGTAATCGGTCAATGGGATCGTCTTCAACAACTCCTTCTTTTTCAAGCTGGCGCACGCATCGGCCAACGCAATAAAGGCGCCGGTAATGGATGCTGTTCGTGTTCCACCATCCGCCTGAATCACGTCACAGTCGATCCAGATCGACCGTTCTCCAAGTTTCGATAAATCTGTGACGGAGCGTAAGGCGCGCCCCACCAGACGTTGGATTTCCAACGTTCGGCCGCCTTGCTTGCCTTTCACGGCCTCCCGTGGTGATCGCTCGTGGGTCGCCCGCGGTAACATGGAATATTCCGCCGTCACCCATCCGGTTCCCTTTCCCTTGAGAAACGGAGGCACTTTCTCCTCGACTGATGCCGTACAAATGACCTTGGTATCCCCCATCTCGATGAGGACCGCCCCTTCGGCATGTTTAATATAATGCCGAGTCACTTTCACGGGACGGACCTGATCTTTCCGTCGTCCATCGAAGCGCACTAGCCCGGAGATTCCACTCATGTTCGTTCGTTCCTTCCTCGATAAATGGCGAGTGGATTATAGTCAACGCTCTGAGAAAGCGCAAACGACTTGCGGTGCCGTCATGCTCACACAAGCAACGGGCTCGGGAGCATGAATTCCCCGTCAGGTACAAAACCAACCCATCGGATTTGACGAAATCTGTACATTTTCTTGACGTATACGCGGATGTCGGCATAGTGAAGAGGCACGACCATACGTGACGTGGTGAGGGTCAACCTCTTTCCAAATACAGCAGTTCCGTCATGGCGCACTGTGGTCCAATGAGCATGATCCTTCGCCCACTTAAGTAGGACCCTGTGGCACAGACACTGCATGACTTATGTGACCTGCGGTTCGACTCACCATCTTTAGGTTTGACGCCGATGAGCCGATAGAGAAGGGAACGAGACAAGCCCCGATCTCGACCAGACACACACGATTCGACTCATGGCGACAATTCTGGATCAAACTCACTACCAAGCGCTCCTCGACAATCGCACGATATTGGTCGTCGACGACGAAGAACCTATCCGTCGCCTCTTGACATATCTCCTGCAATCCCATGGATATCCGGTGGAATGTGCAGGAGATGCGCGCGAAGCCAGACAAAAGCTCAGTGATCAACCATGTGCGTTGATGCTCTGCGATGTCAACATGCCCGGAGAATCCGGCATGGACCTGGTTCGCCACGCCCTGGCTGAGCACAAGCATACAGCCGCAATCATGGTCACAGGACTGGATAGTTCGGTACTCGCCAACGCCGCACTCGAAGTCGGCGCGTTCGGGTACATCGTGAAACCATTCGAGTCGAACGAAGTCCTCATCGACGTCGCGAACGCGCTCCGCCGACGGCGGCTCGAAATGGAAAATTGCCACCATCGTGAGAATCTAGAGGATATCGTCCGCACACGAACCCTCGCGCTCCAACAAGCGCTGGATTGGCTTGAACGAACAGAAAAAGAGCTGCGTCTGTCGCGAGAAGAGACCATTCAGCGACTCGCCATCGCCGCAGAATTTAGGGACAATGCCACCGCCAAACACATTCAACGAATGAGTCACTATTGTGAATTACTCGCACGAAAGGCCGGACTCTCTCCGGACCGATGTGACTTGATTCGCACGGCCAGTCCGATGCACGACATCGGCAAAATCGGCACTCCCGATCATGTACTCTTGAAACCGGGAAAGTTCACGCAGGAGGAATTCGGCGTGATCGCGCAGCACGCGGAAATCGGCTATCGTATCCTGAGCGGGTCGGATGCGGAACTGCTGAAAGTTGCAGCGGTGATCGCTTATACCCACCATGAACGGTTCGACGGCACCGGATATCCGCGGGGCTTACAAGGCGATACCATTCCGATTGAAGGTCGCATCGCAGCCATTGCCGACGCTTTTGACGCACTCACCACGCGGCGTGTCTATAAACCGGCTTTTGAGCTCAGCCATGCGATCGAACTCATGCTCAAACATCGAAACGAACACTTTGACCCTGAATTGTTGGACGTCTTCGTCGCCTCGAGTGAGGACCTCGCACGGATCCACAAGCAGTACGCAGACCCCATCAATCCAAATCCGATCCCCGAACTGTAACTTCTCACCCAACAGCTCCCAGACTTGCCTAGTTCTTCACAATTCGTTGACCGATTAGGACCTCACTCCTATACTTTTTCCAGCGTTCCTAAATAGGTGCCCGTATCACGGCATTAAGGGTGAAGAGAGAAGGAATGGTGGGTATGCCTAAAAAGTTGACATCAGTTCGCAAGCGTCCCCGAGTGCGAAATTGGATCGCCTATACCTGTGAAGCGCTGGTCGCATCCGGCACCATGCCGACTTGGGAAGCCGCCAGCTATCTAACCGAAAACCTGTTCGGAGAGAAACCGAATCCACGTCTACTGACCCCGTCTAACCCTCATGAGGTCACCGCACAACTGCTGCATCGGCTCTATCAACCGATCGTGGAAGCTGCCTCGCGAGATGTCATGCTTCCCTCAACATCGCTGATTCACATCTTCACCGATATTAGTCTCACCGGGAATTCTGCCGTCCTCGTCGTCTTGTTCCCCGGACATCATGAAGCCCAAACCCTTCTGATGCTGGAAGCTGCCAAAGCCTGGGACCTCGTCTTCCCAGACGCCGAATCCTTCAACGTCTGGGCGGAGGAACGCTATCGACGGCTCGTCGACGCTTTACGGAGTGCGACAGTGGACCTAGAGGTAGATGTGCTCAAGCCAGCAGTGTAGCGTCATCACCGTCTGTGCTCACCTAAGTTTCTTTTCTCTCTCGCCGACATCGACAAGGCCACGAACCCGCTAATACGGCACCGTTGCCGTACTGGATTTCTGAGCCCACATCCTTAGGGATAAGTAGTAAAGGGGACCGGAGAAAAGGTTTGGATGAGCGACGCGAGAGAGGTGTCCCGCCTGGTTGTACCCCAGGCGGGACACCATCACCTATCTACTTCACCGGTCCTGGATTTTTCTGCCCTGCAGTCAGCACGCCCTTCCAGGTAGTACAATCGGGGGTCGTGCAATGCTCAACCCATTGCTGCACCCACCCATTGTAGACATTCGGAACAGGCAGGACGCCCTGTCCGCCCATGCCGGCATTACCAATCACCGTATCGTCAGTTCCGGTTCCAACCAGCAACACGCGACCAGCGATCTCGGCATCGCTTGGATCGCCATCTCCATTGGGATCAGGATCCACGACAATCATCCCATTACCGAACTTGTTGGCAACATAGGCGTAGTATCCGCCCCCTTTTTTAGCGCCATATTGCACACCGTGACAGCCTGGGTCACAGGGCAACATGGCCACAACCGTATCTTCATTCGGATTGACACTCCCGTTCGGCAGAAGATGCCGAGTATCAACAACCGTAAGGGTGGCGGTCAGGGTATTGGCCGTTACCATATTGGTTCCGCGCGGATCAACCGGCGTCTGAATCGGCAAGGCACCGACAAACGTCTTGCCTGAAATCGGATCCTGCACCACCCCTCCACCAATCGGATCATAGTTGGCAATCAAGTTGATCTTCTTGATCTCTGTATTGGTGACCATGTCCATAACCGATATGGTGCTATCCAGAAAATTGGCCACATAATATTTGCTCGAATCTGGCATCATCCCCGTGGCAATCGGCACAGCTCCCGTAGGAATGGTGGCGTCGATTACACCACCCGGAAAATTATAGACCGTCGACGTGTTGACATTTTCATTGGGGGTGACCATCTTATCCCCAGTCGAGCTCATCCAATGACCATGCGGATGGGTGGCCTTAATAATGTCGGAGTTATCCACCGGTGAATTGGTCATCGGAATGTCACGAAGAAACTGGTTTGGACCCGCACCTCCAGAGCCAGCCAGATCGTTAAACTCCCGTATGTTATTGCCACCGTTCTGCGCCACATGTACGAGATCGTTATTGGCTCTCGTCATCACATGGGAGGGAGCGGGCCCCGCATTCAGTTCGTGCATGAACGTACCGTCACTTCTCTTAAACACCGTCAATCGTTCGTCGAACCATTGGGTCTGATAGATCACTTCTTGATTTTTATCGGTCCACATGTTGTGGGGATGGTTCATGTTGGTGGCTGGGAGTGCGATCTTCTTCGTCAACGCCCAGTTCGTTGCGTCGATGGCTGTCGCCGTCCCCGGCTTTGACTTCCCCCCCGTCAATTCAAACTGAGTATCTACCCAAATTTCACCCACACCTGGTGTTGCTGGAGTGGTCAATTGACCTTGTAGATTGACCGGATCAGCTTTCAGTAACTCGTTGAGATTCGGAACCTCAACCTTAGCCCCACTCTTATCGTACGCAATCACCGGAACAGCCGGATAAACCGGTTGCCAAGAGGGCTTTGTGTAATCCTTCCAATTCCCAGGGTCCGTGATAACAAAGAAGGTACGAACCAAACGAAGCGCCAAATCGCTGGCAGTCGGCACTGTAATGCCGTTGACCAATGTGATTTCTCTACCGAGATCCAATCCTAAAGGCGCCCCAGTAACTTTTGTCTTGGGATCATCCACGATGACGCCCGCGAACATATAGACATGAATGTCACAGATGAAGACGTAGAGTCCTGGTTCATTCAAGGTCACCGTGGCCACTCCTCGCTTTGCCGGGTCGCGAACATCGATGGCCGCCTTGAAGGGCATATGTTTTGCGCCCTTTGGCCAGATCAAGCTCAGCGCCGTATGGATCGTGCTGGCTTCTCCGCTATACGTCGGAAACCCAACCGTTTCCCCTGGAGCAATGACGGCGAGAGATCTCTGCTGAGCCCCCCCAATCTCCCCGGGTACACACCCGATTGATTTCGAGTTGGCTGTGTTCGAACAAGTAAAAAAGTTCCCGGGCCTGTCCCCAGCTTCGAACGAGACGACAGGAGTCTTAGTAGGAGCCTTAGAAGGCGGACCAGGAGGAGCCGCATCGACCATGCCATAGGTTCCCCATCCCACCAACATACTGAGTGCAGCCACTACGAGATGTCGTGTTTTCATAGAGCCTTCCTTTACGGTTTCAAGCATTTCATCTGTGTTGACACACGGTACTTTCATCTCAAGTTCTCAATGATGGACGTGAAGCTCCGACATCATCCCAAACGTGGCGTGCGGAAGGATGTGACAATGGAACAACCACCGACCCACTCCTCCTCCTGGCGTCAGGTTGTCCTTCTTCAGGCGATCGTCCAAAGAGACCCTAAACGTGAGGGTGTAATTTGCTGGTACATCCACGATGTCTCGAAACTCCAGAGGAAACGTGTAGGTCGGTCCATATGTTCCTTTTCGTGGGATCAGCTTAAACGGTTGGATCGAAAACCCGTGCAAATGAAACGGATGGTTCGCTCCCGTCATGTTGGTCACGGTCAGCTCCATCGTATTGTCGAGCTTGGCGTGACGGGCTGATTCCAGAAAAAACGGATTGCCGCTGAAATCACCGTTAAAATCACGCGGCATCGGAATACCCTCGATCGACGGTTGAAACGCACCGTTGTTGTTAAAGAACGTCAGCTGGATGTCCTTGTCCGTTGACCCAGCCGGTGCCCCATTGACACCGTCTTCGCCGACAGGAGAAACAAAATCATCCGTTGCTCCACGGAGAGCCTTGATCATCGCTTTTTTCCCCAAACTCGCAAGCAGCGCCCGACTGTCTGCACTGCCGTACTGAGGAGTCTTCACACTCCCAGTAACCTTGAGATGCATGACCGGCACGGTCGGAGTCCAGGAGTATGTAGCTGCCACTCGCTGGAAATCTTCCGTCCAGAGCGTGAGCACACCCGTTGCGGCACTTGGAATCGCCGCAACCACATCCGCACGACCTGCAGGCGGAAGCAGAATTTCGCCCTGCTCATATTTCATATCAAAATAGCTACCAGCCATGCCCCCCTCAACAACCGCGTGGTTGAGTAGCCCCCCTTCTCCACCGATTCGAACAAGTTCGACTTGCTTACCATTGTTTGTCGTCAAACGAAGGCGAAGGTAGCGGACCGGTGAGGGGTTAATGATCTGCCATCGCAGTTCCTGACCTGCCTGGACGTCAAGTGTCTGCGCATCGGCTGCAAGCGCTCCTGGCTCACTCGGAAACCCCGATCTCCCTCCGACATTGACGCCATTGGTCAAAACCGTAAACCCTTCGCTCATCGGACCAATCAAATCGTCAGATTGGATATTCGGAATATCTCCGGCTTGGTAGGGAGTCGGTCTGTACGCTCCATTGGCATCAATCGGATGCGCCTCGCAGAGGATGCGCGGCGACTGAGTCAAAATATGATTTTGGTAGTTGATCTCCCACGCCTGAACTCCACTGACGTGCGGAAGATCGCCGGCAAATGTGCCCGGGTTGGTCCCCGGATCACCACATACCGTGATGTCGCTGATCACCAGCGTCTTGGTGTGCTCTGCCGCAGGGATCACATGCTGCGCGATAAGAGCCGCCTCATGCCCATCTTTATCTTCTATAATGATCGACCCGTAGAGACCTTTGGCCACTTGGTTGGTTGACGAGTGGTGATGGGGGTGGTACCAAAAGACCCCCGGTCGGCTGACGATGAAATCGTAGGTGAAAGTTTCCCCTGGAGCCACTGCGTGCTGCGTCACTTCGGTACCGTCGCTTTCATTATTCAACTCGATACCATGCCAGTGAATACCGGACACATTCGCCTCAGGGGTGAGGTTCGAACTGGGAAGTTTATTCAAAAAATGCACGATGACCTGGTTGCCTACTTTGAGCCGAAACTCCGGACCGGGTATGGCAGCCAGAGTACAATCGGTTAAGCCAGCGTCTGAACAGCTCTTATACGCCATCGCGTTATTTGCCGTCCCGGCATTGCCAAGATCGACGGACGTCTCGACTGCCACAATATAGGTCTCGACGATGTTGGGATCAGCATTCCCGTCTTTGACCTGTGGAACCTCATATGGCCCAACTCCCGTCGTGGCCAATGCCGATTCATTCCCGGACGCGAACAACATGACCGCCACGATGGCCACAAGACATGTCCTCCACGTACTCACGTGTTCGACGTTCGCCGAATTACCTGGTAACCCTTGAGTCATAGTACATCTCCCTGGTTATAACCAACGATCTGCCTAGTTGTTTGGAACGACACCCTCCGCTTTATCACTACCCACTCACTGCGTCGCCCCAAACCGTGAACCACCACAATGCTGTTTTAAAAAATTCCAACCCAGAGTGGATACACCCACCCCTCTAAAAAGAACTGCCAGTCAAACCGACAGTTGCCTGAGATGGCAGCAAATTTTGTTCCATCAGGTGGCCCCTGCAAGGACAGACAGTGGTTCGATCAAGGGCAATGCACCACAGATCCTTGAACATGCAGAATATGCCCACCCAGTGCAGTGTTCGTAGACCAGAACGGTCTCGATGGGGCGCCGACCAGGCAAGCGGATGGGGTGAATTGAACTGTGCTTCCGAGATACACGTATCCAATTCGATTCTGTATCTAATCCGATTCAGGTTGAAGAAATAGAGACTGTCACCCATGAACAAATGACAGTTCAGAACACTCCTTGTTCCCACCGCATGAAATAACTCGCCGCTGCCGATCTTCTCGAAATCCCCAAGCGTTTGTAGATTTTCAGAAGCCTTGCTCGAAATACTCCGGGCGAGACGTTGAGGTAGCGCGCAATCTCCTTGTTGGTTCTTCCCGCTGCAATGAGCGACAACACACGCAGGTCCGATGCTGAACACCCACTCGATCGCCTCCGCTGCGTAGGGTTACTCCGCTCACGAACCCATTTCAGGATCTCTTGTGTCAATTGTTGGTCGACGACGGCCTGCCCAGCAGCAACGACCTCGATCGCTTTCACAACGGCCTCACCCGATGCCTGCTTCAGCAGGTAGCCCTGCGCACCGGCAAGGATGGCAGACTTGAGAAGTCGTTTATCGTCGCTGGCGGTAAAAAACAGGACCGCAATCTTCGGGTAGCACTTGCGAATAGTTCGACAGAGATGAATTCCGTAGGAATCTCCCGCTTGAATATCCAAGACCACAACGTCGGGGCGACAGGTTTGTAACAACATTCCGGCTTCTGCTTGAGTCTGAGCGGTGCCGACAACAACTGTGCGGGGGTTCTTGGTGAGGACTGTCTTCAGCCGTTCAAGAACAACATCAGACTGGTCGACCAGCAACACGCGAACTTGTCGTCGAGAATCTGCTGGAGACACTATGCGTTCCCCACAGTAGGAAACCGTCTAAAATCAGTGATGAAGATTCTGGATCATGCGAATCCCATTCCCCCACTCTGGTTAGCAGAGTGACAACATCGGCATCCGAAAGTTCCCATGTGCTCCCCAGCTAAGTGAGCGACAAGGCAGGAAATGTTTATCTAGTCGTCATGGCAGAGGCCTGGTGTCTTTGTCTGGGGAATATCATCAGATCACGATGTATCCAATTTGATTCTGTATCCAATCCGATTCACTTCGTAAAGGCGTCATAACATATTGATTCCTAAGTGTTGCTACCCAATTCGGCTTCGCGTACATTTCAGGATTTACGTCGTACATGCAGCCAGTTTTGCAGATAAATCGCCTCGACAGTAGCCCCCATCTCAAGCCTTACAAGCCAAGGTCCTCAAACTGTTTGGCTATAAGCTGCGGCCTGGCTGCCTTCTTCGCGACTTGCTGGTTAAGCCTAACCCCAGATGCTTGGGCTGATCCTCCACCTCCCCTCCTCCACACATCTTCGTCGACGGATTATCAGCTTCAAGAGGAAACGCTCTACCTAAAAGAGGAAACCGTCAGCATCGCAAGCCGTTACGAACAGCCGATTTCGCAAGCTCCCTCGAATGTCTATGTAATCACCGAGGAAGATATTCGAATATCCGGTGCAATTGATCTTCCAACCGTGCTGCGGCGGGTCCCCGGGCTAGATGTGATGCAGGTCAACGGTGCGGATTTCAACGTGAGCGTGCGTGGAGATAATCAACTGAATGCCAACAAATTGCTAGTCATGGTGGATGGACGATCGATCTACGTTGACGTGCAAGGGTCTATGTACTGGAAAGCTATTCCCGTGAGCTTACCCGAGATCAAACGGATTGAAGTACAGAAGGGACCGGCATCAGTCCTCTACGGATTCAATGCGTTCGACGGCATCATCAATATCATCACGAAATCACCGGAGGAGATGAAGGGCACCACACTACAGGTCGGCGGAGGCTCCTACGGCACACTGAGCAGCGCCGCCATCTACGCCAATAGCCACAAACAGTTCAGTTACCGTCTTTCCTATGGGCACGACCAAACCCAACAGTGGGGAAGTCGGAACGCGCTGGCCTATCGAGATAACAAGTTCAATATCCAGACGGAATATGCCCTCGCAGGCGACGTTAAACTTTCATTCTCTGGCGGTCTTGTTCATACCAGTGACTTTGATGGCTTCGTGAACGATGCGGTTGTAAGAACAGGTGTGCCCGCTATTGGCTATGCTCACGCAGTCTATGAACGACCGAGATTCTTTGTTCGGGCCTTTTGGCAGGACGTCCATGTCGACGGGCCTGTGATGGTCAACCCTCTGCTGTCCAGATTCCTTCGCATTACCGATCGCAACGGCAATCCAAACGTACTGCTGGAGAACCACACCTACAACATTGAAACGCAACAAGCGTTTGATCTTGGAACCACAGCACGCCTCACGATTGGAGGTAACTACCGGCATAACACGACATCACACAACTATCAGGATCGGTATCGCACTGAGGATCGACTGGGGCTGTACATCCAGGGGGAATGGAAGCCGACCGCCTTATTTCAGATCGTAGGCGGGGCACGCTATGAGTTAAACACCTTTATTAATCCGACAATCAGCCCACGGGGATCGCTCCTCTTTACACCGATACAAGGCCATACCTTCCGAGCGACCGCGGCGGTGGGATACCGACCTCCAACATTTTTTGAGACGTACGGAAACAATATAGCCATCTTGGCGTTTCCTCCTCCTATCCCCTCACAACTACCGATCACCGTCACCGGGAGTGGGGCCCTCAAACCTGAACAGATCGTCTCCTATGAACTGGAGTATCAAGGCTGGTACTGGCAACACCGGATCAGAGCCCGTAGCGCCGCGTTTTTTAACCATCTCAGCGACCTCATCGTTGCCACAGCCCCGACGCCTATCCAAGGCGGAACCGCTGATATCTATGGAGGAGAGATCGGGGGAGAATTCCTTGCGAGTGAATGGCTGAGTGGGTTTGCTAACTTCTCCTACCAGGAGATCGATCAGACCCTCATGGGGCCTGCTCGGCGAGGCGGTCCTCGATTCAAATACAACGTGGGCCTTCGCAGTCACTGGACAAACGGGATAAGCGGCGAGATTGTCTACCATTATGTCGGCGCAGCGACCTTCCCTCTTGCCTCCATCTTCTCCGATTTTGGAGCATTTGGCGTGATGCCGATTGGTTCCAGCGTCGGTAGCTATCACCTGCTAAACCTGCGCGGTGCCTATCGCTTCTGGGAAGACCACTCATCGCCTGAGTATCGGCGGGAGGCCGAGCTAGCAGTCTCCGTGTTCAACGCATTGAACGATGAGCATCGGGAACATCCACTTGGCGACTTACTCGGAACCAGGGTGATGGGATGGGTGACGGTAAAACTCTGATCCATCTCGCCTAGCGCAACAGCTACGGCCCAATAATTGCTTCCCAATTTCACGCACGTAGTTGAACGAACGAGTCATCATCTTTGGATCATTGCGCCGTTGGCAACGCCTGCGGATATCGGCTATCATACCTAATTAGTCGATTGAATTTGGACCCCTCATGTTGCTCATTTCAACTCTCTTCGTGCTGTTCTCACTCACCACCCTCTGGGACAGGGTTGAGGCAGCGGAAATTGCCATCATCAAGTCTGCGGATCTGCCGTCCTACGATCAAGCCATCGTGGGATTCAAGGCAGGCCTTCCATCACTAGTGAAGGTAAAAGAGTACAACCTGAACGGTCAGCTCACGCGAGGCAGGGAAATCGGCAGAGGGTTGCGCGCCTCACCGCCCGATCTGATCTTCGCGGTCGGACTCAAAGCAGCGATGTCCGCCAAGCTAGAAATCTTCGATACACCCGTCGTGTTCTGTATGGTACTGAATCCTGAAACCTACGATCTTCCCGCATCCAACATGACCGGGATTGCTGTTCGAGCCACACCAGAAGTGCAACTGGCAGCACTCCACTCCCTCATGCCCAATCGAAAACGAATCGGAGTGCTGTACGGTGAGGA
>JAHBWR010000103.1 GCA_019636875.1 Nitrospira sp.
GAAATCCGAGATCGCGATCCGGTAATCCCGATTCCCAGTACACTGTTCAGCGATATCGATTCGAACAGCGGCTCCGATCATCTGTTCGATGGGAATCTGATCCAGCGTCTGTTTCCCTTTGGAAAAATGAATCGGCGCGTCAATGTGAGTGCCACCATGCTCAGGCAGCTCCATGCGATTGGAGGCATAGTAATAGCCGCCAGGTGTCTCCTCGGCATGCTGGATGATCAGTTTGAAATCCTGCTCCGTTGGCCAGACAACCGTATTCGACCCGAATGAATGGGTGAGATCGACAATCCGAGCTTGATCCCAAACAAATTGATCATGCTGAGGAATAGCCGAGGAGCACCCCGCGACCACGATGAGTGCCCCTATCACGAGAGTCAGCATCTTCATCATTCTCTCCCCCGGCTGGTGAAAAATCGAGGGCGGCTGTTGTGCTCTTCACTGCGCGCATGCAACGAGGGCCTTCTGAGGCCGCGCGTTGCGCGAGCACAAGAGCATAACAGCCGCCCTCATGGCGACTTTTCAGATTTACCTACTTCCCAAACGCTTTTTTCAGCAGCGGTTCGATCTCGCCCTTCGCCGCCATGGGATCAAGGACGTCGGTATCGCCATAGAAGGTGCCGTCGATGAACACCTTGGGGAGCGTTGGCCAGTTGGTCATCTTCGTCAATGTCTCCCGCTTGGCCGGCTGCGACAGCACATCGATGAGCTCGTATGGGTAGCCATACTTGTCGAAAAACTGCATGGTCTCTCGCGTGAACCCGCACATCGGCATCGTCTTCGTTCCCTTACCATAGATCAAAATTTTATGGGCCTTCACTTCGTTTTGAATTTCTTCTTCAATCGGATCAGCCATGTCTCCTCCTATGTTTCATCTCTGGTGCGGGCAGTCAATTCCAGCGCATGGATGCGCCCATCCTTCATCGGGGCATCCAAGGCGTGATAGATCATCCGATGGCGGTCCAAGAGATTCTTCCCCTGAAAACCATCAGAGACGATCAAAACTTTGAGATGGTCCATCGTTCCCGTGCGATCAGTCACCGTCACCACGGCATCCGGCAGACTCTTGCGAATATACTCAGTCAGTACGTCTGGTGTAATCACCGGCCTCCACTCCTTGTGTTTTCAATACCCTAGCCGAAATGAGATCTCAAACGCAATGCATGTCACCGGTGGTGCTTTTCAACATGGTGGTGGTGCATGTGAGCCAACCCTAGGAGCAGCCCTCCACCCCAGTCATGCAAGCCATTGAAATGTCTTGCCCCCATTTTTGTCTTACTTCGGCATCGACCTTGCGGATAGCACGAGTATAAACGAAATCAGACCATCCCCTTATTACCCAAGGAGGCTCCTATGAGTGAGTTCAAGTCGGGGTTTTTTGTCGGAGGTGAGAGCACCAATGGTCGAGTCCTCGTCGTCGACGACGAACCGGATATCCGCAAGGTCGTCCGGATGACTCTGCAAAAAGCCGGGTATGATGTGCTTGAAGCAGAGAATGGGGAGAAGGCTATTGAAGTCATCAACTCAGGTGAAAATCGCCTGTTATTAGACGTCATGATCTGCGATATCCGGATGCCGAAGGTCAATGGTATCGAAGCTATCGCCTACTTCCGGGAGAACTATCCGCGCGTGCCCTTAATCGTCCTCACTGGGTTCCCCGACACCGATATGGCAACTTCTCTTCTTCGACAAGGTGTGGTGGATTATCTCGTGAAGCCGGTGGAAGGCGAAATCTTGAAGGCTGCCGTCGGGCGCGCCATGGAACGGCGGGAGTTGGCGCCTCTATGAGAGGCCGACCGACATCGGAGGGAGCGGGTGCAGCGGCTACGACTCCGGCCATCGTTCACACCACGGTGGAGAGCGAACGGAGCAACCCCTCGGCTGCCCCACTTCCGATGAAGGTCGCCATTATTGGGGCCGGTCGTGGAGGAACTGCCCTTCTCGAAGTGCTGCATCAGATCCCGACAATTGAAATTGTCGGGATGACCGACAAAAGTCCTTCAGCACCAGGCCTCAAACGAGCCCAAGAGCTGAACGTGCCGGTATATGGTCGTATAGACGATCTACTCCATGACCAACCCCTCACTCTGCTGATGGACGTTACGGGCGATCCAGCCATGGAAGCAGCCCTTCGACAACAGAAGCAGACAGGGGCCGATATCATCAGTGGGCAAGCTGCTCGGCTGTTCTGGTTACTCGTACAGCATGAATCAACGTTGCAGACTGAGTTGCTCCAGGCAGAGAAGATGGCCGGCTTCGGCTCGTTCGCAGCCGGCATCGCCCACGACATGAACAATCCGCTTCAGCTGATTCTCGGCATGGCTGAAAATCTGGCGGAAGAAACGGACCTCGAAGCCGTCCACGCGCAAGCGCTGGACATCATCGACGCCGTCAAACGAACGACCGCCATTTGCCGGGACCTCACCTCCTATTCTCGCCGTACATCCGTGCGGCAAGACGGCCTCATTCAGGTCAACAGCAAGCTCGATGAGGCGCTGAAGATCGCCCGCTATGCCGTCGCGCTTCAAGATATTGAGATTCGTAAGCGGTACCAGCCTGACGCTGTCGTGAAGGGAAATCCTGATAAACTTCTCCATGTGTTCGTCAATCTTATTACGAATGCGGTTCAGGCAATGGAACATCACGGCACCCTCACCTTGGAAACAATCAGCACAGCAGACACCACACAGGTTCGTGTGTCGGACACAGGCTGCGGCATCCCACCGGAGCTATTGACCAGAATTTTTGAGCCGTTCTACACCACCAAGCCCCCGGGGAAGGGCACCGGATTGGGTCTCTACAACATCAAGAACGTGATCCAACTCATGCACGGTACCATTGAGGTCGACAGTCATATCGGTCAAGGCTCCTCGTTTACTCTGACATTTCCGAGTGACCCCTCACCCAGCGAGGGAACCGTTCAGTCATGACGACGGGATCGACCACCTCACGGGCAGGCACCAGATGGGGACTCAAGACCAAAGTCATCCTGTCGATGCTCTTCGTCGGGATTGTCCCCCTCGTCATTGGGTTGGGCATGGCGTTCTGGCAAGGCTCGCAGGAAATCCGAGACATCAGCGGAGAAAGCTTTGAGGCGCTGGCAACAGAAGCGGCCCGAAAACTGGATCTGCTCGTCGTTGAAGAAATCTCACACACTGCCCGCATCGCCCACGATCACACGATTATTCGAGAACTGGAGCGCAGGCGAGACGCGGCACGCGACCCAAAACATTCGGCTGGAGGAACCACGGACCTCGAACGACGCTGGGCCGACCGAGATCCTGCTGCACTCACATCGCTGACCGACAATCGACTCAGTGCGTTACTCCGCGAATACTATGCCGGGGTCTATAGTCCACCCGGCCAGTTGCTCCCTCAAGTGGTCAGGGCTTCGACCAAGATGCTGTTTTTGACCGATGCGGAGGGGACACTGGTCGCTAGCATGACCGACCATCCCGCCTTCAGGCATAACGCCACAGGTTGGTGGCAAGGAGCGTTCAACAAGGCGGTGGGCAAACTCTATATCGAGGACATCCATTTCGACGACCAGGTGAATGCGTACGTCTTCACGATCTCCCTGCCGATTATGGACAGCTTGCGCTACGAGGCAGTCGGTGTGCTTCACCATATCATCGATGCCAAGGAGTTCTTTTCTCCCTCCACTCAGGCCATTCGCTTCGGCAAGACCGGCCATGTCATGCTGATCGACAGCAACGGCATCGTCATCAGCTGCCCCATTCTTCCGACCGGTGTTCCCCTGTCCGATCGAAACCTGACACCACTCGTCACCCCCCAACATCCCGGCTGGGTCCAAGCAGCCAGCGACGGGCATGGCGGAGACTCGACCTCCGTCATCGGGTTTGCACCGCTCCCTGAGACCAGCCGAGCGACCAACGGCTCACTCGACAACGGATCCTGGCACACGTTCGTCTGGCAATCCTCCGATGAGCTCTTCGCGCCGATCCAGCACTTGCTCACCTGGGTAATGGTCTTTGGAGCGGTCGCCACGGCACTACTCGTCTCGCTGGGCTACGTCGCGGCTGGACACATCGTCACACCCGTCCGCCAACTGCAACAGGCGGCACAGGCCATCGGGCGTGGTGAACTCCAGACACCGATTGAGATCAACACCGGCGATGAGTTGGAGGACCTGGCGCGAGAATTTACTCGCATGAACGATCAGTTGAACGCTGCATTTTCCGGGCTGACCGACCAAGTCAAGTTGAAAACCCAAGAAGTCCAGGTCTTGCAGCAGTCCACGGATCAAATCTTGGACGCTGTTCCGACTCCCATCCTCTTGATTGATGGCCGGCAAGTCGTGCAGTACATCAACCAAGCAGCTCGCGACGCGTTCTCGGTTCGCGAACCATTGTCGGGCGCCTCGCTGTTTTCGATTCTCTCACTTGCTCCGGACATTCAACAGCAGCTGCAAGCAGAATTCCAGATGAACGGCGATGGCTCAAACACCACTACCGATCTTGAGCCTGAAACTGTCCCGAGGGACCCCCTCCAGCCTCTGAAAACTCATGAATCAGCCGGGCATCGTGCTGAGCTAGCCATCGGCTCGCGCATCTACCATTACCAATGGTTTAGGCTCCCTGCAAAGCCAGGGGAAGAAGACACCATCGGTCTGGTGCTTCGTGACATCACGGACGAAAGCCGGCTGCAGGACCAGGTTGTTCAGGCAGAGAAGTCCGGAAGTCTTGGGAGATTGACGGCAGGAATCGGCCACGAGCTCAACAATCCCCTGTTCGGCATCATCGGATTGGGAGAAGTCATTCAGGATGAACAGGACGTGGAGCATATCAAGAGCTATGCCCGAGACATCGTGGCTCACGGCCGTCGCATGGCCACGATCATCCGCGACTTTACCGGTGTGATCGATCGTGAGAATGCGGATCAATCGATCCCAGTGTATGTCGAGCAGGTCTTAGATGATGCGCTCACCACGGCCCAAACGACCGTGGAGATGAAGGATGTCGTAATCCACAAGACTTATGCGGGAAATACTCCGGTACTCGTGCTCCCAGACCAACTCCGGCAGGCGTTCGTGAATCTGCTGAGCAATGCCGCCCATGCCATGAAGGGCACCGGAACGCTCGCCCTGACGACGGTCGCTTCTGATCGGACCGTCACGATCACCATCGCCGATTCAGGGCCTGGCATCTCCAAACAGCATCTGTCAAAAGTCTTCGACCCGTTTTTTACGACGAAAGAGCAGGGAGAGGGTTCAGGCCTTGGACTCACCGTCGCACGGCGGATTGTCCGAAAATTCGGAGGCGATATTCGGATAGAGTGTGCCGAAGCTCAAGGGACAGCCTGTCTCGTCACGCTCCCGATCACGGCATCACCGTCCTCTCAAGGAGGCTCATGGACTACCGCTGCGTCACGTTCAAAACCACAAGCGTCGCATTCTTCGTAGCGGCCCTCTGGACCACGGCTACGCTCCATGCCGCCAAAGAGAGCCCCAAAACCGTGTCCATCTCACCCGAGAAGGTCGCCGACTACATTCATGCCATCCTCGAAGCGGATCGGACGTTTTATACCGCACACATCGTCGACCGCTTGCAGCAAAAGGGTATCGTCGCCTCGACGGAACATTGGGAACAGGACAACACGCTTCCCTTACCGGCTCAGTTTCTTCAACACTCCGGTCGATTGGTCGCAGAAAGCGGGCGGGGAATCCGCTACCGGCTGATCGGGTTTTCCCCGATCTATCAGCGCAATGCCCCAGCAACGGAATTTGAACGAACCGCGTTGGACATGCTAAAGCGAGAGCCGGATCGTCCTGTGACTGGAATTGTGTCGAGCGGGAAGAAGCAATATTTCCAAGCCATCTATGCAGACCGGGCTGTCTCATCCGCCTGCATCACCTGCCACAACAGTCACCCGTTGAGTCCGAAACAAGATTTTCAGTTGAATGATGTGATGGGTGGGATCGCGATCACAATTCCATTGGAGTAGCTACTTGCGTGCCGCGTGAGTCGCCGACAAGTCGCAAGTCGGCTATGGAGAAGCGGGCGGGTTCGCGGAGTGAGCCAACTGCTTGAGGTGGTATTCCTCTCGATAGATCTGCACAGCAGTCATCAACAAACTGACGAGAATAGGGCCGATGAAGAGGCCGAGCAGGCCGTAGAGCGCCAGCCCCCCTAACACGCTTAAGACAAGAAGGAGCACAGGAATCTGTACATCTTGTCCGATCAACCACGGCCGAAGGAATTGATCGACCATCGACACGACTCCAATTCCCCACGCCAGCATGGCCAGGGCCTTCCCGGCCATCCCGACCCAGAAGAGATACAGGGCCACAGGCAACCACACCAGTCCCGTCCCACCGAACGGAATCGGCGCTAAGACAATCGTCAATGCCGTGAGTCCCATCGGAAACGGTACGCCGAGCGCCAGATAGGCCATCCCCGCCAGTAGTCCCTGCACGATCGCCGTCACCAAGACCCCTTTTACCACCGCACGAATCGTTTGATCCAACCGGACCAGGATTTTGGACTTGTGAGACTCGTCCATCGGAATGAGATCGTACAGCACCGAAAGCCACTGCCGGCCATCCTTAAAGAGGAAAAACAAGATCAGCAGCATCATGAAAAAATTCATGATGAGCGCGAAGGTATTTTTCAGCAAGCCGCCCATTCCCCCGATCAAAAATTGGCTGAGCTCCTTCACCCCCGTCATGACCGACTGTTCCAGGGAAAAGGTGGGCGTCGCGCTCCCTGCTAACGCCGATTTCAGCCAGCCGCCGATAATCGGGATCGTCGCCAGTTCTTCCGGCAATCGCTGAAGCCCTCCTCCTGAAATCCAGGCTCGGATCTCCTGCTCGGCCACACCAGCCTCACGCACCAGCATAACCCCCATCACGACCAGCGGAACGACCACGATCGCCATCGCGCCGACAGTCAGTAGTGCGGCGGAAACCAGCTCTTTCCCCGCGCACAGCCTCGTCAAACGAAGATGCAGCGGAAAGGCCCAATGGGCTAACAGCCCGGCCCAAAGCGCCGAAAACACGAACGGTTTAAACATCAACCCAATCTGGTAGAGCAACAAGACCACCAGAGCGAAGAACACGATGGAGAAGATCTGCTGTCGAGTCATACAGAACCAGGCGTTCCCTTAATTGGTACCGAGTAGATAGCAGATCCGGCGAGTTATGTCACGGTGGACAGACTTGAGGTAACGTGAGAAGCGATGGGATGCAACGTGACCGTGAAAGGAGAACGGTACGATTCCTCTAGAGGTCGACTTCCTTTCCGATTAAGGCAACCGTCTTCCCACGATGGGCGTTCATATCTCGAACATTGGGAGGCAACTTCTGACCTTCCTCGGGCCATCCGGTGACACCCATGTCACTCACGCCCTGAAACTTCGCCCCTTCCTCCATCAGCATCGTCGGACAGTGAACCTCTCCGATCAGAATCGCGTTTTTCAAGAGCTGGATTTTCCCTGTGGCCGTGACGGTGGCTTTGATGCGTCCGCTACTGATCAGTGAATCAGCATGGATCGATCCCCGCACCATCCCATCTTCCCCGACGATCACTTCGCCCTTCGTATGCACATCACCTTCCAGACGCCCATCGATGCGCACAGTACCCTCGACTTTGATTTCGCCTTTCAGTTCGACGCCCTTCGCCAACAGCGTAATATTGCCGTCGTCCGCATAGCCGGTCTTTTTCATGGGAACTCCTCTGTACAGGCCAATCTCCGTCAAGGGTATCGTAGGACAAGGGATCTGCCTAACAGTTTATGGAATTCAGCACCCCGGTATAGGAGGACCGGCCTCTAAGAGGACAAACCAAACGTTTCCTTCACGCGTTCCCACACCCCTCCGCCGTGCACTTCGCAGTAGGTCGTAGGCTCTGTCCCTGCGATGAAAAACTCCGGCCTGTTCTCCGGACATCGTGAGGTCGCCAGTTGACCCGTTCTGGGGTCGATCCGACGCTGAACGATCCCTGACGGCATCTCAAAATCAGGGAGATCTCGAGGGATGAGCCGAATCGCCAGCTCGCTCCAGATAGGCAGCGCCGCCTGTGAACCGCTCAGCTTGATGGATCGCTCATCATCAAACCCGATCCACACGCCGATGGCAATATCCGGTGTATACCCCACAAACCAGGCGTCTCGAGATCCATCGGTCGTCCCGGTTTTGCCTGCGACCGGCCCCTGTACCCCGAGAGCTCGCGCCTTGGAAGCGGTCCCGTGATCCACCACCCCTTTCAGGAGGGACGTAACGAGGAACGCGCCTTGCGGAGTCGCGGCCTGGCGTCGATCCAGCGGTGGACTCCAGATGCTCTCTCCCCCTTCACGGGTGATGTTCGACAGTGCCACCGGACGGATGACCACCCCGCCATTGGCAAGTCCCGCATACGCCGCGGTGATTTCAAGGAGCGAGACCGACGAGCTCCCAAGCGCGAGGGACAGGTTATCCGCCAAGGGCGTGGTGATTCCGAAGGCCTGGAGTTGGTGCGTGAGGGCTGTCATCCCAGTCCGGTGAGCCGACCTCACGACTGGAACATTCAAGGACTGCTCGAGTGCGGATCGCACGGTCACCGGCCCTCGATACTGCCGGTCATGGTTTTGAGGCGACCAGGGACCAGTGCCTGATTCCAAGGTGATGGGCTCGTCTGCCAATAATGTCGCCGGTGTGAGCCCATCCGCTCCCTGCCCACGTGCCGCTTCGAACCCGGCCAAGTACACAAACGGTTTGAACAACGAGCCCGCCGATCGATGGGCCTGCACCGCACGATTGAACTGACTCACTCGATAGTCACGCCCGCCGACCATCGCCAAGACATGGCCATGCCGGACATCCAGTACCACCGCAGCCCCTTGGAGCGGCGGGTCAGCCTCGGCCAACGCAGGATGGTTCTTCTCCAGCTTCATAAGGCCGTCCTGTAACACCTGTGCCGTGATTTGCTGGGCTCGGGAGTCTAGCGTCGAATAGATTCGTGCTCCTTCCGGAGTGATCGCACCGGTCCCTTGCTCGATCTCCCGCAGCAAGTAATCGACAAAGTAGGGAGCATCCGTGAGCGCGTCATCGGTCAACGACACCTTGACGGGCTGTATTAAGGCCACCTGTAAGGCCTCCTCCGTCAGAATGCCTTCCTCCCGCTGGCGATGGAGCACCACGTTTCGACGCTTGGTTGCCGCGTCGATGTTTTTCACCGGCGAATAGATATTGGGGCCTTTAATGAGGCCGACGATCAGCGCAATTTCTTCGATGGAGAGTTGATCGAGGGGTTTGCCGAAGTACCGATGGGCCGCTTCCCCGACACCGTAAATCGAAACCGGCCCGGCTTGGCCGAGATAGATCTCGTTCATATAACTTTCCAGAATGTCCTGCTTGCGGTACTTGAACTCGAGCGCCAGGGCAGCCACAAATTCTTGGAACTTCCGACCGAGCGTGCGACGGGGGGTGTAGAACAGATTCTTGGCTAATTGCTGCGTAAGAGTGCTCCCGCCCTGTACGACTGCTCCGCGCATGAAATTGGTCCACAACGCTCGCCCGACGGCAATCGGATCGAACCCAAAATGAGAGAAAAAGCGTCGATCTTCGATCGCCAAGAGCGTATCAATCAAGGCGGGAGGCATCTGATCCAGTGGTGTCCACTCCCGAAGCTGCCGAGTGCCACCACGCACTCCACTGATCAACGCCGGTTCGAGCCTCACGAGCGAGAGAGGTTGGCCATCGGTGGCGGACAATACCCTCGTCACGATCCCGTCAGCTAACGTGAGTTTGATTAACCGAGCAGGAAGGCGACTCTCTTCCTGAGCATGCAAAAAAATCTCGATCGAGTTTTGAGTCGCAAGATACTCCCCGGGAACTTTCGGATGGGCTTTGACCGGTCGATACTCTAACCGATGCAAACGGTCGAACAAGCCCTCCTCCACGGGATGAAGCCCCGGCGTGAGAAAAAATGGCGCACCGTAGATCAGCAATGGTGGATGTTCGTCACTTTTAGGAAGGGCCAAACTGGTGGAGAGAAAAAACCCGTAACCGACCAGCGCGAGAAGTCCTACCCCGGCAAGGCCTAGACACCAATACAAGCTCCGCTTGAGCCAGAGACTCAAACCTCGAGAGAGACGAAATGGCATGCCCTCAACTTACCCCGTAACTTCCGAGAAGAAAACAGCATAGAGCATACCAAATTCGCGAGGCCCGAGCTGAAAAACTTATGTCCCTCCGTCACCTGTGATGAATGCGTACGGCAACGTCGGTGGGCGAGATGGGTAGGAAGACGGATCACCACGTTGAGAGTGCTCAGCCAGCTGCTTTAGGACGAATACCGATCGGTGATTTGAACGGAGAGACTTCAGCCAAGCAATTTCTTGAGGCCACGGTATTCAGCCGCTTCGGCCTGTTGCTCGCGTTCACTGTCCTTGCGGCGACGGTCCCACTCACTGCGCGTTCCCCCCAGCACCGGCAGGGGATCGAAGTGGCGCCACGCCGGCATCGTCGCCATGAAACTCGCCAGCAAGGCGCCGCTCCGGAGGGCCCACACGATAAACCCGGCAGACAACGTCGTGCCGGTCAGTGCCGCCACCCGCGTGACGAACTCATGGTGTTCGTCCGACACCCCGATGGCTTGCTCGAGCGAACCGGCCATTTCACTGAGCTTCGTCAACAAGAGCTCACTCGTGGACGGCGGTTTCTCCCCTGGCTCTGGCTCAAGGACCGGAACCGGTTCG
Organism: Nitrospira sp.; assembly: GCA_019636875.1. Classification (GTDB taxonomy): domain Bacteria; phylum Nitrospirota; class Nitrospiria; order Nitrospirales; family Nitrospiraceae; genus Nitrospira_D. The sequence goes on from JAHBWR010000103.1 coordinate 10,702, forward strand.
ACCGGTAAGACCGTGAACACTGGTCGTCCGGTATCGTCGTGTGGGATGAAGCCGGCCTGATCTCGACCAATATCGATCAGCTTCCTCAGTTCGTCTCGAGGAGAAATGAGTCGCTCGACAACGGACGCAGTCGAACCCGATGTGGTGTTCACCGCCTCAAACTCCGACGGCGTAGAACGTGGCCCCGGCGCCATTGGAGCAGGTGGCAGTGGGTCTGCGGGCGACTCTGAAGGGCTCGGGGAACTTGGTGGTTCAGGGCTTGGATCAATTGGCCCAGGCGGAGCCGGAGGCAACAGGACAGGAGGAACGGTGGGAGTCGGCGGAAGGCCCTCAGCCACATCCGTCACCGTGACCTGGAGCGTCTGCGTGATGGCAGCACCTTGGCTGTCGATCACCTGCACCTGGACCACGTAGACGTTGTCCCCATTGGCATCAGTGGCCACTTCAAAATCTGGAGGAGCGGTAAAGGTCAACGCCCCGGTCGCCGCATTGATCGTGAACAACGCCTGATCCACGCCACCACTGATGCTATAGGTGAGGGTCTGCGCAGGCAAATCCACATCCGCGCCGGTCACAATCGTCACCGCGCTGACATTCTCCGCAACATTGATCGAGGCGATGGCCCCTCCGCCGTCGCTGGTAATCGTCGGTGCATCATTGACCGGGGTGATGGTCAACGTCATGGTGGTCGGGCCCACTGAGCCCCCTGCCCCATCGTTCACGGTAAAGGTAAAATTGTCGCTCGTGGTTTCTGACCCGTCATGCACATAGACCAACCGGCTTAGGTCGATATCCGCCTGCGTAAAGCTCGTCACCGCGACACCTGGCGCAGTGGTGAGTTCGAGACGACCATAAGCCGGTCCAGTACCGATAGAGTAGGTCAGTTGCGCCGCGCTATTATCAATATCAGTAACAGCCAATTCGCTTGCCGTAATGCTGTCCGTTCCTCCCTCTAAGACCGTGCTACCGGTGTTGACGCTGACCGTCGGCGCATCGTTGACGGCACTCACGGTGATCGCCACCGTATCCACGTCCGTCCCGCTGTTCGCATCGGTGCTCATCACGGTCAGGGTATCTGCCCCGTTGTAGTTCAGATTGCCCTGATAGGTGAGCGTGGCGAGGGTCGCATTGATGTCGGCTTCTGAGCCGGACAGCGTGAGGGTGCTGCTCCCGTTGCTCCCCGCACTGATGCTGGCCGTACCTTGGAGCGTGACCGTCACGGTCCCGTTCAGCACGCCGAGCTGCACCGTGCTCAGGTTGCCATCCACATCGGTAACGCTGAC
>JAHBWR010000104.1 GCA_019636875.1 Nitrospira sp.
CTCTTATATACTTCGTGAAGGGTGTGGAGACCTGGCAGGATCCCCAGTTGCCACTTGTTCCAGGGCCAACTTCGAGTCGAGGAGACTTCGACAGCGTTGAAACTCTGCACGTTCGATGCGCCCCACGGTGTCCGTTATCACGATCGCAACACAGTTGACCATGGTCACTCTTGCCCCTTGCTGTCTTCGTTCGGAATCCCCTTCTCTCGGTGAGCCATGTGTAAACTGTTGCGAACCTGCATCGTCTCGGTGGCATTGGGTCCGAACACCTGTTCTTGAATGGTTAGTGCTGTTTGATAGAGTGGAATCGCAAGATCTTGGCGGTGATGGGCTTCGTACAAGCCGGCCATCGCCGTGAGCGTCTCCGCCACGGACGGATGAGCATGACCGTGATTCCTTTCTCGAATTTCCATTGCCTGAAGAAGCAACGGGACGGCTTTCGACAGATCGTCACGATATAAACTGAGCGCCATGCGATGCAGACTCTCGGCCACGGCAAGGTGGTCCGGTCCTAAGACTTTCTCGCGAACCGCCCAAGCACGAAAAAACAATGCCCCGGCAAGGTCACGTCCATGAGGCTGCTCGAACAGAACCATGGCAAGCACGTGCAACGTGTCCGCTACGCGGAGATCCTCAGCCGCTTGGGTCGAGGTGTAGATCCTGAGCGCTTTCCGATAAGCGGCTTCCGCTCCGGCAAAATCCTTTTGCGTGTAACGGGTGACCCCCAATTTGTTAAGGAGACCCGCCAAGTCCTGGTTATGATCTTTGACGGCCGTTCGCTCCAGCAACTCGATCGCCTTCACATAGGCTTGTTCAGCCTCCGACCAGTTCCCGACGGATCTTTCATGGTCTCCAATGGCCTCATACCCACCCCAGCCAATTACGTCGGCGGACACTGTCGAGCCGACACACAGTGTAGGTACCGGTACCAAAGGCGCGAGATCAAGCAACCGGACTTGGGCCGCGGTGGAGATACATGGTCGCATTGCTCTTGGAGGAATACGGCCCTGCTTGAGCATCTGTCCACCCATTAGGGATCGATCATCATCCAGCAACTCATCGATCCCAGGAGCAGACACCGGATGATTCCCTTGAAGAGGCGAGTCTGCGAAGGCAATCGGGAATGGAAGACAGATCAGGGCGACGATGAGGCCCACGAAGGACCAGAGACTCCTTGCCACCGGTCGATCGTTCGTTCGTGTATCCGCCACCGCGAACTCCATTAGCTGATATCATGTGAAGCAAAATAATGAGCCCGGAATAATCAGCGTGAGGTTATCGGAGACAAATCTTATCGGGAAACGATATGTCTTGAACACTAGCAGGCCACCTAGGTTTATCCCTTTTCGCCAATGTGTCACGTTGGCACTAGATTCATGTAGCCAACAGCATGCAATTGGTTTTCAAAAGAACTAGGGCTTTACCTAGGCTTTCGGTTCAACCACCAAACTTTAGAATGGCAGATACTCTAAGGCCTAACACGGTTCGCAATGTGTATTTTGGAAGGATGTTCATTATGAGGATCGCTCAGGTTGCTCCATTATGGGAAAGTGTTCCACCCAAGCGATATGGAGGAACGGAACGGATTGTGTCGTATCTAACGGATGAGCTTGTCCGCCTCGGGCATGAGGTCACACTCTTCGCGACCTCCGACTCAGAAACGCTCGCTCAGTTGCAGGGCATGTACCCTCAGGCGCTTCGGCTCGCCCCTAAATTGGGGTCCCCGGAGGCACCCATGGTGCTACAGCTCGAACGTGCGTTCGGCACGATGGCGAATCAATTTGATATCATTCACTCCCATCTTGATGTCACTGGATTTCCCTATGCTCGTCGCTGTCACACACCGGTCATCACGACACTTCACGGCCGGTTGGACCTGCCGGAATTAATCCCCGTCTTCCATGAGTTTGCCGACATGCCGCTTGTAGCTATTTCGAACGCGCAGCGGAGGCCCCTCCCACTGGCGAATTGGCAGAACACGGTTTACCACGGGCTCCCACGTGACCTGTATACCTTTCATCCGGAACCTGGACAATACCTGGCCTTTTTAGGTCGCATCTCTCCAGAGAAGCGGCCGGATCACGCGATTGAACTGGCCAAAACACTCGATATGCCCCTCAAAATCGCGGCTAAAATCGATGCCGTCAATCAGGCCTACTTCGCCGCCCAAGTTGAACCATTGATGGATCACCCTTTGGTCGAGTTTGTCGGGGAAATAACCGATGCCGAAAAGAATGATTTCATCGGCCAGGCTTATGCGCTGGTGTGTCCTCACGACTGGCCCGAGCCTTTTGGGATCGTTCTAATTGAAGCCTTAGCCTGCGGTACTCCCGTTCTCGCGTACCGACGTGGATCAATCCCAGAGGTCATCGAACATGATGTGACGGGGCTGATTTGCGAAGATTTCGAAGACATGACTCAGGCCGTGGCCAGGATTGCTTCGATTCACAGGCAGCACTGTCGAACTGCCTTCGAACGACGTTTCACTCACGATCGTATGGTATCGGACTATCTCACCGTCTATGGACGCCTGCTGGAGGGACAGGAAATGCCGTCGGCGGAATCACTCATGACGTTGTGTGAACCAGCGACCGCCGAGGCGGTCCCAACACCACTCCCGTAAATCCGTATGATGCAAAACTTGGAGCGAGATCTTTGGACCTCGATGATTAGTACGGCGACCCCGTAGATGACATCCCCACGAAATAGAGATGCATCTCCCCGGTAAGATGCGGCGGCTGCACAATGTAGTCACCCGTCATCGAGGGAATCCAGATGGACTTTGCTACCTCCAGATCCCCCCCAGTCATCGCCCAGGCGAGAGCCCCCACAAAGCCGCCCCCGATTGCGTAGCTCATTTTCGCTGCACCATATGGCACAGAGAGAGCCCAGCTGGCTGCTTGGAGGCCAGCTCCTTCGGGGCTGGACAAGTTCGATCGGCTGGCCAGACTCGCTTCGGATATCTCATCACCATGAGCCCGTAGAGCCCGTACTGATAGCCCTGGCACCACTAGAGTACAGAAGATCGCCCCAGCCACGAATAGCCGACCGACACGCATCCGCCGAAAGAGATTGGTGCTCATGACAGTATTCCGACAGTATCCCCTGGTGAGCTTCATACGACGGAGAAAGAATTCCCCATGAATATCCACCACTCCTTGGCGACCATTCAAACAGTTCTCCGTACTGCCTCGCAGCTGGCATCAACCCTAGGGCGTCCTTCACGCAACGTCTAACAGAGCCGCTCGAACCATAGTGGATACCTCAATTGAGCTATCGTTCGACGCAGCCGGGTGTACGTGACTCTATTCTGCTTCGGATCCGTTGAAATGGTGTAGCGCGTCTGCCAACCGGTCTACGACGGTCTGAATCTCCGGTTCGCTCGTTGATTGAGAGTAGGAGATGCGAATGAGCCTGGGGTGTTCTGGATCGTTGAACGGTTTGATAGCGATCCCATCATGTTGGAGCAAATACTCAGCCAAACGGCCTGGGCTTACCCGGTCACCCTCTAGTTGAAGGGTACAGATTCCAGGGGCATGCGCTCCGTTCCAGCGGCGAAGGCGCACGCCATCTAGTGATTGTACGAGCCCAACAAGCAGGTCCTGAAGTCTCCGAAGGTATGTCGTCGCTATTGGGAGCTCATCCCGTCTGAGTGCGCATGCTCGGGTAAGACCTGCAATGAGGCCGACGCGCTGCGTGCCGAGCTCATAATCATTCTGAATATTGTCGATCTCCACATTGCTTGTCAGATCGTTGTGAGCGACAAGCAGTACACCGGTCCCCATTGGACCACGACACCATTTGTGGCCCGCGAAAAAATAAAAATGTACCTCAGTTCCGTTCAGATCGATCGGAATATGGCCTGCAGCCTGTGTGCCGTCGACCGCGACGATGAGGTTCTGTTCTTTCGCGATCGTGCCTATTCTTCCTAGCGGGAACACTCTTCCGTCGGTATATGCCACATGGCTGAGGATCAATAGGCGGGCGTGATCTGTGGACAGAGCCTGCTCGAGGTTACGACAGAACTCGTCTTCGGACGCTCCCCCGATGAGTTGCACTCTCAGCCTGTTTGGTTGCAGCCGTATGAGCGAACGGATGATCCCCGGATGCTCTTGATCTGAAGCAAGGACAACATCACCAGTCTTGAGCTCAAGATTTGATAAGATGATCCGAAATGCCGTCGTTGCATTCGAGACAAACACCACGTTCGGAGCGGCATCGTTCTCGTGGGGGACTACGAAGTCTTGGATAGATCGCCGACATCTATCGAGTTGGTTGGTATACCAGCGGACACCCGATTCTGAGAACAGCATCGTTTCAAACTCGGCCTGAACCGTGCTGGCCTCCTCCCTGGATTCAGGTCGTTCTCTGCTGAGCCCGGCGTAATTAAGATAGAGCATCTCACTCTCTAAGAACCGTTCACGTCTTGCCCCTCTCCTATCTCTAGCTGCCTAGTCGAATCCGGACGACCTGGAGCTCGACTCAAAAAAACCTTACACCAAAATACAAGCCCGGCATCACGTTCGTGTGAAAATCAACCTCTTGCCCTGCGACACGTACATTCTGTCCAAGCGCGGTGATATTGAGTAGGAAGTCCGCCGTTAGGGACACCTGTTCATTCACGGCATGGTCGACTCCGATACCGAGAGGTATCAAGAACGAGCCATAGGTATCCCCAAAGCCGATCTCAGGCTCCCTCACGCCTGCACGTGCGAAGCCGATCCCGCCCTGCAAGACCAGCTTGGTCTGGTTGTTCGTGTCGGGAATGGCCCACCAATACTTACCCTGGACCGTGAGCCCAAAGAGAAAATCGTCGCCCGCGCCGGCATACTGGACCAAGGGACCAATAGAGATGTCCTCCGAGATAAAATAGTTAAGGTGTCCATTGAGGGCGAATTCCACCCCGTCAGGCGTACCTCCTAAGAAGCCGATTCCAGTCCCGCCAGACCACCGTCCAGACATATGAGACGGCTGCCCTATCTCACCATCGATGGGATCCTGAGCGGACACCAGGCCGGTCGGCGTCACGATGAATACGGCAAGGAGCAACAGAAGCACCACTCGTCGACGCAAAAAGAACAGGTCTGTCATGACTGGTCTCTCCTCTTAAATTATGGCTGAAAAAAAGTTTGCTGAACAGTTAGGTTCATAACAGATCGCCTAGTCATTCAAGTGGAAACCGGTTCATTACGAGAATGACCGTCGAACAACGAACCCCCTTATTTGGGCATCCGGATGCCGAACATCCTTCTGTCCGGCATTGGCGGAGGACGCCAAAGCAACGAACTACTAGCGAACCGAAACCTGACTTGTTGCCGTCGTATTGCCGTCGAAATGATCGTTCAGATCGGCTTCCGCCTCCTGCTTTGTGTGGTGGACCGTGCCGTCTTTGTGTTCAGGCGGACTGTAGATCGTGTAGAGCTTCAGCGCGTCCTCCTTCCCACTGTTGATGATGTTGTGTCTCGTTCCGGCGGGAATGACCAAGGCACTGCCGTCCTGAATCGGATATTCCTTGCCGTTCAAGTGCGCGGTGCCTCGTCCGGCTTCAATCCGAATGAACTGATCCAGATCGTGCGTCTCAGCCCCGATCTCCTCACCCGGTCTCAAACTCATGAGGACGAGTTGGCTATTCTGGGCCGTAAAGAGCACCTTACGGAAGCTGTCGTTCTTGATCGTTGCCTCTTCGATGTCGACTACAAAATGATCCATGATCAGATTCCTTCTCTCGAAAGTTGGTTTTATGATGATTCACGATAGAGTAGTGCAACGCGGAACGTGCGCAGCATGTCGGCAAGCGGCAGACGCCTCTATCGAGAAGACGCCCGTCGGATACATTTCACCACCGACCTAGTTGGACATCAAGCATCATGTTTCCGCCCGTTGGCCCACTCGCTCTTTTGGGCATCCCACCCACATACGGAAAAACCCACGCCAAAATCAAACGAGCCGCCTCTATTCCTGAATGTCGGGCATTTCACTCAAAAGTTTGAGGACTCGCTTGCCGGCATCGGCAATCTTGTGAGTCCTTTCCATAACTTGAGCTTCAGGTTCTTTTTGAGCCGGCATTAATTGTTTCATCGGCTCTCCCGATGTCAGAGTACCCCACAACTCTGTGGCCTCCTCAATCATCGCATGACCATGTTTGGTCGCGAGTTGGTCCGTGGTCGGAGCCATGTGCATCTGTCCCAACATGATTAAATTGCTGCCTTTTTCCGCCATTTCCAGCGCATGATTCAAGGTCATGTGCATATGATGCAACGCCAGGACGTCTTCCGGACTGGATGGTTTCGCTTTACGCATGTTATCTAACAGATCTACAAGATCCAACATCGCTTGGCCGAGCGTATGAGAGTATTGCATTACTTTTTCAAATCGTTTTCCTTCTTCCTCCTTATGAAGCGTCTTCATCTCTGATCCGGTCATGGCCCGTTGGATCAAATCTTTCCCCTTATCAAGCATGGACTGTCCGTGTTTGTTGATGACGGGGTCCACTTCTTTCGTCTTGGATAGCTCCGCCAGCATCATCAAATTCGACCCGGAGACCGCCATTCCCAAGCCATGGTTCAAAAGCGTGGCGTGTAGGTGGTGAATGGGCATAGCAGGTGCTTTCCTCGTTCCCTCGTCCTTCGCGGAGGTGACGTTGGTTAGGCCGAAGAAGGCACAAGATGTCAATAGTATACCGGCGACGAGCCTTTTGAATGATTGTGTCATGGATCCTCCGTTCGGTTCAGTTGGAACGATGGTGTAGTGGTGTAGACATTGAGGACGTTAGCAACCGTCAGTTCCTGGTTAGACCGCGATCTCTTTTGGTGATTTTCAATTGGCACCGCGTATTTATTAGTGTGACAACCCATCTTTGCCTGACCTCTTGATCTTGGAAACAGTCGGCGCCCATTGAGTACCGACCAGGTTTTCCATTTTCCGGTATCAGAACGTTTAAAATAATATCTTCGTCATTCTTCGACTACACCTACTCTCCAGTGCGATCATCCTCTTGATTACCCCTAGCACGGTGGCACGATAATGGATCTAGCAATACCCTAATATTACGAAACCGACTTAGTGGGTTGCGTCCTACAATGATGCGCTCGCATGCGGTTAGCCTACTCCAGCTGCCGCCTCACGCGCCCAGTAGCGAATTTTTCGACAGGCTGTGATAAATTCTGAGCCGCCTCGCGAGCCATCGAGAAGAATGAACCCGTCATCGCGGCCTTCATTGACGCCTGCCTTTTTCAACAGAGGAGTTGCGGTCTCGACATACCCGATAAACTTCATGTGGGCGTATGCGTCGGCCACAAAATCACGCGCGGCCGCATCCTTAGCCAGCATCGTGGCGCCTTCTTCGGACGGTAAGAGGGCAACCGCGTCGTATAACACCGAGGGTCCGCCCCCAACTTTCTGAGCTGCCTCGATCCATGAGCCATCACTCGCCTCGACACCGCCCACCATCGGCGCGACCACCTCGAGCATCGCCCCTTCCGCTTCCGCTGCGGACTTGAGCGAATTAAAGAGGTCGATCTTCACTCCATCAGTGACGAGCACGCCGACCTTCCGTCCCTTGAAACTGTCAGGGCCGTTGAGCAGCATGCTGAGCGCCTGCGATTTCCTCAGGTCCTCTCGTGTGGGCCTCGCGGCATCAGCCGGGTCCGGCATGGTTTTCAGGCGCAAGCCGTCCGCCACCTGCTTGGCCAGATCCTGGTGGATATTCCGCAGATGCGAGACGATGCGGACACGGATTTCGAGTCGTTCGCACTTGCTCAGCTCAAAGACAAACGCGTCCACGATATGGCTCTGCTCAATCTCCGTTTGACTGATGTAAAACTGTCGCGCTTGGCTGTAATGGTCGGCAAAGGTCTCGGAGCGGACCCGGACTTTTGGACCTTCCTCATGGGCGGGATAGGAGCGAAACCCTTTCTCCGGCGATTCGCGCGGCCCACCCTCCTGCCCGTTCCATGAATTTGGCTCGTAATTGACCCGTCCTTTGGGATTCATCATGGCCATGTGGCCATCCTGCTGAAAATGGGCGAAGGGACACTTGGGCGCGTTGATCGGAATGTGGGTGAAGTTCGGGCTGCCCAGTCGCTTGAGCTGCGTATCCAGGTATGAGAAGTTTCGGCCTTGTAGGAGCGGGTCGTTCGAAAAATCGACCCCTGGCACGATGTTCTGGGTACAGAACGCGACTTGCTCGGTCTCGGCAAAGAAGTTGTCGACACAACGATCGAGGACGAGCCGGCCGACCCGCCGAATCGGCACTTCTTCCTCCGGGATAAGCTTGGTGGCGTCGAGCACATCGAAGTCGAAACGCTCGGCAAAGTCTTCGTCGAAGAGCTGCAAGCCCAATTCCCATTCCGGGAAGTCGCCCTTCTGGATTGCGTCCCACAAATCACGTCGATGAAAATCAGGATCGGCACCGTTGATCTTGACGGCTTCGTTCCACACGACCGACTGCAACCCCAGCTTCGGTTTCCAGTGGAACTTGACGAAGGTGGACTTACCCTCGGTATTGACCAGGCGAAAGGTATGGACGCCGAACCCCTCCATGAATCGGAAGGAACGAGGGAGCGTTCGGTCTGACATGATCCACAACGCCATATGCATGCTCTCCGGCGTGAGAGAGAGAAAATCCCAAAAATTGTCATGGGCGGTCTGGGCTTGAGGAAACCCTCGGTCAGGCTCCTGTTTGGCCGCATGGATAATATCCGGAAACTTCATGGCGTCCTGAATGAAAAACACCGGAATATTGTTACCGACAATGTCCCAATTGCCTTCTTTGGTGTAGAGCTTCACGGCAAAGCCTCGGACATCTCGCGCCAAATCGGCCGAGCCCTTGTTCCCAGCCACAGTCGAGAAGCGCACGAATGCAGGCGTCTTTTCCCCGGCTCGCTGGAAGAGGTCGGCATTGGTAATCTCAGCCAGTGATTCATAGTTCTCGAAATAGCCATGGGCTCCAAAACCCCGTGCGTGAACGACCCGCTCCGGGATACGTTCATGGTCAAAGTGAAACATCTTTTCGCGAAAGTGAAAATCTTCGAGCGCCGTGGGACCACGCGACCCGATCTTCAGTGAGTTTTGATCGTCGGAGATCGGGGTTCCCTGCTGGGTCGTCATGACGGGCCTGTCGCCACCGGCGGTCTGATGGACTTCCCCGCCGGAGCCGGTGGACACGGTCTGATCGGCATATTGCGCGGTCTTGCGATCGGAAGCAGGTTGGGCGTTGCGTTTCTTCTTCACGTGGTTCTCCTTGTTTATCCGTCAATAGCGAAGGCGTGGATCATTCCAGTGGAACAGAGCTTCTTGTATTACCTACTGATAAAGTGAGGTTTGGGGGTACTAGCACATCCCCCAGCATGATCTGAGGAAATAGGATAGGTTGGAGATGTGATCAGTCTCGGTCGGAAAAGGCTTGTTCGCGGTTATCAGCGGCTGGTCCTGGCCTCAAGCCATGGGTTCCGCCAAGCGGAGAGAGACACCCGTCAGCACGGATCGACCGTTGGAATTGTGTGGAAGGAACCATTCACTATTTCATTGGGCAATATCCGCTGTATCCAGGAATTCTCTGGCGACGTCGGCGACCTTCCCTTGTCGGGTAACGGCCTGATGATTAAGCCGACGCATCGTGTCCTCGCTCAACCGTCCAGTCAGTTCATTGAGTGCCTCGCTCAGTCCAGGGATACGGTCGAGCGAGTCCGGTCGAACGACAATGGCCGCTTCATATGCAGGGAAACTCTGCCGGTCGTCGCGGAGGACCGTCACATCAAAGACAGAGATCGGACCATCCGTAGAATTGCCCGCGATCATGTCGACCTGGCGTTGCTCCAAGGCCCGGTAGAGTAATCCCAAGTCCATCGTGGTAGGAGGACCAGATAATTTCAACGCATATGTTTCCAGTAAGCGCGGTAATCCGTCAGGGCGTTGTTGGAACTCATAACCGACTCCTATGGTCCACGCCGCCGGACGATGCGCGGCGTCGCTGAGCGATTCCAACTGGTCATGTTCCGCATCGGATCGGCGTACGATCATGGCGAACGTATTCTCAAACCCGAGTGTGTCGAGCCATTGAAGTCCATACCGCTGTTCGTATTCCTGCTTGACGCGATCACGTACCGACTGGGCATCGGGCGAGGGAGCGAGGTCGAGCACGGCCGTGAGGGCGGTCCCGGTGTATTCCGGATAGAGATCGATGTCCCCGTTGAGCAAGGCTCGATGCGCCAGCATCGTCCCGCCCAGATTAAGCCGTCGGTCTACGGTGATTCCGAGACGACGCTCAAGATGCTGCGCGATCAGCTCGCCAAGCAGCACTTGTTCGAGGAAGTTTTTCGATCCGACGGTGACACGGCGGCGATCGTCCGAGCATCCGGCTCCGATCAACGCCAGAATCAGGCAGGCGCATAGACCTGTTCGAGCCATTCCAATACCCTGTCCGCCGACAACGCCATGAGTGCGGCGGGAATCGCCCCTGAAAGAAGCAGTCCAGAATCCACTGTCGCCAGTCCACGAAAAATGAGGACGCCCAAGCCGCCGGCGCCGATCGCCGCCGCAATCGTTGCGGTACCGATCGTGGCGACCGTCGCGATTCGTACACCGGCGAGAATCGTCGGTGCGGCGAGGGGGAGTTCGACTTGCCATAACACTTGTCGGTCTGTCATGCCGAGCGCAACGGCAGAGTCCCGAACCGAAGGCTCCACCGCAAGGATCCCCGTGACGGTGTTGCGTAGGATGGGCAGGAGCGCATATAGGACAAGCGCAATGATCGCGGTATGCGCGCCGATGCCTCCGATGAATGGAACGGGAATCAGGAAGCCGAAGAGCGCAAGACTGGGCACAGTTTGGATGACGTTGGCAAACCCTAACACCCATCGCCGAAACGAGGGTCGCCGTGTCACGAGTATGCCGGACGGAAGCCCCACGGCACCCGCGATCAGCATGGTGGCCCCGACAAGCAGGAGATGTTCTAAAGTCAGATCTATCAGTTCCCTAGAGAACGTCATGATCGTCTTCCTTCTCCAGCACATCGAGGCCGGCAAGAAACGTATGGACTTCCGGGCTGGAGGCTCGTAGGAACTCGGATGGAGAGGCCACACAATTGATCCCACCGTTCGCGAGCAGCGCAATGCGCGTTCCAAGTCTGAGTGCTTCCCGCACATCATGAGTCACAAACAGCGACGTTTTACCGTACTCGCGGCGAAGCCGAAGAAATTGTCGCTGCAACTCGAATCGTGTCACGGGATCCAGCGCGCCAAACGGCTCATCAAACAGGAGCAGCGGAGGATCTGCGGCCAGCGCTCGTGCAATGCCGACTCGTTGCCGCTGACCACCCGACAGATGCTGGGGATATCGCTCGAGAAACTTGTCGGGCGGCAATTCCACCTGAACAAGGAGCGCATCGATACGCTTGCTGATATCCGCCGGTGCCCATCCCAGGAGGCGTGGGACCAGTCCGATGTTTTGCGCCACGGTGAGATGAGGAAATAATCCAC
>JAHBWR010000105.1 GCA_019636875.1 Nitrospira sp.
AAGACCAAGACAGAAATTGAAGTGGCGATTGTCTTACAACAGAGGGGTAAAAGGCAACCCATGAGCGTCTGCCACTCCACGATAGGTCACTTTTCCCTCTTTCAGGTTGACTCCTTTTGCTAAGCCAGGGTCTGAGCGAACCGCTCGATCAACGCCATCCGACGCAAGTCGCAATAGATACGGCAACGTCGCATTGGTAAGCGCGTATGTCGAAGTGCGAGGAACGATTCCAGGCATGTTCGCCACACAATAGTGGATCACCCCATCAACGGCATACACGGGATCGGAATGGGTTGTTGGGCGCGTCGTCTCAATACAGCCACCCTGATCCACGGAAACATCCACGATCACCGAACCAGGCTTCATTTGTGATACCAGCGACCGCGAGACGAGCTTGGGCGCCTTCATCCCTGGAACAAGTACCGCGCCAATGACCAAATCGGCGGTCGGCACAGTCTCTTCGATGGCCGCGGGACTTGCCGCACGCGTAACGATCCGGCCCTGATATTGATCATCGAGGACGCGCAGCCGTTCAAGATCCAGATTGACGACGGTCACCCTTGCTCCCAAACCCACCGCCATCCGAATCGCCGATGAGCCAACCACTCCGGCACCAAGCACCACAACATGGCCTGGCTCAACTCCAGGAACTCCTCCCAGCAACACACCGCGTCCGCCATACATTTTTTCTAGATACTGCGCACCGATCTGCACGGACATCCGTCCCGCGATTTCGCTCATCGGCTTCAGCATAGGAAGGCTTCCGTCCTTCGCCTCCGTCGTCTCGTACGCAATCGCTGTACACCCCGTACGCAGAAGTGCCTTCGTCACATCGGGAAGTGCTGCAAGATGGAGGTAGGTAAACAAGGTTTGGTCTCGACGGAAAAGTGGACATTCGGAGACCAACGGCTCCTTGACCTTCACAATCAGGTCTGCTTTTTCGAAGACCTCGGTTTTTGAACGAGTGACACGTGCACCTGCCGTCCGGTATTCGTCATCACTGCAGCCACTGCCGACGCCCGCGGAGGATTCGACGAAGACCTCATGTCCACTCTGACACAATACCCCCGTGGCCTCGGGCGTGAGACCAACGCGATATTCGTGATCTTTCATTTCTTTTGGTATTCCGATGATCATGAAGACCCGCCTCCCTCCCCTTGACTCGCTCTCGTGACCCAACCACACAATTATACCCACACCTCAAAACCAAGTGATAGATCTTCCAACATCCGTCCCTCCCGTGGACAGTCAGGAAATTCCTGTTGTAAGATACGCGCTCACGCGTTTGGAAAGAGGTGGGAATGGACTCGTGGAATGAAACCTGTCAGGCATGCGGAGCGTCGAGCACCCCACTCCTCAGGCTGTCCTTGGGAAAAGATTTCTTCGGCCGCCCGTACGATCGTCTGTCACCACAGTCCAGTCAGAATCCTCAATGGTATTGCACCTCCTGCTCCATGCAGAAAAACTTGCATAGAGATTTTCGCGACATCCATACGGAGCTCAATGCACTCCTCGCAGGCCAGAGCTCCGAACTTTCCAAAGGGGATGAATTCCGACGCGCAACGTTACGGCTGCAGGAAATCCAAATCATACTGAGTGCGCCGAATCAGCAATCCCCATTCCTCACGGACTCTGAAGTCCGACTACTCATGGAACGACTCAATACACTCACCATGCCCGTCTAACAAGATTACCCGATGCCAGCCTTTCAACGACACATTTTTATCTGCACGAACCAACGGCCAAAGGATGACCCGCGAGGTTGCTGTGCGAACTTAGGTGCAGAAAAACTTCATGCCCATTTCAAAAGTGAAACCAAACGACTCAATCTTAAAGGCGTTGTCCGCACCAATAAGGCCGGTTGCCTTGACCATTGTGACCTCGGTCCCAGCGTAGTAGTCTACCCTGAGGGAGTTTGGTATTGGGTCGGCACAGAAGCCGACGTCACGGAGATTATGGAACGGCATGTCCTGAAGGGCGAAATCGTCACCCGGTTGCTGATGCCGGAACATCCAGCACCAGAACAATTAGCGCCGCTCAAAAGGCCATAAGACTCCCTCGCTATCTCCATGCCGACTGAAGACAAATGGAAGGCCAACATGGAAAAGGTGGCCTTCGCGAAACAGTTTCCCGGATTGGTGCTCAGCTGGCACGCCTGTGAGGGCAAGACCATCCGTACAGTCCTCCCACTGACGGGGAAGCCAGGCGCGATGGTGATTGTGTTTACCGACGCATCCTTCACGATTGTTCCCCCGCTTACGCCAGAGCCTTGGTCTATTGGCCAAGCTCTCGTGGACGCTCGAGCACAGCTGGAGCCTGCACATCCTGCAGCCTACACGGAGTATGACCGATTAGTGAAGAAGGACAAAGACGCGCTAAAAACCGCTCGACTAGAAAAGATTGTGGGTGCCATTCACAATAATCTGGAACAGATTCCTGAGCTCAAAGACCGACTTAAAGCGCTCGTGAAGGAGTGGCAGTGAGTAGCCTCCCTCAGAAAAATATGTTTGAGATCTTTTCTCAAGGTCTCTTTGAAGGAGTGAAACCTATGCTAATCGTTCGTGATCATCTTGTCCGCCATCCCGACCGTTGCACTCACCAAGCGGTGTGCGTACCGATCTGCCCGACCAGCGCCTGGCTGTCGACTCCTCCCTACAAGTTCGATCCCTCGCGCTGTCTAGAAAGTTGTCGGCTCTGCCTGGACGCCTGTCCATCACAAGCCATCTACGCAGTCTTTAAGAAGGGTGACAAATTATTAGAGCCGCAGAAGAAGAACGGGTAGACTGTCGAGTTCAGGCATCAGTCATTCAGAGGATTTGCTTCCGCACGTGTCCCCAGTAGGCGGTCCCAGCGTACCCGCACGCAACCGTGCCGGTCGTCACCCCCATGATTTGGTAGACCTTACCGCGAGTAATTTTCACTTTCACGGCCGGATTTAGCAGGTCAGGAGAGTTCATAACCAGCCTGAGGGATTCCCCGGCCGAGAGGATCGGCCACATGCAGGCCAACCGCAACCGAGTTTCATAGCGCGGAATTGACATCGTGTACAGCCACCCCTGATCAAGATGCTCAACCGCCAGTCGAACGAGCTTGCTCAGCACAGGCCTGAGGCGTGGAAGACAATTCTGGTCCACAAGGTCTCTCGGCTTCAATCCAACTTCATCGAGCATCACTTCTGGAACGTAGCAACGCCCCTTCTGCAGGTCATGGGCGATATCTTTAACAATGTTCGTCAGTTGCAGCCCCTTTCCAAACCTCACCCCGACGTCTGACATGTGGTGAATGTCCCAGTTCGCTAATGCCTTACGATGCGCACACATGAGATCGGTCCAAAACTCCCCGACACATCCAGCCACATGATAGGTATAGCGGTCCAGGTCTCCGAGAGTCTTGAGCGCAGCCAGGTCCTCCACGGAACTTCCAGGGAACAGGTTCAAATCCATTTCCATTCCCTGGGTCAGTGTCGTCATCACCCTCTGTATCCGGTGCCTGTCCTCTGGCGAACAGGCCAGGAGAAGTCGGAAGCATTCATCCAACCGCTCAAGCAAGATTCGTTCAGCTGAAAGTTGTTGTACCGGTCCCACCGCCTGCTGAATCGCCCGGATTTCAGACCATTCGACCTGCTCACGAAGAACCTGTTCTCTAAGCCGGTTGAGCAAGCCTAGCCGTCGTGACCGATCGATTAATTCTGTGTCGGCAATCGTGTCAGCAGCTCGAGCGAACAGATAGGCAAGTCCTACCTGATCGCGTACATCGGCTGGGACCACCGCCAAGGTCGTATAAAACAGACGCGAGACCTTCTTCAGCAAGTCCTGCAACAGGTCGCGTTTAGAAGCAACAGTCGTCGAAACTGGCTCCCTCATATCACGTCCCAAGCTCCCTTGAACCTCTGGAATCTCGCGACTGCTCAGAAGGTCTCGATCGTAAAGAACGACGCCACGACGTGAGTCAGTCGGATCCACCCTGAATGTGGCCGGTGGATCTTACACTTACTCCTCTAAGTATTTGGTTTCTAACAGGAACGCCAGGAAACGGTCAATACCAACCATCTGTCTCCATGAGTTGGAGCGTATTGACTTTGCCCTATCAGGGCTTATTGCATGAAGTAAAGTGCTTTGGGGTTGCAGTGTATCTCAGGCAGCGAATTTGTGTATAATTGTGGCAGTTCAGCAACTCGCCTCGTTATTATGATGAGGTGAACGTTTCTATCCGAAGGAGGCTCACGATGAAGTGGTTTAAAGGCATCGGCCTACTGCTGATCGCAAATATTCTCATCATGGTGACGATTTCGATCACCGCACCGATCGTGATTAACGTGATTCTGCCCATGTTCGGGATCGATGTTCGCGGGTCGGTCGATCTTTCTACGTTGGTGTGGGCAGCCATGTTTGGGTTTGGGGGTGCCTTTATCAGCTTGGCATTCTCCAAACAAATGGCGAGAGCCATGCTCAATTGCCAACAGATTACTCAACCTCGTTCCCGCGCTGAACAGGTCATTTATGGTTCCGTACAGGAGATCGCTCAACGTCTTCACATTACGATGCCGGAAGTCTGGGTCTATGATTCCCCAGACCCGAATGCGTTTGCGACGGGACCCAGCAAGAACAATTCGATGGTAGCCGTCTCCACTGGATTACTGGAGAACCTAAGAGAAGACGAGGTCAAAGCCGTCCTGGCCCATGAAATGGGTCACGTGTACAACGGCGACATGTTCGCCACCACTGTCCTGGCCGGGCTGATGAACACCTTTGTCTTTTACATCGCGATGTGGGTGCGTCGATTCTTCGCGGAGCGGGATCAAGCTGCATTGGGTTTCGGTCTGTCACTCGTGTTGCAAATCGTCGTCAGCATCCTGGCTTCCATCGTCATCAGTTGGTTTTCACGCCGTCGGGAGTTCGGAGCCGATGCATTTGCCGCCAAGGTGTATGGCAAAGACTCCATGATCGGTGCGCTCAGAGCAATTGATCGATGGGTCAATCGGGCTCAATTCGAATACTCAAACCAGGACGCGTTAGCTACCATGAAGATCTCCGGGAAAACCGGTGGATTCATGAGCTTGTTTTCGACACACCCGCCTATTGAGGTGCGGATTGCGGCACTGGAACAGCTTTAAGACGGTTTCTTGATAAAGGAAATATGGGCGCGGTGCTCGTGAATCACCGCGCCCAACGCCGCCACTCCGTAAGATATATTCGACTCAATTACCTGTTCGATCATAGGATCCTTGATCCTGACTTCATACCGATCCTGAACATTGGTTCTTACCGGACCAGCGCTCACCTCCCGTGGCATAAAGATTTCTTTCCAGACTTCTTTTTCGACCCAACAGACATCCCGAAAGCGTTCATAGAGCAACATCAGTTTTTCCGGATCCGTGACCTTGATCCCCTGCTCCATATGCACCCCACGTTCTATTTGATCCAGTTCTGGCTAGATGGCGAATCAGGTACCAGCTCCTCAACTGTAAACCGCATGGTACCGACTTGGTTCACTGCATGAAATGGCTGTTGCCCTAAAGGCGTAATGTAAACCTTTGCCAGGTAGGTCCCGACTTCCCATCTCTCACCGGACCGTTTCAACTCAAGGTAACCAAACCGTTCATGCCCAGGAACTTCTAGCACATCCTTACCCAATGGATGCTCAGTCGTCTGGCCTCGAGACTCTTCCAGGTACCATTGTACGGCAAATTGAGCCGGATCCTCCAATGGAGCCACCTCAAAGACGATGTAGATGGCCGGAATCTCCGGCGTAAATACCGAACCCGGATCGATCGGTTTCAGCCGAGGGTCCTGGGTATACCACCCTTTTCTCCCAAAGGTATCCCATTCAACATCAAATCCCTTTGCCATCTTAATCCAGGTAAAAAGCGATTGTGGAACGCCCTTTTCCTGGTCATCAAAGGACGGGCTTGCAGTCGATCCAATCTCTGTAATCTCTTGCTCCTTAGGAGCCAGTAGGTCTTTGGCCATCCCGCTCTGTTCCTGCGTGAGAAGGAGACTCCCCACGAAAACGGCACGCCAGCCGCTTGAGTATGTCCACCTCTGAATTCTCTCCACCATAGAATTTATCGTACTGAGGTGCGTCAAAGGGGTCAATGACAACCGGCGTACATGATGAGACATTTCGGCACGCTATGGCCATTTCTTATCGGCACGATGATGGGAACGGGGTGGTACAGGAGGTTTTTGGGCTTGAACTCAACAAGCAAAGACTCGGCCACGTCCAATGAACCTACCGAGTAACGGATTTTGAAAGATCAACCATCGCCAAGCATCGTCCGCGGAACTACGCGGACGTCACTCTATCTTTCAATTTGGAGTCGTACGAGGCTCTCACCCATCGAATTGTGCCAACTACTGATGATCCAGTGCCGAGCCCGCAGCGCGATTCTTTTCTTCGTGTTTGAGTTTGTCGAATGCCTGCTCGGAATGTTCTCGAACGTGATCCTGAGTAATCGGAGGCGCTGCCTTCGGTGTTTCGGTGGCACATCCAACAAGACCGAACAGCATCATTGCCATACCAACCACCATAGCTCGCTCATGGATCCTGATCTTCATCCCTTGTTGTCGCATCTGATCCTCCTGGGTCACAGTGTTCAAATGATACCACTCGCGCACCAAAATACCATCCCCAACTTCCAGTCATTGACTCTAAGAAACCAGGACGGTATGCTCGAACTTCAAAAGAAGTTGTGACGTGTGGAGCCTCCTATGTCATTTCACGACCGTCTGACGGAAGATCTGAAGCTTGCCATGAAATCCAGGGATCAGCTTCGCATGGACGTGATCCGCATGATCAAAGCGGCGGTCTTGAACAAAGAAGTGGAACTGAAACGCGATCTCGACGATGCTGAAATGAGTCGAGTCATGACGACGCTCGTGAAACAACGTCGGGAGTCTGTCGAACAGTTTGAGAAAGCCCAACGGGCGGAACTTGCAGAAAAAGAACGCCGAGAAATCGAAATCATTGAGGCCTACCTCCCAAAACCGCTGACTCCTCAAGAACTTGAAGCCCTCATCGTATCCGTCATCAGCGAAACCGGGGCGTCCTCTATAAAGGATATGGGACAGATCATGAAAGCCGTGATGGCTCGCGTTGCTGGACAACCTCTCGACGGCAAGCAGGTCAGTGACCTCGTTAAGAGCAAGCTCTCCTAATTCACCCTCGTACCTGTTTGTTCTACTGGATTTCACGGGATTGACCCTTTAGTTTTCTTCGTGTTGAACCGTTAAGACTATCGATGGCAATCCTTATTGTCGACGATTCCCCTGACCAACATCTCCTCCTTCGGTCGATCCTGACCAAGGCCGGTTATCACCAGATTGTGACGGCGGACTCTGCCAAGGCTGCGTTTGGGTTATTGAATCTTGACGGAGGACCATCTTCCGTCGATGTCGACTTGATCTTGATGGATGTTCTGATGCCGGATCTTGATGGTGTAGCAGCCTGCAGGCACATCAAACAACAGGTGCACCTTCAGGATATCCCAATCATCATGGTGACTGCGAAGAACGATCTCGATAATTTGAAGGACGCCTTCTCAGCAGGCGCGATGGACTATATCAATAAACCGGTCAAGAGCGTGGAATTGCTCGCGCGCGTCACTTCTGCCTTGACGCTGAAAACCGAGATGGACCGAAGAAAACAACGAGAAGCTGAGCTTCGTCGCATCAACGAAGACCTGCAGCAAGCGCTCAGAGAAGTCAAAGTGTTGCGCGGCCTCATTCCGATCTGTGCATCGTGCAAGAAAATCCGCAACGACGGCGGGTTTTGGCAACAAATCGAAGAGTACATCGGTGAACATTCAGAAGCAGAGTTCAGCCATGGGCTCTGCCAGCCCTGCCTCAAAAAGCTTTATCCTGGCGTTTATCAGGACTAGCTGTTACGATTCCGCCAGTATTCTCCTGTGCAATCTGTTCAACCCGTGTGGACATATGAGCATTCTTATAGTTGATGATTCCGTCGATGATCGACTCCTGTTGCAGGCCATTCTGACCGCCGCCGGCTACGAAGATATTCACTCGGCAGATTCCGCTGCCGCTGCTTTCAAGTATTTGGGGCTCGATGGCGGCAAGCATGGAGTGGCGCGAGTCGATCTTATTCTCATGGATATTCTGATGCCTCAGATGAGCGGGATTGAAGCCTGTCGCCAAATCAAGGCCGTCGATCGCTTCAGGGACACTCCGATCATCATGGTGACCGTCAAGACGGACCCGGTCGATCTTCAGTTGGCGTTTGCCGCAGGCGCAATGGACTACGTGGCCAAACCGGTTAACAAAATCGAGTTGCTCACTCGGGTGCGTTCGGTACTCCGGCTTGTGCACGAGGTCGACCGTCGCCGTGCACGTGAGCAGGAGCTCCTGGAGGTCATGCGCCAACTCCAGGAGGCTAATCAGATGTTGCTTCGTCTCTCCTGTTTGGACGGGTTGACCGGTATCACCAATAGACGTCAATTCGATGATTTTCTGGATCAAGAATGGCGACGAGCCGTACGGGAGTCCACTCCCCTGTCCCTGATCATATTCGATATCGACCGATTCAAGACCTATAACGACACGAAGGGTCATACGGCTGGCGATGAATGCCTGAAGCAGGTGTCCGCCGCTATTTCCAGTTCCGTCAATCGCCCTGGCGATTTAGTCGCCCGTTACGGCGGGGATGAATTTGTGACGGTTCTCCCTGGCACTGGAATCGATGGCGCCGCACAGGTGGCAGAGAGTTTGCGCCGACGAGTCGAATCCCTGGGCATCAAGAACTCGGATGGGGAACTCGTCACAATCAGCGTCGGGTATGCCTGTGTGATTCCCAACCGGCATTCTTCTCCCACCGACCTCATTAAGGCGGCTGATCAGGCACTGTATCAAGCTAAACAAGAGGGGCGCAATCGAACCAAATCAGCGAGTATCCTCTCGCTAGTCCAAGACGCACACAGCGACTAGACGCAACCATACCGTTCACCGGCTGCTTACACGCCCATGACACGTCATCCTCGTGGAGAATCTCAAGGACGGGTTGCAGCAAGGACCACCTCATACACGCGCCAGCGCACGCGGCCTGTGCCATCCTCGTTCGATTCAAACACAACCACTTTTCTCGATCAGTACCAGGACATCCTTCGGACACTGGCACAAAGCAAGGCCCTTAATAGTGGTGATCTTTCCCGTGCATTCCAAGCCATCTCAAAAGCGTCTTGTGCCTTACTTCGGGTTGAACGCTCAAGCGCGTGGCTCCTGTCCAAGGAGCGCGATGCAATCACACTGGTTGATCTCCATGAAACCAGCCGAAGACGCTCGAGGCCTGATGTTGTAATCCCATTTACACACTGCCGGAACTATCTACGTGCGCTCGTTCGAGAACCTCGTGCCGTAGTAACTGCTCGTCCATTTCATGATTTGCGGACAAGAGATCTTGCAAGTGCTTACCTTTTGCCGTTTGATGTCCAATCTCTCCTCAGCGCCCCCATTAGGCAGAAGGGAAAGCTCGTGGGTGTGCTGTGCGCTGAATCCATCGGAACACCGCGGCAATGGACTAGGCGGGAAGAGCATTTGATTGGACTCTTGGCAACCATGGCAACCCTCGCGTTGGAGGCATCCGATCGTCGGCAGATCGAACAGGCTCTCCGCGTGGCCAAAGAGGCTGCTGAAGTCGCCAGTCGTGCGAAGAGTGAGTTCCTTGCCGGTATGAGCCATGAGATTCGTACCCCGATGAACGCCATTGTCGGGATGGCAGATCTTCTCTGGGAAACTCCCTTAACCCCTGATCAGCGCAAGTATCTCCGGATTTTTCGACGAGCTGGCGGAACCCTCCTGAATATTATCAACGATATCCTCGATCTTTCCAAAGTCGAGACCGGTCATCTGGAATTGGAAGCTATCGAATTTGACCTGAGTGAAATCCTGGATAAAGCCATTGACATGTTGGCGATGAGAGCCCATGAAAAGAGCCTTGAACTCACCGCCCACCTCAGTCCAGACGTACCGTGTCACTTAATCGGCGACCCAACGCGGCTGACGCAAATTTTGATTAATTTGATCAGCAATGCACTTAAATTTACCGAACACGGCACCGTGGAGGTTCGTGTCACCCCCGATTTCAATCGGCCTTCTACTGGAGCGATTCTGGTTTCGGTTAGTGATACAGGCATTGGAATTCCTCCTGACAAACTCGATTCCATTTTCGATAGTTTCACGCAGGCGCATGTATCAACGACGAGACAATATGGAGGCACCGGGCTCGGCCTCGCAATTACCAAACGGCTTGTCGACCGCATGCACGGCCAAATCTGGGTGGAGAGCATAGAGGGAACCGGCAGCACGTTTCACTGTTCCCTCCTCTTTCAGACGCAAACAACACCCATTCAACACAAAGTCACAACCTCGATTGATCTTATAGGAGTTCGGGTCCTGGCGGTGGACGATCACCCCACCAACCGCCTCATCCTTCGCGAAACACTAACTCCATGGGGAGCTGAGGTCATGGAAGCGAGTGACGGAAAGGCCGCTTTGGAGGAACTCCGATCCGCCGCCGAACAGGGTCAGCATTATGAGCTACTCCTCCTCGACTGTCGGATGCCTAGCATGAGCGGCTTTGAGGTGGCTGAACAGGTCAACACAGCATTCAATGAGAAGCGTCCGACGATCATCATGCTGACGTCCGATCATTGGGCCGACGATATCGCACGCACGTACGACCTAGGGCTGGGTGGATACTTGATCAAACCCATTCGACGCGCGGACCTTCTCCAATCAATCGGAATCGCACTGGGTCGGACAAAGGGAGTTCCAGTAAGTCCTCAACAAGCCGTCCAGCCGTCCCATACGACCCCAGCACGGACGTTACGAGTTCTTTTGGTTGAGGACTCTCTCGACAACCAACTCTTGGTTCGCGCATACCTGAAGCAGACGGACCATAGCCTCGAGATCGCAGAACATGGAGCCATCGCAGTAGAGAAAGTACGAGCCACTCATTACGACGTCATCCTCATGGACATGCACATGCCGGTCATGGATGGCTATGCGGCGACACGAGCGATCCGATCGTGGGAACGCGAGCATGATCTCCCGGCCACACCGATCATTGCCCTCACCGCTTTGGCACTTAAGGAAGAAAGTGTCCGCATCTTCGAGGCTGGGTGCAACACACATCTGACGAAACCCGTGAAGAAATCTACCCTCTTGGAGATTCTTCAGGCACACAAGGAGCATCTCAACTCATGATGCCTCCGTCACATCCCAACTCGAACGATCGCGTGACCGTGGAGATTTCCCGTGACTTGGAAGAGATTGTGCCGATTTTTTTAAAGAATCGTGCGCACGATCTGCGAACTATTTGGGATGCGCTCACTCGGCAAGACTTTGGCACTATTCAAAACGTTGGCCATCGATTGAAAGGTGATGGCGGCGGATA
>JAHBWR010000106.1 GCA_019636875.1 Nitrospira sp.
TGCGCCACCGTCGACATGTAACACCTCACCAGTCACAAAGGTCGCCTCAGTGAGATAGAACACAGCATCAACAACTTCTGATACCCTCCCAATCCGCCGGATAGGATGAAGCGTTTTTAAAAACTCGTGCGCCTCCGGTTGATGCATAGGAGTATCAATAATCCCCGCACCGATGGCATTAAATCTGATCCCCTCACCTGCAAATTCAATGGCAAGCGCAGCCGTCACGGCATTCAATCCGCCCTTCGTCAGGACAGGAATCGCGGCCGGTACACCAGCCACCGGCTGGTCCGCCAAGGTCGTGGTGACATTGACGACATGCCCGGTTCCCTGTTGCCTCATCACCCGTACCGCTTCTTGAGTCACATAGAGAAATCCTGCCAGATTCGTTGAGACCAATCGTTCGAAGTCTTCCTTCGTATACTCTGTAAACGGTTTGGGAATGAAGATCCCGGCGTTATTGATCAGCACGTCTGCTCGCCCGAATCGCTCGATGGCGGTCTCGATGATTCGATGGGCTGTCTCCGGACGAGCGATGTCGCCATCCACAAGAGCCAAGTGCTCCGACGGCTCCAAGACCGAGGCCTCAGTGACACGCCGTGAGTTGGCCACGACGGCGTAGCCCCGCTCAAGGAACGCATTGGCGAGGCCAAGCCCGATTCCACTCGACGCACCGGTGACAATCGCTGTTTTGTTCGTTGACATCGTACGACTCGTTTCCCTACACAAAGTGAATGTGGTCTCTCTGCAGGTCAAGGTAATGCGTTCACTGTCATTTTGCAATATGCTATCTTTTGGTAACTATACTTTCGACTTTCCATTCGGAAAGTGATTGTCGCACGACAAGGAGGAAATCAGATGGCCGTGAAACGTCGTCGGTCCAGCGTGGTACCTCCGCCTCCAGGGTGCCCGCTGACTGCTTGCATGCAGTTTCTCAAGGGGGCGTGGACTCCGAATGTGATCTGGTATTTGCGGGAGGGGCCGCGTCGGTTCAGCGAGTTGATGGCGGATATTCCTGGCGTTTCGCCGAAGGTCTTCTCGGCGCGACTCAAGCGGCTGGAACAGGATGGCATTGTGACTCGTCAGGTCATGCCCACCTCCCCGCCAACTGTTGAATATTCCCTCACCGATCTCGGCCAGGAACTGACGCCTGCGATCGACGCCATTGTGCAAGTGGGCCATAAACTCAAACGGCGGCACGCTGAGCAACGCTTCAACAAGACAAATTAACCGGTTGAGATCAGGGGTTGGTTTTGCGATGATTTGCTGGTGAGGTCGAGGCAGGATGAGACATCTCCGTGCTTTAACTGTAGGCAGTATCGGACGACTTACTAGGCAACGGACGTTCATGACAAAGGTAGGCGCCGTCCTATTCACAAGCGCATGGATGTTGATCATCGCTGGATGCGCCGGGATCAAGTCCCAGCAGCCGCTGTCTCCTGTCCATTCGGTGGATCTCGCTCGTTATGCCGGGACCTGGTATGAGATCGCCAGGCTACCGATGTGGTTTCAACGACATTGCGTCGACTCGAAGGCCGTGTATGCGATACTCCCCAATAACAGGGTTCATGTGCATAACGAATGTGTGACTGACTCAGGGACCCTCGATCAAGCCGACGGGGTTGCAACGGTTGTTGACTCCACGACGAATGCCAGATTGGCGGTGACATTCGACAATTTCTTCGCGCGACTTGTTGGTCCGTCCCGGCAAGGCAACTATTGGATCCTCGAACTTGACCCTGACTATCAGGTCGCCATGGTCGGAACGCCGGACCGTCGGTATCTGTGGATTCTGTCACGCACTCCGAATCTGGAGATAGCCACGTATCAAGGCTTGGTGACCAAGGCCAAGAATCTTGGTTTTCCTGTATCGAGGCTGATCAAGACGAAACGTCCCGACGGTAGTTCAGTCGGCTGTAGTTGACACCCGCCTCTCCCCCCACGTAGGTTTTCTCATTCACCACGCGAATGGACACATTTGCCCAAGATATCAGGACCGTGGACTTGTCACTTGTCGTCCCTCTACTTGTCGCTCTTTCAATCGGAGGCATCGCGTGGTTTTTTATTCGCCGCTTCATCAACAATACGACAAACGAGTTCCGTGAATATCAGCCGGCCCTCAGTATCACCAACCTCTCGATCATGAACACAGCAGACGTAATTACCGTGACACCAGAAGTCGAGAACTTGGGACCTGGAGTAGCCTACGATTGTGTGCTTCAATTGGCCGGATGGGATGGAAGTTTTTCCGTGAAAGCGCTGTATCCGCATGGCCCTCGATATCGGAGCCATTCCATCCCGATCGTGTTGGGGCCCGAGGCTCCAATCCGCACGAAACCCATGAGCCGTGGATACCTACGATTGTCATATCGCGATCGCTGGGCCCATCGGTACGAATGCTGGTATCCCGTCGTCCAAGTTCAGAGTGCGAGTAACCGTCTCTACAACATCCGTATCGATCTCTCCCTGTCCGAATTTACGGAACCACAGCTATCAGTCCGTCAAATGTGGAAACTGCTTCGGCAGACTCCGCACGACGAGGAGGATGATGAACATGAATAGTCCACAGAAGTACGAGTGCGTTCTCCTCGATCATCATTCAGCAAAATAGCCCTCCTTAAATCACCTGCGGAAGTCGTTAATGGACTGATGCACGAGCCTTAGATGAGACTTGCAATCAGAACGTCTGAGCCCGTACCATTTTTTTGAGTATGGGCTTCTGCTGATCGGCTCTATCATCATCTTGAGCGTGTAAGAGTCCGTTGGCTTGATCGACGAAGAACCAACTGTACTGGCCGAGAAAGGAGAACCCCAATGCCCCAGAAAGTTCAAATCGATCCCATCATCAAAATTACGAAGACCGATGACGAGTGGAAGAAACAGCTGTCCGCTCCCGCCTATCGGGTCCTTCGGCATGAAGATACGGAACGTCCGTTCGTGAATCCGTTACATGAGAATCATGAATCTGGGATCTATCATTGCGCAGGCTGTGACCTGCCGTTATTCTCTTCGGAACACAAGTTCGACAGCGGTACCGGATGGCCGAGCTTTTGGCAACCGATCGATCCACGAGTCGTCGAGACTCGAACGGACTTCAGACTCTTCATCCCCCGCACGGAAGTTCATTGCGCCCGCTGTGAAGGCCACCAGGGCCATGTGTTTAAGGATGGGCCAAAGCCGACCGGGCTACGCTACTGCATTAACGGAGTAGCCCTGAAATTCGTGGCGGGATGATTCTCCTGCATAATCACCTTCCGGACCGGATATTCAGGCTTTCGAGATACCGTTTTCCGTCGGCCGGCCGGCTGAACTACCGCTAGCACTTATCAACCGGTTCGCAGTACAATCGATCGGTACGCATCATTGAACCGAAATCATCATGTTCCGCCGAGTACTACCATTTCTGATTTTTCCCTCGCTCCTGATTTCGTGTGGAGAGTCAGGTGGACTATTGACCTCCGAGACCGGCCCCTGTTCGCTTCTAACAGTGGCTGACGCACAAGAGGCACTAGGTGAACCGGTCCTGGAGGGAACCCTTACTGATCCAACGACCTGTCTATTCAAAGCTCAACGGCACGAACACAATGTCGTTACCGTTCAAGTTGATGAGTCCGCCGGAAAGGATCAGCGTGCGTGGTTCAACAAAGAGCGGCTCCGCCGTGACAGTCGTCTCATTGCAGGCCTCGGCGAAGGTGCCGTTCGAGTCGACTCACCAACCTTATCTCGATTGACCTTCTTACATAGGGGCACCCTGGTCACTGTTATCGTCGCATCGACCAAACAGAAACATCTGAGTGAGTCCGTCACCCGGTTGAGTCTAGCTGCCGCAAGCCATTCTGGAGCGACATCCACCGCGCCTCTCCCCCCTACCGCTTCCAATCTGACTGCAAAGGATGAAGCGAGTCCCTATGCGGTCTCGCGGCCAACGCCAGTCATGCTCTCCCAAACACGTCCGGGCCCCTCCGATGCCCAGTCCGGACCGCACAAAGCCCCGGCTCTCGATCCGACCCACCTTGTCGGTACCTGGCACTCACGTCTTACACAAGGAACGACCCAGCATGATATGCTCTTGATCATCAAGCCGAACCTCGCGTGGTCTCTCTCTTCCATGATGCAATTTGATGGTGTCTTGAATGCCGAGGCCGGTTTGTGGTCGCTCGAACGAGCCAACACATTTAGAGGTCTTGGGTGGAAGGGCACCTACCGGAAAAAAACAGCGACCTCGTTCTCCAGCACCGGAAGCGTCCAGGCCACGTGGTCACGGCTTGCAACGGATCAAGAGCCAACACTCGTTCCAACCGAACTCTGGAAACTGCGACGCGACTCAACCAGTGTCCCCGTATTCCAAATCAAAACCGTTGACCCTGATTTAGTCGGTCAATGGGAAGGTCTCGGCACCTATGCAGGCGGTTCCGCCGCATTTGTGTGGGGGATTAAACCTTCTGCGGCAACCGACTTGTTGATCGTCGAATCACTCCGAGGGACCGTGCAAACCAAGAACAACCTTCTGCAACTTCAACCGATCAAGAAACAAAAAGGCCAACGAGTCAGTGTCGTCGCCCTCTATGACCATGGTCTTACGACCACCGATGGGAAAAACACGCTTCGCTGGAGCAAGCTCTCTCCCGAATTGACGGGAGATCATCAGCTCTAGCGATGACTCTCACTGTCCTCGTTTCCGTTGAAAGGATTTTGGCTGATGGCGCATCCCCCTGAGCGTATTGGATTTGTTGGTGTCGGCCGTATGGGTGCCAATATGGCCAGGCGTTTACAAGAGCAGCGGTATCACATCGCCGCGGTTCATGACCGGCATACCCAAGCAGGGGAAACTCTGGCACAGGAGCTGAGTTCGGAACTGGCTGCATCACCGTCACGTGTCGCTGAGCTATCGGATATCGTCATCACGGTCGTATCCGATGATGCGGCCATGCGTGACATTTATGCCGAAGCGGACTCGACCAGCCTGATGGCATATGCGAAGGATCGCCTGTTCATCAACTGTGCAACTGTGACACCAACCATTCACATTGACATTGAACGAGCGGTCGA
The DNA here is from genome assembly GCA_019636875.1 of Nitrospira sp. Lineage (GTDB taxonomy): Bacteria > Nitrospirota > Nitrospiria > Nitrospirales > Nitrospiraceae > Nitrospira_D. The sequence continues at coordinate 5,050 of JAHBWR010000106.1, forward strand.
ACGACGTGGTGGTACTGCTCTCGAAGCCTGTATGGCGAGCAGTATCACTCAAGCGCGTCAGGGTACGCTCTATCTCATGTGCGGGGGCAGACAACCGGTGTTCGAACGGGCTCGTCCAGTGCTGAATGCCCTTGCCCAGACAATCCGATATATTGGTCCAGCCGGAGAGGCAGCAAAGGTGAAAGCCCTGGTGAACCTGGTGATGAATAGTAATACCGTTGCATTGGCTGAAGGCTTAGGGTTGGGGTCGGCGCTCGGTCTCGATCTGACTCTGCTCCGGGAGGTCTTCAGTCAAACAGGAGCCGCTTCGCGAGTCCTGGAAACGGACGGGGAAGATATGCAGCAACGTGCGCATGACTGCTACTTTTCAGTCGCTCATGCTGCAAAAGATTCGGCCATTGCGCTCGACTTAGCCACGCAAGCAGGTCTCTCCCTTCCAGTCGGACAGTCTGCACTCAGTCAATATCGACGCCTGATTGAATTGGGCAAGGGCGATCTCGATAAATCCGCTGCTGCCGAATTGACCTTTCTAGATCGACTCGGCTCGTCTTCAACACAGAGTTGTTAGCTCCTCGTCATCGAGATTGTGGCAGCGCATTTCTCGAAACAAGACCTTGATCGGCAGGACCCAAACGTGGCGGTCACGATCGAGGAACAGAAGAATCGATGGGCGCTCTTCGAACTCAGGTTTGGCTGGAAAAGAAACTCTTCACCTGATCTATGGGCACACAGCCGACGAGGAGATCACCATCTGGAGACACAATCAGTGGCACACCATTCTGACCAGTTGCATGCCAAGCTGTTTCCCATTTTTGGGCGATCACACGGCTCTCATCATCCACGCCTTCGATGCTCCCTTCTCCCGCGAGTTGCTCCATAACTTGAGGATCGGAAATATCGTGCCCCTCACGCCAGAAGGCACCGTAGATTCGTTTCACGAAGTCCATCCCCAGATGAATATCCTGTCGCAGCAGCGCGGCCGCTTGTTCGATCGCTGGCAAGGTATTCGGTTTCCCACTCGGCAGACTGATTGGAAGACCGGGAGCGAGTCGCTGCACGACCGTCACTTCATGCTTCAGTTCAGCACCCAAGGAGCCATCCCAAGGTCTCATAGGCCTCGGCAAATGGGGGGCATGTTGAACTCCACGCCACTCACACAGATGAAGCAACCCCAGCTCGTACAATCGCTCATGCAATGCATAACAGAACGGGCAGTTGAAATCGCTATACAGAAAGAACCTGCCGGCGGGAGGAATTGTCGTCATGTCATCACTTTACCGAAGTGGATTGAAAGAATCTACTAGGATCAGACTGAAATAAGTGGCAGAGGCATTCTGAAATCAGGAGTGGGTGTGTAGCAGCAACTTTTTAAGACTTGTGCGGAGTGTGGGCAATGTGAGCGGCTTCGTTAACACGGCATCCATGCCAGCCGCAAGACACTTCTGGGCATCGTCATCGGATGTGTGGCCCGTGAGGGCTATGATGGGCAAATGGCTTGGCGTTCCATCCTCGCGACGACGAATTTCTCTCGTCGCTTCATAGCCATCCATTTCAGGCATTTCACAGTCCATCAGCACAACATCATAGGCCGTTCGGCTGATGGCTTCTACGGCTTCATGACCCGTACGGGCCAACTCGACCTGACAGCCGAGCTTTTGTAAGAATTTACAGGCCACGACCTGATTAATTTCGTTATCATCAGCAACCAATACTCGGAGTGGCCCAACCTGATTTCCCTCACCATGCTGGTCGGTTCCGGACAATGATGCAACCACTTCCCGATGAATTGCAGGGAGAAGATGAGTCGTATAGCGAAAGATGCTGCCTTCGCCAACGATACTGTCGACAGTGATCGTCCCACCCATCAACTCGACAAGTTGGCGGCAAATCATAAGCCCAAGTCCCGTTCCTCCGAATCGCCTCGCAGTTGAAGCTTCTGCCTGGGCATACGCCTTAAACAGTTGAGACTGTTGTTCAGAGGTCAACCCAATACCAGTATCACGAACGCTCCACTGCAGGATCACCCCCTCAGGATGATCCGACAAGGTCGATTGTAGTGAGACAGCAACCACCACGCGACCACGCTTCGTGAACTTGATCGCATTCCCGACAAGATTGAAGAGAATTTGCCGTAGCCTGATCGGATCCCCTCGAAACTCCTCCGGCACATCCGACGCAATCTTCACTTCAAGACCAAGACCTTTTTGAGACGCTACCCCTTCGGTCAACGTCATCACATCATGGATCAAGGCCCGCAAGTTGACGTCCGCGACTTCCAAAGTCATCTTGCCTGCTTCGATCTTTGAAAAATCCAGAATGTCGTTCACCAATGTCAGCAACGCGTCGGCGGATCGATGCATGGTTTCAATCAGCTCTCGTTGCTGATCACTCAACGACGAATCCTTAAGCAACTGCGTACAACCCAACACTCCGTTCATCGGAGTTCGCAGCTCGTGACTCATCGTCGCAAGGAAGGTGCTCTTTGCTCGAGCCGACTCTTCTGCGGCTTCTTTCGCACGACGCAATGCCACGTCTGACGTGATATCAAGACCATACGCCCGGACTAGTCCCAATTCCTTGAGCGGGAACAGTGACCAGGCAATGACGTGATTAACCAGAACATGCTCGACCCTGGCTAACGAAACATCCGTTTCCAGACATTCATGGAGCATGGTCGACAGATTTGGAGGGAACATCGCTTCTATCCCGGATTCAAGTAATCCCCATTGTTCCATCACATGGAGCATGCCGTGGTTTGCGTACAGCACTGACCCTGTCTCGTCAAATTCCACGATGGGATTTGGTGCGTCTTCGGCAAGTCGCGCGGCACGTTGAACGTCACGTTGAATCTCCATCGCGGTGGTGAGGTCATGGACGACCACCACAGCCCCAATCTGAACCCCATCCTGCATTCGAGGCCAGAACGAGAGTGACAGCTCGAATTGTGTGTCGTCCTCTCGTTTCCAGAAATGCGAAGGGATGACCACAAGTTCGCCGGTCCTCACCATCCGATTGAACGGGCACTGAGCAGCCTCCTGTTCACTTGATGTAAAACACCTAAGAATGTCATGAAACCCTGCCCCTATGACCGTGCGGCCTCGCCCGAGCAGTTGTTGTGCGACAGAATTCATCGACACGATTCGATTCTCGCGATCCACGAAGACGATGCCTTCCGGAACGGACTCCATGAGGAGAGTCGCATCCTCTGCCGCGGGTGACCAGGGCTGTGGGATAGGCGAGTGAGACGTAGGGCCAGAAGCGTTAGAGATAGACATCGTGCGAGATGAAGTCCCGGTTTTCCTGCATTTCTATCGGCAGACTCATCGTCTTTCTAAAGGTTGAATCTATTTGAATTCTAGACGACTGAGCCCGATAGGATCGGTTACGATCTGTTCCTCATCACGCTCGTCGAACGCCTCAAGTTCACCCCAGATAAACCGATACAATACGCGATGGGGAGTAAAAGATGGTCCACAGGAGGTGTCTATGATTTCCGCCATACACACCGCACTCACGGGCCTGACTGCTTTCGGCAAACAACTCGAAGTCGTGGCACACAACATCGTCAACGTTAATACAGATGGATTCAAAAAACTCAAGACGACGTTTGTCGAAGCTCCTGCCAGCGGCGTTCTCCCTGTCGTCGATAAAGACACATCCTCCGGCCCAACAGTGCTTCGAGATACAGGCCGCAATCAATTGGAAGTTGAACTCTCGAATACTGATCTCGGCGAGGAGCTCGTGCATCAGATGTTGGCGCAACGCAGTCTTGAAGCAAATCTTCACACCATCAAAACTGGTGACGCACTCCTAGGCAGTATCCTTGACCTAAAAAAGTAGCGCACGCAGGTCGTTGCCTTCATCATCAATCATTATCAACGCAGCCACAGAGGCATCACATGTCTTTGATCGTATGCTGGGCCTAGCTTTCCCGTCGCTCACTATGTTATCCGAAGTCCATGACTCCCCCTCGTGTCTTACTAGTCATCCCTCCACTCACACAACTTAATACGCCCTATCCTTCCACCGCCTATCTCACCGGATTTCTTGAGTCACGCGGCGTACACGCAGAACAGGCCGACATAGGCATCGAAATGGTGCTGCGCCTGTTCAGCCCGGACGGACTACGCCGGGTCTTCGAACAACTTCGTGCCCACACGAATGATCTTCCCAAGCAAGCCGTCAGAATGATGCGAGCTGAGCACGCCTACGTGCAGATGATTGAACCAGTCGTGTCGTTCTTGCAAGGACGGATCCCAGAGGCTGCCGCGAGATTGATCGAACCGGGTGTACTCCCACAAGGCCCACGATTTCGAGGCCGGCAGAAGTTTGCACGATCAGTCACTATCGATGACCGGGCCAAACAATGGGCAACCTTCTTTCTCGAGGACCTTGCGGATCTCGTTCAAGCCACGATCACTCCACACTTTTTCTTGAGTCGATACGCCGAACACATCGCGCGCTCGGCCTCCTCATTCGATCAGATCATCAATGGGCTGACGGCTCCTCCCAACCTGATTGATCAATGGTTGCTGGAGGCATTCTGGGAACAGTTCGATCGAGTCAACCCCTCGCTGGTTGGTCTCTCCATTCCATTTCCGGGTAATCTTTACGGTGGATTTGTCATCGCAAATGCCATCAAACATCGTTACCCAGACATTCCGGTGGCGATCGGCGGTGGCTATGTGAATACGGAGCTGCGCAGGGTTACTGATCCTCGAGTGTTCGATTACGTCGACTTCATCACCCTCGACGACGGTGAACGACCGCTCCTCTCCTTGGTGGAGTATCTGTCCGGTTCACGCTCCCGTGAATCGCTCTGCCGCACACTGTATCGCGCCAAGAACCGCGTGGTGTATGTCGACAATCCGTCGGCCACCGATTTCGCGATGAACGACATCGGCTGTCCCACCTACCGAGGGTTGGAGCTGGATCGCTATCTCACCATTTTGGACAGTATCAACCCGATGCATCGTCTCTGGTCAGAGGGCCATTGGAACAAACTAACCGTGGCTCACGGGTGTTATTGGAAACAATGTACATTTTGTGATGTGGGGCTCAACTACATCAGTCGATACGAAATGACGCCCACCGATCGGCTCGTCCAGCAGATCGAACGCCTCATCACTGAGACTAGTCGCACCGGATTCCACTTCGTGGACGAAGCAGCTCCACCCGCCGCACTGAAGGCCCTCGCTTTGGCACTGTTGGAACGAAGGATCAAGATCACCTGGTGGGGCAACATCCGTTTTGAGACAGCATTTTCGCCGGATCTGTGTCGCTTGCTTGCTACCTCCGGCTGTATCGCGGTCACTGCCGGACTTGAAGCGGCTTCAGACCGCCTCTTAGGCAGTATGAAGAAAGGGATTACGGTTGATCAAACGGCACTCGTTGCAGCCGGATTTAAGGAGGCCGGTATTTTGATCCACGCCTATCTCATGTACGGGTGCCCATCGGAAACGATCCAGGAAACCGTTGATTCACTGGAGCGCGTTCGTCAGCTGGTATCCGCAAATCTGGTGCAATCCGCGTTTTGGCACCGCTTTACCGTCACAGCTCATAGCCCCGTTGGGCTCAATCCAGAGGCACACGGTCTACACATTCTTGGCCCTGAGTTTCAGGGATTCGCAGAGAATGACCTTCTGCATATTGATCGCCGCGCCCTGACTCCAAACTGGATCGGTGAGGGGCTTCGCCGCTCACTCCTGAACTTCCTCGAGCGCCGAGGACTTGACCTCGATGTCCGCATTTGGTTTGATGAACAAGTTCCCCCCCCAACGGTTTCCTCCGCATGGTTACGCCAACTCCTTAAGAGTCGCGCACGCGAAGACCCTTCAGCAGTTCAACGGCGATGTGTCTGGTTGGGAAACCCCGTGATCTTTGAACCGAAGGGACACCGATCTCGACTCATTCACACTGCCCATGGAAAGACTCAGATGATCATTCTATCTGAGTCACAAGCCGAATGGCTCAAGCAATTGCTTCTCGACGCCACCCCGCAACAATCGCCAACAGAATATCCATCTTTTCAAGAAGCGTGCAGTGGGTATCCGGGAACTATGACGGACTGTAGGAACTTTCTAGAAACCTCTACGTGGAAAAGAATCCGCTCCGCCGGCCTCGTACTGGTATAGTCCGCATTGACCGGTTTACCCTTTCACAACATACCTTGGTGCGCCTAATCACACAAACAAAGAGAAAGAGCCGGAACCCACGGTGCGGATTCCGGCTCTTCTGAGAGCGCTGGCCTCTCTATCTCACGTACGCTGCTTAATACTGG
>JAHBWR010000107.1 GCA_019636875.1 Nitrospira sp.
TCTTCCTTCAGCGTGGGGAGCAGGTTGCCCTGGTGCAATGCTGCAGCTGGATGCAGGAGCGGGAAGAGCACGAAGTCTTTTAGGTGGAAGGCTTGCGCCTTCACCTTGGTGATCCCAACTTTGCGTTCCAAGAGGGTCTGTGTGGCCCAGTTGCCAAGGGTGCAGACCAGTGTTGGCTTGATCAGCTGAATCTGCTGCAGTAGAAACGGTTTACAGGTTTCCACTTCGTCCTGCTCGGGGTCGCGGTTGTTTGGCGGTCGGCATTTGATCACGTTCGCAATGTAGATCTGATCGCGCGAGAGGCCTGCGGAGGCCAGGAGGTCGTTTAGAAGTTTGCCCGCTGCACCGACAAACGGCTCGCCCTTCTGATCTTCGTTAAAACCTGGCGCTTCCCCCACAAACATGATACTGGCGTGAGGATTGCCGACGCCGAACACGACCTGGCTGCGCCCCAGCTTGGCTAGCTTACACCGCTGGCAATCATGCAGTGAGCTGGCAAGTTCTTGGAGAGGTGTGAGCGTCATATATCAGTAAAGTGAGAAAGTTGTTACGGCATCTTAGAAATTGGCGCGTCTGGATGTCAATCACGATCATGAGGGTATGAAAGAGGAGAAGCGGACATGAAACGTATGAGCCTAGCCAGTATGGTACTACTCATGTTGCCGACGATGGTACCTGCGGCCTCCGTGGAACTAGCGGCGTTTGCGGAGAAGGACTTCTGTGACAAGGTGGCCAGACTGTCGGGAGCCCGGTTCCTATTCGAAAGCCACCTATGGCAAACGGTGCAGTGGGAGGCTATTGATCTAAAAGGAGATGGTCCCACGGTAAGGCGTTGTTCGAGTCTCGATAAGACAATCATCGATCTGGACAATGATGGACGCAAGGATTTGGTGGTGAAGACCACGTTCTGTATGAAAGCGGATCCGAGTGACAGCCTCTATATCTTTCCCGCTGAGAGCGCTGTCCTAGAAGAAACGAGTTGGCAGGATTTGAGTCCTCTGTTGGCGACTCACGACAAGTTCGAACGGACTGGTGGCATCTATCCACTGACGGCGCTGCAGTTTGACAAAGGCCAGGTGTCTCCTGCGTTGACAGCTACGTTTTCTGTCAATCCCTTCATCCTCGAGGGCACTACCTATGTGGGTCTAACAGATAGCAGGCGGAAGTGGCTCGTGGTTGCGAAGTATATGGGGGAGCAACGGTTTGAAGATCTGTGTTACCTGCGCACGGCTAATTGAGACGGTAACCTTTTGCCGAGAGACAGGTATCTCGCATGGCATTCATCATGGAAAGGCCATGCATGGCTCGGGCATGATCGGCTGGGCTTTGAGGGCTAAGATTAAAGGAGAATGGGGAACTCTGGCTATAGAAGTATTGCTCGTTGGCTAACCGTGCTTTGTACTCGCATTCCATATAGTCCCGCTCGACGTCATAGCGGGTGAGTCCACTTGGGTGACCACCACGTTCGTACGGACTTGGTGCGCAACCGAACCCCGACAAGAGAAGAATAGTCAGAAGGCCTCTGTACTGTATTTTCATAAGGTAGTGATACCATCTACAGACAGACAGATCAATCCGGGTTATCAACACGACCTATAATGGTCTCTACGCATCGGCGGCTGCTGAGAACCGCGCTTTCAAGATTGGTCGGCCATCCGGTGTCGGTCCAGGCTCCCGCGACGAGCATGTTCCGGATCGGACTCCGTTGCAGGGGCCGGAGCCGTGCCGTCCCTGGTGCGAGCGAGAGACTCGCATGGGGCTCTTGAATGATGGTATGGCTGAGGACGTCTTCAGACTTCATGTTTGGGAACACTTGAAGTAACTCAGCGATGGCGGTGGTTCTGACTTGGTCATCATTCATGTTTTCCAGCGTGGTGGCTGAGGCGGAGAGCCGACAGACGATTTCCCCAGGTCCGGCCTGTGTAACGGTGATTTGGCAGAAGGGGTGTCCTGGCAACAGAACGAGTCGCGGCGTTTGAGTCGATGATCGGCATGTGAACTGGACGACGAACTCACCGAGATCGGTCAGATCCGGCATATGGGCGAAATAGGCCAACCGGGTTAATAATCGCTCCGGTAGCAGGGCACGCAACTGTTGATGCGGGAGCGCGAGAACGTACCACTGCGCGCAGAGTGTCGTGCCGTCATGAAGTCCGACATCTCGCATCCGGTTCTCATCGAAGCGTAGCCATGGAGGATTCGTCAGCGTGCGAAACTCCATGCGATCGTGAGGCAGTGATTGTGTTATGGGCGCAAGGAATCGTTCCTCGATCGACCCGGATACAGCGATGAGCCTGGCGTCTGAGGCCTCGCTCAGAAATACGGTCGACAGCAATTGCACAAAGGTTGCGGCTGAGAGGCGGGCAAGATCGTTTCCCGTCAGCCAATGCGCCAGGCGCCCCCAAATCCGCTCCCTCGCCTCAAGGCTCTGTCCGGTCGCTGCGAGCCATTCGTCCGCGGTTCGATTTTCCAGGTCTGCCGGAAGAGTTTGTGCCTGTTCCCAAATCTGCTCGACGTGTGAGAAGAGTCTCCATCGATCTTGCCAGGCCAGGCCCTGGAAGTTGAAAAGACTCATCATCCATTGAAACGCTCCCGGAAGCCGCCCCGACTGATAGAACACGTGACGTCCATCAGATAAGCGAAACTCGAGTGGAATAGGTTGATCTCGTCGTCGTGATGCGTGCCGATCCAACGAGCGAAGGAGTCGTTGGCTTTCGCGGTAGCATCCCAACAGAACCGGTACCGGGTCGGATGGATTGAGCCAGAACCCATCGCGCCATTTGGGGTGATCGAGGAGCGTGACATGGTAGTCCTCTCGGCGTAGATGATAGGCAACGGTCAGACCAACTAGGCCGGCGCCGAGGATGAGGACGGTTTGTGAGGCTGGAGCGGTCACGAGTAGCGGGAACGGAGCCAAATGCGCAAGGCGATGATCAACCGTTGTGTGGTGGTCAAACTAATCCGTGGTCCGAAAACCTGATAGTTCGATCGCTCGATATGATCCAACATTCGGCTATAAATGCCACGCATGATTTCCGCGACCGTCAGTGCCCGGCGCTCTGCGGGGGACAAAGCTTTGAGCGCGGCATCGGCTCTCTGGTAATAGTGGTGGGCGCGGGACGCCTCGTATTCCATCAACGCACGGAATTCCGGCGAATAGCTCCGATTGAGCATGGATTTTTCGGCATAGTTCCACTTTTTCAGGTCTTCGAGAGGAAGGTAAATACGCCGTTCCTGGGCATCGGTGCCAACGTCGCGAAGAATGTTCGTCAGCTGAAAGGCCATGCCGAGTGCCACCGCGTAGTCTTGTGCCCGGGCGGACGTGACGCCGAAGATGTGCAGACAAATGAGACCGACGACGGACGCCACGCGGTAACAGTAGAGCGACAGCTCGTCAAAGGTGACGTAGCGATTATTGAAGAGATCCATCTCAACGCCCTTGATCAATTCTTCAAAGTAGGCTTTAGGGATTCCCATTGATTTCACATGGTAGGCGAGGCTCACCATGATCGGTGTCGTTGGTGCCCCTGATGAATAGACGGCGTCAAGCTCACTCCGCCAACGGGTCAGTTCATCTTTTGGGTTCGTCCCAGCTGCCGGTTCGTCCACGGCGCTGTCGATGGCCTTACAAAAGGCGTAGACAGTATACATGGCTTCGCGTTTGGCTTTGGGTAGGAAGAGGAACGAATAGTAAAAGTTGCTACCGCTGTTCTTGGTGTAGGCCGTGCAATAGGCCTGTGCTTCAGAGGCCTTCATGACGTGCTGTCTCCAACCAGAATTGAAGCCTCAAGTTTGATGGCTTTGACGGGGTCGATCCTGTGGTCGGGATGTGGATGCAGAATCGAGTCCAGCAATTCGACGCCATCGACCAGCCGTGGGCCTGGACGGCTGAAATAGGAAGCGGCATCCACGACGTACAGATTCGGCCACCGCTCACAGGCCCGTCGCCACGTTTTTTGAGCGGACCCGCTTAGTCGGAGTTCATTGATGGTGCGATCGACAGAAAAGCCACAGGGCATGAGGATGACGATATCGGGGTGAGCAGCTTCCACTTCTTGCCATGTCGTTTCGCGCGATGGGCCATCTGAAGGCCCTAGTACATCATATCCACCAGCCAAGTCTAGCATTTCCGGAACCCAATGCCCTGCCACATACAATGGGTCGAGCCATTCGAGGCAGGCGACACGAGGACGGGACTGCCTATTCGAGTTTTTCCGCTTGATTCTATCCACACGATGCCGAAGTTCCTTGGTGAGGGCCTCTCCATTCTCGGGTCGGTCGACAGCTACGGCGATTCGCTCGATATCATGGATCATATCCCCGAGGGTCGTTGGGCTCATCGTGAAAATTGCAGGTTGAAGGGGAAGAGATTCGATAGCACGTGTGAGTTGGTCTGGGGTGACGGCGCAGACGTGACATAGGTCTTGAGTCAGAATGACATCAGGCCGGGCCTGATGGAATGCCATCTCGTTGAGACGATATAAGCGATGTCCCGATGCGACCAATTCTTTGACCTGCTGATCAATTGCGACGCTTGTCGTCCGGTGGGTCTCGACGACGGATTCAATCATCACCGGGACCTGTCGAATAGAAGGAGGGAAATCGCACTCATGGCTCACGCCGACGAGCTGGTCGGCCAAACCGAGGGAGGCGATCACTTCTGTGGCACCGGGAACCAGTGAGCAGATTCTCATAATGGTTATGCGTCTATGTAAGCCACAAGCGAGCGCGCACATCCATAAGCCGTGTGTCACGCAAGCTATGGCTGATCGCATCCGCTTCGTGTAAGTCTTGCACAGTATGCGTATTAGCCACGGCTAACACTTTCATGCCTGCAGATTTTGCTGCCCGAATGCCGGGACGGGAGTCTTCAATGACCAAACAGGACGCCGGTGAAAGCAACGCGGTGCCCTGTTGACGGTTCACTCCGGCCAGTGCATGCAGAAACGGTTCAGGATTTGGCTTGCCGTGCGTCACATCTTCGGCGCTCGTAATGTGACAAAACGCCTTTCGGAGCCCGATGTGCTCCAATACCAGCTCGATCTCCACTCGTAATGCGCCTGAGGCGATGGCAACAGGACAGGTTGCGGCCGCTTCTTCCACAAACTCTTTGACGCCTGGGAAAATGACCACATGGTCCTTGATTGAGGCAAAATACGCGGAGGCCTTCTTTGCCATGAGACTCTCAACGAGCGAGGGAGTCGCTGGGATCTGATTGACACGCAGCGCTTCCAGAAAACATCCGCGATCGTCGAATCCGAGATAATTAGCGTAATAGTCCTCTTCCGTTAAATCGATGTGGATCTCTGCCAGCGTTCGACGCAACCCTTCAAAGTGCAGCGGTTCACTGTCGGCGATCACACCGTCGAAATCGAAGATTACAGCCTGCATGGGATCCCGGAGCTCGTGATGTGCCACCTATAAGATGTGAGGGATGAACGGGCGGCATTATAGCACAGAGGATGGTGATGCAATGACCATCCTCTGTGTGCAATCTGTATTTATGGAAACCAAACGGCTCAGGGTTTCAGTTTCAGCTGGCGTTCGGGCAGCCAGCCCTTGGTGCCGTAGTCGCTGCGTAAGGAGTAGACCCAGCCGGTTTCTTGAAGGTCCCCGTCCAGCACGGTCAAGACGGTTCCTGGTGGAATGGCTGGCCCTGGCTGAACTCCCTCTGCATCCTTGGCCAGTACGACTTTTTCTCCCGGAGCAGCAGGGTTCGGTAGCACGCTGACACGCTGTCCCTCACTGAACAGCGGAGGCGGCGTATTGGTGATAGGTGCCTCGGAGGCCGGGGGTGGCGTGGGTGTGACGTCTCCCGTGGTCGGTACCGCTGGGGCGGAGGGCGGCATCGGGACCGGGACGGCGGGCGCTGTGGCGGCCTGTGGTACCTCGGCCGGTGCAACAGCTGGCGGTGCCGTTGGAGTCGCTTCCATAGGTTGAGGCGGCGGCGCTATTGGTGCAGGCTTCGGCAGTACCGGCTGTTGTGCAACAGGGGAGGGCGGTGTCGGCGCCGGTGTCTCGCCGAGCAGCGGCTCGATGTACTCCATGACCATCTCCGGTTCCATCGCGACGTAGGCACCGCCGCCAATCAGCACCAGCAAGAGCACCCACAAGAGAGGACGCCCGCTCGATTGTTTGGGTGGTTTCTTCGGAGATGGTGACCGGACGGTGGTCGTCTGCTCGAGTTCCTCTTCAGTGAATTCTAGATCCGGTTCAGGTTGGCGAGCAAAGAAGAGGTTCCAAGTCAGAGGACTGCCACCCAACGACGGGCTTCCCGCGAATGCAAACATCGAGCACCTCCCTGCAGCGGACTGCATCGTACAGCCTGAAAAAGTACTTATCATCAAGGGCATAGGCTGTCAATTCTGTATGGATATTCAGCACGGGTTGTTCTGAGACACGTTCTGGCTTAACAGGATTGGACATGCGAACAGGACAGGACTTGACCTTCTCGGCTGCCTGAGCGGTACACCGTTAACCCTTTGCAGCCGAGTTCGTGTGCCAAGAGGAAGGCGGCAGCGACGTCGTTCGTCGTTGCGGTAGGCGGCAAGTTGATCGTTTTGGAGACACCGCTGTCGCTGTGTCGCTGAAAGACGGCCTGCATGCGGACATGGTGCTCGGGGGCGATATCGTGTGCTGTCACAAACAACCGACGCAGATCGTTCGGAATCTGCGAGAGGTGTTGAATCGACTCCTGATGATTAAGCGCCCGGTGTATTGATGGCAGGGACAGGCCACGGGTTTTGACTTGCTTGACAAATTCAGGATGAAGACGTTCCAAGCGAATATCTTCCATGATTGTGTGAGTGACACTGATGCCGTACAGTGGTTCGATCCCGGCCGAACAATCGGCCAGAATACTGATCGTCCCGGTCGGAGCAATCGTCGTGACCGTCGCGTGACGCCGGTGCAGCCCCTCGGCTTCGAGGCGGCTTCCCTTGTATCCGGGGAAGGTTCCCCGTTCCTGTGCAAGCTCCTGAGATGCGTTGTGGGCATGGAACTGGATGAATCCCATCAACTGGTCTGCGATCTGTAGGGCTTCTTCTGTATCGTATGGGACTCCAAGCTGGATCAATGCATCGGCAAACCCCATGATCCCAAGGCCTATTTTCCTCGTTTGTCTGGTTTGGGTTTCAATCGATGCCAGTGGAAATCGAGTGCGATCGAGCACGTCATCGAGAAACCGAACGGTGAGGGGAATCATCTCGGCCAGTTGTGTGTAATTGATGGAGGCTTTCCCGCGGGAGACCCTCAGGCAGCGGTCAACATTAGATCGATCCGAGCGTGCAGGATTCATTGGCGAGAAGTGGTTGTTCGCCGCAAGGATTCGTTGCTTCAATGAGGCCGAGCTGAGGTGTGGGATTTGCCTTGTTGATCGTGTCGAGGAACAGGATGCCCGGCTCTCCGGATCGCCAAGCCGCTTCCACGAGCCGGTCGAAGATCATCTGAGCGGGGAGCTGTCGGACCGGTTTGCCGGTTCGGGGATGCATCAAGCGGTATGACCGACCTTGCCTGACTGCGCGCATGAAACGGTCAGAGAGTCCGACCGAGAGATTGAAGTTCGTCATTTCAGCAGGTTCTGTCTTCAGGGAAATGAAGTCCAGAATGTCGGGGTGGTCGACGCGCAGGATACCCATATTGGCACCCCGTCTCGTGCCACCTTGCTTAATGACGTCGGTGGCCAGGTTGAACAGGCGCATAAAGGAGAGAGGACCTGATGCCAGCCCGTTCGTGGTTGCAACGCGGTCACCACGGGGGCGAATGTGGCTGAAAGAAAAACCGGTTCCCCCGCCGGATTGATGAATGAGGGCTTGCTGCTTCACTGCATCGAAAATAGACTCCAAGGAATCCTCTATTGGTATTACAAAACAGGCCGAGAGTTGTTGGAGTGGTCGTCCTGCATTCATCAAGGTCGGTGAATTAGGGAGGAACCTCAGAGAGGCCATCATGTCGTAAAACTGCCGGGCAACCTTGTCTTGCTGTCTGACGGGCTCGGCCAAGGCAATATCAGTTGCGACTCGGCGGAACATATCATGAGGTGACTCTACGGTGACGCCACGCGAGTTTTTCGCCAAATAGCGTTGACGCAAGACCGTCAGAGCATTTGCTGAGAGCCGAGGTGATGAACGCAGGGTGGCCATGATCGTGCAAGGGTATTATAGTCTCTTCTCTCGAACCCAGATATTCATCGCAGCGTTGATTCGTCGGGACCTCTTGCATGTGGATCGAACCGGAAGGCACAATGCGTTGATCGACCAACATGAAATCCTACCGAGAAGAACTCTGGTTTGAGACGAAGACCAGACGAGCTTATCTGAATATCACGCCACAGATCGAAGCCTTGGTAAAGCAGAGTGGGGTCCGGGAAGGCTTGGTGTTGGTCAACGCAATGCATATTACCGCAAGCGTGTACATTAACGATGATGAGCCTGGTCTGTTACAGGACTACGATGAATTTCTCGAACGGCTTGCTCCACATGAAGCGCGTTACCGGCACAACAACACAGGTGAAGACAACGGCGACGCACACCTGAAGCGGCAGATCATGGGACGAGAAGTCGTTGTTGCCATCACCGAGGGCAAGCTCGACTTTGGTCCATGGGAACAGATTTTCTACGGCGAGTTCGACGGACGGCGCCGTAAGCGCGTGCTGGTGAAGATCATCGGAGACTAACGACGGTGACGATAAAAAACTGGGTCTCAGTCACGGATATAAGTAATGTGGCGATGCTTGCATGGGTATGAAAAGTTTGGCAACATGGATTTTGAGGTTCTCGCGATCGTGTGGCATGTGTCGTTCTAGGGGACATCGATGTTAGCCTGGTCTCGCCCGGATCCGCTCACGCGTGATCTTATCCATCTCATCAACGCCCGTCGTCACGATCATGGCGACACGGATGATGCGATCGATACGCTGCAGGCATTTCTTGAACAGGGACGCGAACATGATCTTCTGACGGTGCTTGCCGCGCTCGACGAAGAAATGGCGGAATGGCTGTTCGATCTTGTGGCGGAGGCGAGTTGTACCTTACTGCTGGATGGGCCGAGTGATGAAAAGCCGACCTATGCCACCATCGCGGCATTGGAGCTGCCCTTACAAGCGAATCTCACCGCGCCTCTGAAACTCAAGATCGATCCCATTGCGACGGCTGATCTCCTCCATCGTTATCTCCAGCTTCCTGCCGGGACGGTCGTGCGAGTCGAGTCACGGCTCTTGACCGATGCCACCTTGGAGATGTTGAATCTCCAAATGCTCCATGATCACCTGGTCACCGTCGCGGATTCACGGCGCGCGCAATCGGTGGCTGCGAGACTTCTTCCTCCGGTTGAAAACACGGCGTTTCTGTTATTTGAATTGATTGGTGCGTCGGATCCGGGGTTGCCTGACTCATGGGAAGATCATCAACGTCGGGAACTGCTCGATGGGTTGGTCAAGCAGTGTCCGGAGTTAGCCTGCGCACCTGATACCATCGAGGCGCCGGTCTATGCGGCCTATGCCATGTTTGACGCACAGAATGCGGTGCGGTTGCATCATCTGGCCGATGAGACTGCTGCAGTGTGGAGAGAACTGGATCCGCTGGTGAGGTCCCGCACCATCGTGCATCTCCATACGCAATGCGGAAATGGGGTGTATATGCCGGTCTGGACCGATCTCTTTGATCCTGAGCTTCCGGACGAACACGGCCCCGTGTGGACCTCTCCGGATGTATGGGTCTTTACCGCCGACCTGCCGATCGAGTGGCCTGGGGAGATGCTGACCAACCGGTTGCTGGCTGAAGGCTGCACCAGGTTCGAGAATCATATCGTTGAAACTCCAGATAGCTGAATTCCCGCCCGTTCCGATTGATCTACTGGTGTCGGCCATTCCCCTGGGTGATAGACGCTGCGCAAAACTCCCGTTTCAGTGATTTTCAAGAGGCTTTATTCTATCCTCAGTTTCATGAAGACGTCGAAGCCTTCAGACCAATCTGTGAAACCTATTACTATCGTCGTCACAGTCGGGGGATTGAGCTTAGTCTGGGCCATCGTCTGGGCGAATTTGCCATCGAAAGAAGAGCTGATGTCGTCTCAATCAGGGGCATCCTCGGTTCAAACTTCGCGTGCCCCGTCTCTCGACCTCTCGATTCCCGGTATCCCCAGTCGGCCGATGACAAACTCGGTTGGCACCGGACAGGCGGCACCAGTGAGGACTCTGGGGGGGGTATCTGTTCCGCTCGATAGCCGTGCCAGGAAGATTGCGGAAGTGAAGTGTGACGCAGAGATCCAGCAGTATTGTCCTGATTCTCTCGCTGGAGAAGACCGTCGACGCTGTGTGATGCAGCGCCTCAAGCGGTTCGATGCATCCTGTCAACAGATCGTGCAGCAGCGCTTAGTGCGTTGGAAAGAAGCCGAGGGATATAAGGTGGCCTGTGTCGTCGATGTAAGGCGGTTTTGTCGTACGGTGCCAACTGCAGATGGTGGTGTCTTGCAATGCCTCCAAGAACATGAACAGGATCTCTCAGAAGGCTGCTATCAAAGCCTGCCCAAAGGACGGCTTCAAACCAGGAACTAACGATATCTCAGGTGCTTCCTTCTAACGCTGGTACCGTTAGGCAGCTAAGCCTGCGACGCAAGCACGGAGCTCTGTAGCGAACTCACTGGCGCGGCGATAACGATGGACTGGGTCTTTATGGAGTGCGCGATCCAGGATAGTCTTGAGGAGGGGAGGCATGTCGGGTCTGATAGCTTTGAGGCTGGGATGAGGGTTATGAGCGATCGCAAACAGCAAGGCCGACACATTATCCGCCATAAACGGTGGGCGGCCGGTAAGGAGTTCGAACATGACCACGCCTAAAGAGAAGATATCGGAGCGGCCATCGACCTTCTTTCCGGCGATCTGTTCCGGCGACATGTAGGTCGGTGTGCCCATCACAATATTCGTCTGCGTTTTTGAAAAAGTCGCCATTTTAGCGATGCCGAAGTCCATGACCTTCACGGCGTCGTCGTTGGTGACCATGATGTTGGCTGGTTTAATGTCGCGATGTACGACGCCTTGTTGGTGGGCATAGTCCATGGCCTCCGCAACGGTTGCCAGGATCGATATCACTTTTTGAAACGGCATCAGATTTGGCTTTCTCGACCACTCCTTCAGTGTCGTCCCTTGAAGTAGCTCCATGGCAATATACCCAAGGTCTTGCTCCTCTCCGGCATCAAAAATCGTCACGATGTTCGGATGGGACAACCGTCCGGTGGATTCGGCTTCTCGGAAGAATCTCGCCTTCACGTCCTG
>JAHBWR010000108.1 GCA_019636875.1 Nitrospira sp.
AGCCTTTGCCAATTTTTCTCGCAATGCTTTGGTCATCTTGGTTTTGTTGTTACAGTAGTGAAACTTTTGAGGTTTGGTGTGTCCCCTTCTTAGACTCGCATCACCACATGACCAGCGCACTCCTCTACGACCGGCTTCAATTTGCCTTCACTGCCACCTTCCACTACCTCTTCCCACAGCTGACGATGGGGTTGGCCTTTCTGCTGTTCTACCTGCGCAGCCGGGTGCTGCTGACTGGTGATGCCCATACAGAAGAAGTCGCAGACTTCTGGACCAAGATCTTCGCCCTCAATTTCGGATTTGGCGTCGTCACGGGGATCCCGCTCGAATTTCAATTCGGAACCAACTGGGCACGATTTTCCAACTATGCGGGAGGCGTGATCGGACAGACGCTCGCCATGGAAGGGATCTTTGCATTTTTCCTCGAATCTTCTTTTCTCGGGATGCTGTTGTATCGGAAGCGATTCAGTCGGCGGGTGCAATGGTTTGCCACCCTGATGCTCTTTCTCGGGACCTGGTTGTCGGGGTACTTCATCTTAGCCACAAACGCCTGGATGCAGCACCCCGTCGCCTATCAGGTGAGTGACGATGGCCGGGTGTTCGTCAATAGCTTGAGTGGGTTGCTGACCAATCCATGGCTCTTCTGGCAATACGTGCACAACATGACTACGACGGTCGTCACGGCGTCCAGTGTCGTGGCCGCGGTGGGTGCTTACTATCTGCTATCCGGTCAGCATCTGTCCCATGCCAAGACATTTCTCCGCATCGGGGTGGTCGCCGGCGCGATCGCGTCCGGGCTGATGATATTCCCAACGGGTCACGGTAATGCCGACCAGGTATTTACGCATCAACCGATCAAAGGAGCCGCATTTGAAGGACTCTTCACGACGGAACGAGGGGCCGGTCTCTATCTGATCGGCCAACCCAACCTCGAAACGATGACCATTGATAACCCGATTGAGATTCCAGGTGCGCTCAGTTTTCTCGTGTACAACGACCTCTATGCCAATGTGAAGGGGCTCGATGCGTTTCCTCGCGATGAGTGGCCGGATAATCTTCCGCTCCTCTATTACGCCTATCATGTCATGGCAGGACTAGGGACGATTTTTGCCCTCCTCTTCGGCCTGGCCCTCCTCTCACTGTGGCGGGGCAGGCTGTTCAACATGAAGTGGCTGCTGTGGTGGTTGATGCTGTGTGCGCCGTTCCCGTACATCGCTACGTCAGCCGGATGGATGACCGCGGAGCTGGGGCGACAACCTTGGCTGGTGTATGGCCTACTGCGGACATCGGACGGCACGTCGCCGCTCGTGCATTCAGGGAATGCCCTCTTTACCTTGATAGGGTTTATAGGATTGTATTTACTCCTCGCCTTGCTGTTCGTCCTGCTTATCAGCAACATCATTCGACAAGGGCCGGCCTCGCTTGATCAACCCGCGATGGATGGTTCTCAAGGGATGAGCGAGTAATGGAAACAACGTGGTTTATCATCGTCACCGTGATGCTGGCCATGTATGTGGTCTTGGATGGTTTTGATTTCGGCGTCGGTATGGTCTATCCGTTTGTGGCTCGGACCGAAGCGGAACGCCAAATCGTACGTGCCTCGATCGGCCCGGTATGGAACGCCAACGAGGTGTGGTTGATCGCTGCGGGCGCCGTCCTCTTCTTCGCCTATCCCAAGGCCTACGCGGCCGGATTCAGCGGCTTCTATCTCGCGCTGATCTTGGTGCTGTGGTTACTCATCTTTCGTGGCCTGGCGTTGGAATTGCGGGTACAGGTTAACCATGTGCTATGGAAGCAGGCATGGGATATGGCCTTTAGCGTCTCCAGTCTGCTCTTGGCGATTGTTTTTGGTACGGCGTTGGGAAATTTGATTCGTGGGGTGCCGCTCAATCAAGATGGGTACTTCTTTGTTCCGTTTTGGACAGACTTTCAGCCAGGATCAGCGCCTGGGATTCTTGATTGGTTCACCGTGCTGCTGGGGCTGACGAGTGCGGTGGTCCTAGCATTCCATGGCGCGAATTACCTCGTCACGAAGACGGAAGGAGCGCTGTATCAACGGGCCGTCTCGGCCGCTTGGATTCTTGGGTGGGTATCAGCAGGATGCACTGCGCTGACTGTGATGGCTGTACCGACGGTCCAACCGAACCTCAGCCTCAACTTTTCCCGTCACCCCGTGGTGTACATTGCGCCGGTCATCGGGGTTATCGCCCTGGGATACAGCCTGTATTTTCGGCTTTGCCGGCGCGATCGCCCTGCATTTCTCGCGTCCTGTGTGTTTATTTTTCTCATGCTCTCCAGCGTGATGTTCGGAATGCATCCGTACATCTTGCTCTCTACGACGGATCTGACGTTCAGCCTCACCGTCTATAACGCAGCCACCGATTCCTATGGATTGACCATCGGGATGGTGTGGTTTGTGGTCGGGGCCCTGCTCATTCTGGCCTACCAGATCTATCTCTATTCTCGCTTTCTTGGAAAGACTCAGTCGGATGATGCGCACTGATGGTGAAGAGCTTACCTGAAGGGCCTACCTCTCTAAACATGGGCGCTGGATGTACGGCGTGGGACAGCCAGAATCGACGACGCTCTGATAAGAGTGAGAGATCAAAGTTGACGAGATGTGGAGTGAAGGCTAGGGTTTGGCTTGCGGGGGCATGTATTTAATCATCTCGTCGGCCAGGTCCTTGGCGATTTGTTTGAGGCTCGGCTTGATGAACATATAGCTGTTGGACCGTTCGTGGCGCGCTTTCCAAACCGTTGTGCCGGTGGTGGCATCGACCAGTCGTAGGCTCAGTCCAACACGGCCGACGTTATCACCTTCCTTCCGCACGTATTCCCAGGAATTGACCCTGACGACTAGAAACGAATCGACATTGAGCGATTTTCCAAGATTGACGGCGGAATCTTTATCGGATTGACCGGTCATCTCAAGGCGGGAGAAATAAAATACCAGTGAGTCGAAGGCCTCTTTAGAAGCCTGAAAGATATCCGTGACGTTTTCCGGTGAGACGACCCGTTCGATGCGCCCCTGCCGAGTGAGGGCGACGGCCAAAACCTCTTGAATGTCTTCACGGGCGCTGTCGTACTGACTCGCCATTGGTGGTAACACGGCGATGCTCTGGGGGCGGAACACTCTGGCGCCTGGGCCTTCCCACACCTCCTGCAGGCCACCACAGCCGTTTAGCAGGAGAACGAGTCCGACAAGAACGAACGTCTGTGCATATGTTCGAGGCAACATAAAACTAGTATACCATCAGAATGTAAAGGAAATGGAAGCGGAAACCAAGGCTCCTTTTTCGCGGAAGTCATATCCTCCCCCGGCATCTGCACGGAAGTTGAACCACCGCATGCCCAACCCTGCCGTGGGGACGAAGGGGGTCGATGCGTCCTGCATATTCTTAAACGTTCCAACCCTGAACGACAGAAATTCGGTCAGGATCGTTTGTTCAATCCCGAGACTCAAGAGCTGGCTCTTCACTCCTGGTACAAAAGTCTTGTTCGAAGTGACATCCACGTCTGCCGTCAAGGTTAAGGTGGAGTAGGGATTGATCGCGACACCAGCCCTGACCTGTGGATCGAGTTTGAGTTCCCCTCCGCCGGCTGCATCGAACGTCGGTGTGTTGATATCCTTTGCGACGATGCCGAACCGAATCAAGGACGATGGGCGGTAGATCGCTCCGATGTCAATCCCGTAGGTCGTGGAGATTGTCGGCTTGCCGAAGTGGTCGATCGTGCTGACACCGCTGCCACTTTGAAGAGTGGTCGATCCATTGTATGAGGCGCCTTGAATCACTTTCGCCGTAATGCCGATGGCAAATGTCTTGTCGGAGAACGCATAGGCATAGGAAAACGCCAATTGTCTGGCCTCAAGGCCGCGTAGCGCCATCTGGCCCGCAATCGTGATGGGTGTGCCGACTCCACCAGGTTGGGTCGCTTGCACCGGCGTGGAAACGAATCCGCCGCCCGTAGCGACGTTCGAGACGTTGAATCCGAATGCATGCTCGCCGAGGTGACCTTTCAGGTACAGCCCGGCGGATCCGTTGACCGTGACAGCAGCGCCTGGCTGATTCACGCGAGCTGCAATCTCTTGAGCCTGGGCGAGATTGGCCGGAGACATGTCGCTCGTGTTGAATTTTTCCAGGTCGTTCAACGCATCACCCATCCCGAGTCGATCGATCGCCAGGCCTCCTCCCTGAGCACGGATATCCACGGTCTGCGTCATGGCCAATCCGGCAGGATTCCAGTAGGTCGCGAGTGCGTTAGTTGTGACGGCAACTCCGGCTCCGCCCATGCCCATGGCACGAGGACCGGAAATGACAAATTCTGTCGCCGATACCTGAGGTGGAAGCGCTGAGGTAGCCAGCAACACGCCTATGCAAACCGACGGCGACCAGCGCATCTCAAATCCTTGGCCAGAGCTAATTTAGGGAGTCTAGAGAAGGAATGGTGGTTCGTCAAGGATTGCAGGCCTTCCCGCTCGCTCTCCGATGGCATGGGGCCGGACCAAAGCGCGATTGAAAGCGAGAAGCCTGCTGGATCGACTCAAGCAATCTGGCCGTCTTGCATGCGAATGATGCGGTCGGACTGGGCGGAGAGTTTGTCGTTGTGTGTCACGATCACAAACGTGGTTCCTCGCGTCTTATTCAAGACGCGCATCAGCCCGAACAGTCCTTCCCCGCTATGGGTATCGAGATTCCCGGTCGGTTCGTCGGCCAAGACCAAGTCAGGATTCTGCATCAATGCACGAGCCATGGCCACTCGTTGTTGCTCACCACCGGATAGCTCGCCTGGCTTGTGGTGGAGGCGATGCCCCAACCCAACCTCGGTGAGAAGCGTGGTCGCATCGGCTTTGACCGACGCAGGCTCTCGACGTTGGACAAGCGCCGGCATACAAGCATTCTCGAGTGCGGTGAACTCAGCGAGCAAGTGGTGAAACTGAAATACGAACCCAATCCGCCGATTGCGGAACTCCGCCTGTTGGCTGTCCGTCATGCGAAACAGGTCTTGGCCATCGAACGTCACGGTCCCACTGCTTGGTTTATCAAGGGTGCCGATAATATGGAGCAGGGTACTCTTGCCGGCTCCAGAGGCCCCCACGATCGCCACCAATTCGCCGCGTTGGATCTCAAGATTGATCCCCCTTAGCACGGGTATTTCATAGGAGCCCATCGAAAACGATTTGTGAAGGTTGATCGCTTTAATCATGTTCAGGTGTGAGTTCCGATGGCTGAGACTCGAATTGTTTAAAGAAGAATGTGGCTCTGTCCGTCTTCTCTATTCATAGCGCAAGGCGGCGACCGGCTCGAGCTTCGCGGCTTGATTGGCCGGGTACACGGTTGCGACAAAACTGATCAGAATGGCAGAGCCAGCCACCAGGAGCACATCTTCTGCCAATACGTGAACGGGAATGGTCGAGATATAGTACACCGTTGGATCGAACGTCCAGAACGTTTGAATCAGCCAAAGAAAGGTATAGCCGAGTGGGATGCCGATGGCCGTTCCGGTGAACCCAATGATCAATCCGTTCAGCATGAAAATGCGCCGGATGCTGCGCTTTGTCGCCCCCATGGCCTTCAAGATCGCGATTTCTTTTTGCTTCTCCGTGACGATCATGGTGAGGGTGCTGACAATATTGAATGAGGCCACAATCGTGATTAGGACGAGCAGCAGAAACATCATCGTCTTCTCCAGCTTCAAGGCCGAAAAGAGATTCCGGTTCATCTGCATCCAGTCTCTTGCCCCATGGCTGAAGCCGAGTTCCTGTTCGATTCGGCGAGCGGTCTCTGCCGCTTGGAACACATCGGTTACCTTGACTTCGATCCCAGAGACGCTTCCATTCATGTTGAAAAATTTCTGAGCCTCGCCGAGCTCGATATAGGCCAGCGAGGAGTCGTACTCATACATGCCGGAATGGAAGAGCGCGACGACGGCAAAGGTTCTGATTTTTGGCACCATGCCCATCGCGCTGATCGGACCAACGGGTGAGACCACGTTAACCGTGTCGCCCACAAATACGCCCAACCTGAGGGCCAGCTCTTTGCCGAGGATAATGCCGGGTTTCTCCACTGGACGGAGGCTGCCGTGAGGGTCATCGGCCGGGGCTTGCAACACCTTCACGGGCACGAGGAGATCGAGCAATTGGCCGGATGTAATGTTGTTCGAGAGCTCGGTGACGTTGGCTTCTCGTTTCGGGTCGATCCCTCGAAGGACGATTCCTTGCACACCCGATTGAGTGGTCAGCAAGACTTGCCGAAGGACGAACGGTGTGGCGGCGACGACGTCAGGGACCGTCTGAACTTTATCGGCCAGACTGTCGTAATCGGACATATTCTCCTTCATGCGTTCTTGAACGATGATATGGGCCGTCGTGCCGAGAATCTTGCTCTGAATATCCTCCCGGAAGCCGGTCATAATCCCGACCGTGCCGATAAGGGCGGCGACTCCCAGCGTGATGCCGGCGATGGAGACGAATGTGTTCAGCGAGATCGTTCGGTTGCGACGCTTAGCGCGCAAGTAGCGGAGCCCGACAAAAATTTCATAGGGCAGGGCCACGCTTAGGCTTTCTCCGGTCGGAGCTGAGGAAAGAGGACCACGTCCCGGATCGAGGCCTGATCGGTAAACAGCATGATCAACCGGTCGATGCCGATCCCCTCTCCGGCGGTTGGAGGCATTCCGTACTCCAAGGCGCGAAGGAAGTCCTCGTCGACGAGATGGGCTTCATCGTCTCCTGCCTCACGCTGGGCAGCCTGGCCTTCAAAGCGTTCGCGTTGGTCCAACGGATCGTTCAACTCTGAAAAGGCGTTGGCAATCTCCCGTCCGGCGATGTAGAGCTCAAACCGGTCGGTCAAAGTTGGGTCCGCATCCTTTCGCCTGGCGAGGGGTGAAATCTCGATGGGATAATCGGTAACGAACGTCGGCTGCTGCAAATTCGGCTCGACTGTTTCCTCGAAAATCTCGTTCACGATGGTGAACAAGGAGGCCTTGGGGTCCATCGGGACGTTCAGTCGTTTGGCGGCTTCCAGTGCTTTCTCTCGATCCTGCAGTACCGATGGCTCGAGGCGGTTCACCTCGAGAATGGCCTGGTGGTAGGACCATCGTCGCCACGGAGGTGTGAGGACAATGTCCTTTCCCTGATAGGTAATGACCGTCTTGCCGAGGATTTGCTGCGCCAGATTGGAGACCAGCTCTTCGGTGAGTGCGATCAAGTCCTGGTAATCTGCGTATGAGACATAGAACTCCAACATCGTGAACTCGGGATTATGGATCGTCGAAATGCCTTCGTTTCTGAAGTTCCGATTAATCTCAAACACGCGGGGGAACCCTCCGACAATCAAGCGTTTGAGATAGAGTTCCGGCGCGATGCGTAGGTAGAGATCCACGCCGAGCGCATTATGGTGTGTAACGAACGGCTTGGCCGTGGCGCCTCCGGGAATGGGATGCATCATGGGGGTCTCGACCTCCAGGAACCCCCGTTCGATCAGAAACGCTCGGATGCCGGCAATGATACGGCTCCTGGTCGAAAAGATCTGGTGGACTTGCGGATTGGCGATCAGATCGACATAGCGCTGTCGATACCTGGTTTCGACATCCGTCAGGCCATGCCACTTTTCCGGAAGCGGGCGGAGCGCTTTGCTGAGAAACGTCAGCTGATGCACCTCAACCGTGAATTCATTCGTCTTTGTACGGAACAACGTCCCTGTGACACCGATCCAATCACCGAGATCAAGCTGTTCCACCACGGCGTAGGCCTGCTCAGAAAGCAGGTCTTTCTTGAGGTACACCTGAAGGCGGTCAGCCCCATCTTGTAGGACCGCAAACCCGGCTTTCCCGAAGCGCCGTAGCGCAACGACCCTTCCGGCGAAGGTACATGAGACCTTCTCTTGCTCTAGGGTTTCCTTGGGCTTCTCACCGTGCATCCTGAGCAACTCACCCGCTCGATCTTTGACTTCAAATCGGGTGCCGTACGGGGCGACGCCGGCTCCTCGCAGCAGGTCGAGTTTCTTAATCCGTTGTTGTCGCTGTTCGTTCAGTTCGTCCATGGTGTCGCCGAGTAGTCCCTAGATGTCGTCTTCCTCTCCCCCGACGGGGGAGAGTTGCTCACTTCCCTTTCCGAGCTTCTTTTTCAAAAATGCTTCGATGAACCTGTCGAGATCGCCGTCCATGACGGATGACACGGTGCTGACTTGATGGCCTGTT
Organism: Nitrospira sp.; assembly: GCA_019636875.1. Taxonomy (GTDB): domain Bacteria; phylum Nitrospirota; class Nitrospiria; order Nitrospirales; family Nitrospiraceae; genus Nitrospira_D. The sequence continues at coordinate 8,197 of JAHBWR010000108.1, forward strand.
CGATGATCTTTCACCATCTGGTACGGTTGAAACACGTAGGATCGTATTTGACTGCCCCACGCGATGTCCTTCTTCTCGCCAACGATGGCGTTGAACTCTGCCTCCTTCTTCTTCTGTTCCAGTTCGAAGAGGCGAGCCTTCAAGATTTTCATGGCACCGTTGCGATTCTGGAGCTGGGACCGCTCGTTCTGGCATTGGACCACGATGCCGCTAGGCAAGTGTGTAATGCGGATGGCGGTCTCAACTTTGTTGACGTTCTGACCTCCGGCGCCGCCGGCCCGAAAGGTGTCGATCCGGAGGTCTTTGTCTTCGACCACGACATCAATATCTTCACTCAGTTCCGGATACACGAAGACGGACGCGAACGACGTGTGTCGCCGCTTGTTGGAGTCGAACGGAGAAATGCGCACCAAGCGATGTACTCCGGCTTCGGCCTTGAGGTAGCCGTAGGCATAGGGACCGGTGATCGAAACCGTTACGCTCTTGATCCCCGCTTCATCGCCGGGTAGGAGGTCCAACGTTTCCACCTTGAACTTCTTCTGCTCCGCCCATCGCACGTACATTCTGATGAGCATCTGTGCCCAATCCTGAGACTCCGTGCCGCCCGCGCCGGGATGAATCGCCAGGATGGCATTGTTCGAATCCAGCTCGCCCGAAAGGAGCAGTTCCAGTCGCAGGGTGGCAAGGCGAGGCTCTAGCTGATTCAGCTCACTCGCCAATTCGGTCTCGAGTCCTGCGTCGCTGCTCTCATGGGCGAGTTCCAACAGGGCGCCCAAATCGTCCATCTTGGCTTCAATTTCACGCCACTGCTGGAGTTCACGTTCGATGGTGGCCTTTTTTCGGCTTACCACCGCCGCGGTGCGGGTGTCGTTCCAAAAATGCGGCTGGCCCATCTGGGCCTCAAGTTCTTCCAACTCGGCGGTCATGTGAGCGAAGTCAAAGATGCCCCCGTAATTCCGAAACTTGCGCGGTGAGGGCGCGAACGCGAGCTTCTACTTCCTCTAACATGGAACGATCCTCCTTCCGTCATGCCGGCGTGATAATCGTTAGGGCTGGTTCCTTCGTGCGGAAATATCCGAACAGGCACAAGAGCGCGCAGATTATAACACAAGCGTAGGCAAACACATCGCCATAGTAGCTGTAAAATGTGCGGGAATATTTAATGGGGATCGTTGCGTGCAAAGCCAGTTCTGTAAAAAGAGGCGTGGCCTGCGTGATTTGTCCGAACGGATCGACGAACCCGGAAATTCCAGTGTTGGCGGCCCGGGCAAAGGCAAGATGGTTTTCGATCGAACGAAAGACGACCATCGCAAAGTGCTGCGCCGGTGCCGAAGAGGGACCGAACCATCCGTCATTCGTGATCGTGACCAGAAACTCGGCCCCGTTTGCAGCGAATTGGCGGACGAGATCCGGGAAGATGACTTCGTAGCAGATCGCGACACCGAACTTCACAGACCGGGGGGTGCCGGCCTTGTCGTGTCTCAACGACTTGGGACTGAACGACAGGGTTTTCGATCCCGGACCCGGCTCAAAGTCACCGATCCCTTCGACAAGTTTGTCGAGAAAAAACAGCAACGATGATTTGAGCGGGATGTATTCCCCGAACGGGACGAGATGGTGCTTGTCATACCGGCCGAGAATCATCCCGTCGATTCCCAGCAGGTAGGCGCTGTTCAGGAGGTACGGTCGGCGATCCGGGTAAAACCGCAGGGCCGGACTCCCGAGCAGGAGCGGAGCCTGAGCGCGTTCCGCCCACGAGATCAGTTCAAGCTGATAGTCCTTTTCCCGCTCCAAGATGAACGGGGTGGCGGCCTCCGGCCACACGATCAAATCGGTATCGGTGCTCAGTTGTCCTGTCAGGCGGTCAAGACGACGCATCGTCTCTTCACGATACGAGGCATCCCACTTCACGGCTTGATCGATGTTCGGTTGGACGACACCCACCGTGATGGAGAGGTGGGTCTGTTGGGCGGTTCTATCACTGAGGACCGCCGAACTATAGAACCAGGAGAGCACCATACAGGCTGCGGTAGCCGTGAGAAGTTCCCACGGAAGTTTTACCGGATGAAAGCCGCGGAAAAACGGCATGATCCACAAGATCAGTTCGGCCACGGCTACATTCACCAAGACCACTAAAAAGGACACTCCGTAGACACCGGTCAGATCCGCCACCTGAATCAAGTCCAATTCACGGTATTGGGAGTACCCCAGGAGACACCAGGGAAGGCCTGAGAGAAGATAGGTTCGGAGGAATTCGAGCGCGACCCAGAAGCAGGGTGCGAAGAAAATTCCATAGCGTGGGATGAGCTCGCGGAGCCAGACAAACGCAAGGCTATAGATTGCGACATACAGTCCGAGATAGGTGGTAAGGAGTAACAGAATGGCGTAACTGATCGGCTCCGGCACCTTGCCATAGGTCGTCATAGCCGTGACCACCCAGGCCATGATGCCAGTGAATCCGATGACACCGCTGAGCCAGCCGATCCAGAATGCCCGCTGTTTGGAACATTGATCGAGTGCGAGATGGAGGGGAATAAGCGCGACCCAGGCCAGCAATCCTAGGTCGAACTTTGGAAAACAGAGGGGTAAAAGCAGCCCGCTCGCGCAGGCAAAGATCAGTTGGCGCGAACGAGCTCCATCCATCGTGCCGTACCTTAGCGAAAAGATTCGCCGACTTGCAAGAGAACGGCTGAACAATCAGTGACTTGAGCCGCTGCCTAGGTGCTTTTGGGGGTAAAGATAGGGTATTCTTGATTCGTATGGAACGGCGGCAGCATCGTCGAGTGTCGACACAGGTCAAGAGCCTGCTTCGGGCCAACTCGCACGAGGTGGAGGGAAAGGCTACTGACCTTTCCATGGGTGGTGCCAGGATCGAGAGTTCGCTGGACGTTGAACCGGGCAAGTCGATTGTCGTGAAACTCTTGATGCCGGGGGATGACGTTCCGATCGTAATCGAGCAGGCGCAGGTTCAGTGGAGTGTCGATCGGACGTTTGGTGTCAGATTCCTGGATGTGCAGCAACAGGATCGGGACGAGTTGGAAGCGTTGATCGACGAATG
>JAHBWR010000109.1 GCA_019636875.1 Nitrospira sp.
ACATCGGGACGAAGACGACGCGAGACGTCCACCGCCGCCCGCCCGTCCGTCACCGCTCCGACGACCTCACCGGCCTTATCCGCCAGGCGGCAGAGATTCGCCAGCATTTGCGGATGATCGTCGGCCAAGAGAATGTGCGGTTTGCTCACGTGACCTCGTGCTTCAACAATAGAAAGCTCCTCTACGTATTTCGGAACTCACCCCGGAGTGATCGCCAGATAAATCGTGGCTCGTCCCCTCGTGACCAACAAGAGCACCCGGTCCTTTGCCTTCAGCTTGCCGACTTGCTGTTCAAACTCTTCGATCGAGGTCACGGCCTGACGATTGACCTCGCGGACCACGTCACCTTCCTGCAAACCTGCTTGGGCGGCGAGACTGGAAGGATCGATCCGACGCACCACCACGCCACCCTTAATTCGCAACTCGCGCGCTTCCTCTCGCGACAACGGTCCGACCCGGACCCCGGCCAGCGCATGTTTCCCCTTGGCGTCTTCAGATTTCGCCTGGGCCGACTCGTCTTTCGGCAGCTCACCCAACGTCACGTCCAAAGACTTGCGGCGCTTATCACGAAGCAGGGTGATCGTCACCTTCGTCCCCGGCGCCGAGTCCGCCACCAGCGTGCGGAGATGGGTCGGATCGTTCACCGGTTTCCCGTTGAGCTCCGTGATGATGTCTCCTCGCTCAAGGCCGGCCTTCGTTGCCGGGCTGTCCTCCATCACGTCAGCAACCAGCGCGCCTGCGGTGTCCGACACCCCGAACTCTTTCGCCAGATCCGGCGTCAATGCTTGGATCGAGACCCCCAACCATCCCCGTACCACCTTGCCGTGCTTGATCAAACTGTCCATCACGGTCCGGACCATGTTGCTCGGAATCGCAAACCCGATGCCCATATGGCCGCCGGTCCTGGTGAAAATAGCTGTATTGATCCCGACCAATTCGCCGTGCAAATTGACGAGCGCCCCGCCCGAGTTCCCTGGATTGATGGCCGCGTCGGTTTGGATGAAATCTTCGTAATCCACGATCCCCATGTTGGCTCGTCCGACGGCACTGATGATGCCCATCGTCACGGTCTGGGTGAGTCCGAATGGGCTCCCGACGGCCAGAACCAGTTCACCGACCTCAAGGCGACCGGAGTCCATCCATGGCAGAATCGGGAGGCCGGTCGCCTCGATCTTGATCACCGCCACATCAGTTTTCGGATCAGTGCCGATGACCTTCGCCTTGAATGTGCGCTTGTCCGACAACGAGACTTCGATCTCGTCTGCATGCTCGACGACGTGATTATTAGTGACAATATAGCCATCAGCGCTCACGATCACGCCGGAGCCCATACCTTCTTGAGGGAAGTCCCTCGGTTGGCGGAATCGTCGTTGAAGCTCTTCACCAAAGAAACGACGGAAGAACGGATCATCGAAGAACGGAGAAGGCGCTTCTGAGAGACCCGGCCCCTCACCCACATTCGTAGTCGAAGACACGTTGACCACCGAGGCCTTGGCCTGTTTCGCCACGGCAACGACGGTCTGCGAGCTCGGAATCAATGACGCAGACGGAAGGCTGGCTTCCTCGGCCCATGACGGAGCCATGAGCTTCGGTTCCGGAAGGCAGGACTGAACTGATAGGAACGCCCCGAAGACTACAGCTAGGGCAACCGCTACCCAGGCCTCCCGCATGAGTCGTGGTCTAGAGTTGACCAGTGGATTTGCCAATAGCCTCCCCTCCACCTAATGACGTACGCTCAGGCCCGTCCGCACGCGGTCCGAATAAGCTCCCATCGCCTCGGTTACACTCCGCCTCTTGAAAGGAGAAAGCCACACCAGAGGCACCTGACGAACAGGCTCTTGACCTCCGAGACTGTACGGAAACCCGATGGATATGAGAACTAGGTTGGTCCCTAGATCGGCAATGAGAACGGACCAGGCGATTTACATGCTCCAACCACGCTCGTCATGACGCCTCTCACTTCATGCCTTGATACGGGTCGGCAATGATGGCCTGGCATTCCAGGCAGCGGACCTTCCCGGTCCGTTTTCCTCCCCTCGTCCGCACCTCATCAATCATTCGGCCATGGACACAGCTCTGCTCCGAGACGAGTTGAATGTCGGGCGGCGACGCGACAGCATTGAGCAGTTTTGCACTCCGCTCCATGGCCATTCCCTTGATACGTGATAGTTGCATGGCTTCCCTCCGTTCACATCAACTCACACCAACATGATACCCGGTCGAAACCAACGTGGTCGGCGGTCGAGCGCTCGCGTCCTCGCTGATTGTCGATCGATACACCGAACGAGGATACCGGATTCCGTGCAACGACAATACTAGGTAAGCACCTTGGAGGATGAGAAAATAGTGCTGGGAGACAGCTGAGAAACACACGCGGATTTTCCCAGAACCCGAGAGAGGCGATCTCCTACAGATTCTGAGAGAGACCGGTGTCGGCACTCACCAGCCCTTCGGCGATGGCGAACTTGCACAGAGCCAACGTGGAATGGAGGTTGAGTTGCTCCATTAACCGCATCTTGTGAAAATCCACGGTTTTGACCGACAGGTTTAAGAGACGCGCAATATCCTTTGGACTCTTGCCTTCCGCAAGAAGCTGCAGCACCTCTCGCTGCCGAGGGGTTAACTGCATCAGCGTTTTTTTCAGCTCTGACCGATTCCGTGTCACAATCGACTCGAGAACTGGCCTGGTGATGGTCGGTGTGAGATAGGTCTGTCCCTTGAGTACGGTGTCGATCGCATGCGGCAGTTCGGAGGCTGCGGACTGTTTCAACAGGTAGCCGCTGGCACCGGCCTGAAGCGCCTCGGTGGCAAATACCGGAGAAGCATGCATCGTCAAAAAAATGATCTTCGCATCCGGCAGCGACTTCTTGATCTGCCGAGCCGCGTCCATGCCGTTCAGCAGCGGCATCGAAATATCGACCAGAATTAGGTCCGGTCTCAACCGCTCGGCCGCCTCGACCAACGCACGGCCGTCTTCGACGGCCCCGACGACGTCGCACGTGCCCTCCACCAATTTGCGCAGTCCGGCCAGCATGATCGAATGGTCATCAGCCATGAGCAGGCGAGGCTTTTTATCTGTCAGCATCTCAGACATGGGTTTACCCTATCTCCCTGCGTCGACAGGATTCAAGCCGACGCTCTGTTGATTCTCGCCCGCTCACCATGCGTGCAGCCCTCATATGACATGTCACGTCTCACATGTGCTCTCTTCCAGTGGCACCCAGGCGTGGAGTTCCGTCCCATCATTCGGTATTGCACGAATGCGAAAACGGCCGCCCAACATCCCTACCCGCTCCGCCATACTGGTCAGCCCCAGTCCCCTCCGCCGGCCAGTTCCATCGGTGCTCTCCATCCCTCGTCCATCATCGTGGATACAGAGCCCCAGACCTTGGCCTGTGCGCAAGAGACGCACCAACACCGTGGTCGCGTTGGCGTGCTTCTGCACATTCTGGAGGCCCTCCTGTAACACGCGATAGAGACAGGTGGCATGGTCCAACGGGATGTCCCTAGGCACATTCAGTGTGATCACTTCTGCAGACAACCCGGTTCGTGCGCCGAATTCATGGACCTGTTCGCGCACGGCCATTTCTAGCCCACCAAACTCCAGAACCGACGGATGGAGTTGATGCGCCATCCGTTGCAGGTCGGTGGTCAGTTGCTCCGCCGACGCCCCACAGCCCTTGATCTGTGAGCGAAGCTCCATATCGCACGAGGAGGTGGAAGAAGCGAGGGCATGCAGCTCCAATGCCAGGGCGCCCATCCGTTGCATGACATCGTCATGCAGATCCCGCGAGATCCGCCGCCGCTCCTCCTCCTGCGCCCGGAGCAACTTAGCCCCGAGCTCTCGGAGTTGCGCTTCTCGTTCACGCAACAACATCTCGTTCGACTTCAGCACCGTGATGTCGGCACTCAGTGCGAAGACCCCTATGACTTCACCTCGGTCATTCCGATCCGGCATATATCGTACCGACAAGAAATGCCCGCTGCCGTCCGGCAGCTTGAGCTCATACTCGAAGGACCCCGATTCTCCCGTAAGTGCCTTGTCCAGCTGGGATCGGACCTCCGCATAACTTTCTAGGCCCAGCAGGTCACAGACCGACATGCCCGTGATCTCTTCATGGGGGCGCCGGAAGAGGTGCTCATACTGTTTGTTGACGAACTGATAACGCCGGTCACGGTCAACATAGGCAAAGAGGGCCGGCACATTGTCTGCGAGCGTGCGAAACTGCTGTTCTCTGAAACGCAGGGTCTGCTCGACCCCCTTCCGCCAGGTGATGTCCGTTTCGGCACCGACCATCCGGACGGCACGCCCCTGCTCATTGTAGATGGCAATCCCCCGGTCGAACACCCAGAAATAGGTGCCGTCTTTCCGTTGGATACGGTATTCCTCCGAGAATGTCTCCTTCTCACCACTGAGATAAGCCTCAAGGCCGACCAGGATGGCCGGCTGGTCTTCCGGATGAATGCGCCTCTGCCAGTCCTCCCTCGATTCCGGCTGGTCACTTGCCTGAAAACCATGCATCTCCTTCCAGCGAGGAGAAAAATAAGCGGTGTCGCGGACGAGATCCCAGTCCCAGATTGCGTCATTGGTCGCGCGCACGACCCAATCCCAGCGCTCGTTGGCTTCGACCAGCTGTGCTGCCCGTTCACGCACGCGCGTCTCTAGGATTTCTTTCAAGTTCTTTGCCCTTTCCTGGTCCTGCCGACGTTCCGTGATATCGAGACAGACGCCGACCACATGCCGACCGCGACCATGCTCATCCTGTACGGGCCGACCAGACCCAAAAAGCCAGCGAACCGAGCCGTCGGCATGGACGACGCGAAACTCTTCTCTCACCGTCACGCCTTCTCCCAACACTTTGCGGACGACAGTGCAGATACGTGCACGATCGTCGGCATGAATCCTCGATAGCGCTTCGGCCCCGGTACAAGGAAAATCCCCTGGCCGGGCACCGAATAACGCAGCCTGCCAATGGTTGCACAGGAGCGAGTCCGTCTCAGCGTCCCACTCCCATGTGCCCATGTTGGCGCTCTCCAGTGCCAACAGCAGCCGTTCTTCACTCTCGCGCAACGCCGTTTCAACCTGTTTGCGTTCAGTAATATCCTGCACCGTTCCAAACAGGCCGACGACCTGGCCGACCGCATCCCTGCTCGCGTAGCCGAGCTCGCGCATCGTCTTCACCGACCCATCTCGCTTCACGACCCTGAACTCCATATCGAAGGGCGTCCCGTGCGCCCTTGCTTCGACGTTCGCCTGGACAACCCCTGGTCGATCATCGGGATGGACCAGCCCCAGGAACGACTCGTACGTTTGCCCGAGCGGCGACGGCTCGACGTCGAACATGCGGCATAACTGGTCTGAGAGTACGATTCTGTCGGTCGCGATATCAAACCGCCAGCTGCCGAGCTTGGCGATCCGCTGCGCCTCGGCAAGGTCGGCTGCCGCTCGACGCGCCTTGATCTCCGTCTCTTTGCGTTCGGTGATGTCGCGCGAGACGCCGCTGAAACGGACCGGCGTTCCCCTCTCGTCGTAGGAGAACCGGCCGTACAGCGAGAGCCACCGCTCTTCTTCGTTGTCGGCCCGCAGAATCCGATGTTCTTCGGCAAACAATCCCTGTTCAACCTTGGCTCGTTCGACTGCCGCCATGACTCGGTCGAGATCGTCCGGATGAACGCGATCTTTCCACTTTTGCATCGACACGGGTCCGCTACTCGCCTCATATCCCTGCAGGGTTGCATGCCGTCGGTTCCATTGTGTCTGTCCCGTTTCCACATTCAGGTCCCACGAGCCGAGATCAGCTCCTTCCAGAGCCAGCCGCAGCCGTTCTTCACTCTGCCGCAGAGCCTCCTGCACCCGTATGATGTCGTCCACATTCGTAACCGAGCCAACCCAGCGAGTCACATTGCCGTGACTGTCGCGCACCGGCAACGCCCGTGCAATGACCCACACGTACGTCCCGTCACCCCGCCGTAACCGTTGCTGCGATTCAAACGGCACGTGGTCCTTCATGCTTTGCATCCAGCGGTCTATATTGGTCGCTCGATCATCGGGATGCAGCGCCTCCGCCCAGCCATGCCCGGCCACTTGGTCCGGCGTCTGCCCGGTGAACCGACACCAGCCCTCACTGGCCCAGATGTTCCAACCAGCCGCATCGGTCTCAAAAAGGAAACTGGGGACTGCCTCAGCCATGGTGCGGAAACGTTCTTCGCTCTCCCGCAGAACCTCTTCCGTCCGCTTGCGCTCGGTGATATCGGTTTCGGATCCGGCCATGCGAATCACCTTGCCCGAGCTGTCCCGCTTGGCGATACCGTGGTCCAGAATCCAAAGCCAGCAGCCATCTTTATGGCGGATCCTATACTCCTCACAGAATACCGCTGTTCGCCCCTCAAAATGAGCGCACACCGCCGCCATCACTCGTTCCTTATCATCGGGGTGGATTCGACTGCTCCATTCCGACTCGTGATCGCTCACTTCGTCTTCAGCGAGACCTCGTAACGCTTTCCAACGAGATGAAAAGAACACCTGTTTCTCAGGCACGTTCCAGTCCCAAATCGCGGCCTCTGCACCTGCCACTACCAACGCATAGCGCTCCTCACTGTCGCGCAGCGCCATGAGATCCATGACACGTTGCTCGGCCAGGAGCTTCTCTTTGAGTAAGAGCCCGGCAATGACGAGTAATAACAAAGACGTCAGGGTCCGGTTCCACACAATGACGGCCGTAATCTCTTCAAGATATTGTATGAGCCCGACCCAGGTAAGGATGACAACGCCGGAGGTTAGGAAGACTGTACTCCGCCACCCAGGCATACGCCTTGTGAGCAAAATCGGCACCACAAAGAACACCGGTAGAGAGATTCCAGGTGGGGTCACCACGTCAAGAGCGAAGATCGCTGCTGCTGCTGCTGCTGCTGCAACGATCCAGCCAATTGGCTTTGTTTGGGTCTCCATTGGATTCACGAACCGCACTCCTTGCCGAAGCACCGCAATCCAACGAGCGGTTTGGGGATTGCGTCGAGAATAGGGCAGTCTATACCTAAATCAAGTTCTGTCGCACTAGGTGATCACCTAGGTGGGGCTTGCGGCATTCGTGTGACCCAGTGTGAAACGGTAGTAGACCTCTTTCGCTGGTGATAGTTCGACGTCAAACTAGGTTGTCGCCTAGTTCCTCTTTTGTTCGTCTTGGAGCACAGTAGTCCGAATTCTGAGCGGAGTCGGTTCGATCTTATCAATCGATGCCATATGGCAGGACAGGAGGTGTTATCATGTCTACCGCACAATCATTCATCGAAGACGCTGTCATCGATATCCTGGCCCAGACCGGCCCTTGCACGATTGATGAGGTGGCCCAGTCGCTTCCCGCCCATGACTGGAGTGAGGTCTTCTTCGCCGTCGATAACATGTCGCGAGACGGTCGGCTGGTGTTTCGGCGGCCATCGAGTTCCGTCTATCAGCTCTCACTCTCCGAATCATCCCAAGGGAACAGAACCGAGCGTACGACGTCTACTCAGGTTCGGTTTTGCCTGGGATGCGGCTACCTCTGCGACAAGGTCACGCCGGAAAGCGGACCGTCGCCATGGGTCGAGGCCAACCGATACCTCAAGAAGCATGGGTTGACCTGGTTTGAGCTGGAGCGGATCGACTCGATGTGCCCAGCCTGCTCCCATGTACAGGCCTGCGGTACCAGACGAGGTTCCCCGAGAACTGCTGCGCAGTCGGCTCGTTAAGACACCCCTAGAGAGCCGGGCAACAAGCGCAGGACGGCGGAATCTGTGAAGACCAGTTGGGACGGGAGCACGTAGACAGGAAAATAGGCTAGAAGGACGGCGCTTCTGATGGCACTCCCAAGAAACGGAGGGGCTTTTCTTTGGTGAGGTGCTGCGGCTGGACGATATAGTCGCCGGTCATTGACGGGATCCAGACAGATTTCGCCACCTCCGTCTTTCCTCCCGTCATCGCCCACGCGAGGCCGCCCACAACCCCACCCCCGACCGCATAGGCCACCTTTGCAGCGCCATAGGGAAGGGTCAAGAGCCAGCTCGCGGCTTGGAGCCCTGCTTCTTTCGATCTCGACGGACTCGCGTTCTGTATTTCTACACGGCTCGCTTCGGGTATTTCTTCAGGGCTCACTTTGTGTAACTCTTCGGGGCTCAGTGGGCTTGATTCCGGCATTTCGTGAGCCAGCACGGATCCTCCCATCGCCACAATTAATAGGCACAAGGCTGCCCCCACAACCCGGGCTCCTCTCGCATGTGTCCGGCCAATACCTCTCGTCCTCATGTCCGACTCTCCTTAGAGGCATGCCTTCTACCATAAACAACCCAACGCGAACAACAGGCCAGGGTTTCCCTCGCTCCCTCAGGTGCTCATGTGTTTCTGCAGGACGGGGGACTCCGTAATCATGGAGTTCTCCGGAGCGAGCTCGACCGCCCTCCCGAAAGCAGCCTTCGCCTCGTCGTGCCTGTCCAGTTTATCCAACGCCAAACCCAGATTGTAATGCGCCTCGGCCAGTTTGGGATCGGCTTCCACGGCCTTCCGGAAATGGCCTTCCGCCACATCCCAATGACCTTGCTGGGCATGCGTCAACCCTTCTGCATTGGCCTTCTGACCAGCAGATGACACTGGGGCGCTCAATGCAGCGGCCTCCGTTTCAGCCGGAGCTTCCATTGGCATGTCTTGTTTCGCTGTCGTTTCCATCGGTTCACTCGCCGCCTGTTCCATTGCGGCTCCGGCTGCCGGTTTCTCCGCTTGCTTCGCCTCTTCGGTCACCGATTTGGATTCACAGCCGGCCAGCAAAGCGACTGCCACTATTGGAGTGAGTACCATTCCCTGAAGCGTCATACGATTGAACGTCAACATCTGGCTGGGCATACACGTCCCTCCTTCACATCAAGATATTTACGAATGACTCTACATTCAACTCACATCCTCGCGATGGCGATCGACTCTCTATTTGGCAGGAGGATGCTCACGTTGCATCCGGTCCGTTTCCCCCGCCAACCCCAATGATTCTTGCTCGGTATAGCCGGTCCAGCGCTCCTGCTCTTCAGCCGCCGTCATTTTCTCCCCCTTCATGGCCGCCTCCGCCTTCCCACGGATCAACTGTTTGACCGGCTCGACGTCCGACCGGCTGTAATATCCGCGCTGCACTCCGGAATCAAAAACTCCGAGTGCCCGATCGATATACGATTGTGCCAGTAGATTTTTGCTGGATTGCATAGCTTGAGCAGCGTTATTGAGATAACGCACCACCGCTGGATTCGGCGGTTCACCGAGTGAATTCGCCAACACATCACGGTAGGGTTCCTCTTTCAATTGAGCCGCAATATCCTTCACCCATGGTGCGGTCACAGCCTGATCGGAAGCCGGCGCCAACCAGTCGGCAGCCAGGCCGAAGCCCGGTGGGATGACAGCCAGCGCGACGATGAAAGCAAGACCTGCCAGCGTTCTCTTTGTCTTACCACGAGAATCCTCAGTTCGTCGGTGCTGCCTCGATCGAATCATGACGCACCTCCTTCTCCAGCTAGTCGTATGAAACCCCGGGTTCCAACTCATCGAACTCACTGTGACCATCATCGCCCTGAAACGCCAGGAGCGCTACTGGGCATCCCCCCTGATCTCATACTGCCATCTACTAGAGCCGTGCAGGGAGATTCTTTCGATCGGCCGTCACACCCTAGGCACATTGATTGAAAGGTCTAGGTCGTTTTCGAGTAGGCCCAGTGTGTCACTCGCTCTATATTTCGGCACCCACTGCATTCCACAACAATCGAAAGGGGAACCAGCATGACCGACGTGAGGGATGTGAGACCGAGCGGTGCTAGGCCGTTAGGAATCTGCACGCGTTGCCAGGGTTTGATGGTGCCGTCCTTCACCGACTCGTTGTTGCTCGAAGTCGATGAGGCCATGCAGGGGCCGTCGTGGCGCTGCGTAAATTGCGGGGAGTGGCTTGATGACAAGATCCTGTCTAACCGTCTGCGAACTGGACGTGCCGGATCCCACTCTGCAGACGCTCTGCCATGGACTCATCGACGTCGTTGGAGACGGTCATCATCTGTCCAGAGCGTATGAGACTTACAGACACTCTGTGACATGGCAGATTAAGGGTACCGGCAAATGGCACCGGAGAAAGGATGTGCATCATGATTGAACAGGTGACGGGCCAAAATGTGTGGTCGATTGTGCTGGCCGGAGGCGAGGGCGAACGGGTAAAGCCATTCGTGCGTCGATGGCTGGGCCGGCATCGTCCGAAACAATACTGTACCTTCGTCGGGACTCGTTCGATGTTCGAGCATACACTCGACCGGGCCACGCGCATCGCCTTACCTCAACGAACTGTAGTGGTGGCGGCTCGCCATCATCGGTATGAAATGCCGGCTCACCGACTCGCGAATCGGCTCCACACACTGATTGAACAGCCGAATAATCGCGACACCGCGGCCGGCATTTTCCTGCCGATTTCCTACGTGCGCGCTCACGCCCCGCAGGCGACGGTCGTCATCCAACCCTCGGATCACTTTGTCTATCCGGAGCGGCGCTTTGTGGAGACGGTCCGGCAGAGCGTGGCCTCGGTCGCGGGGATGCCGGATCGCCTGCTCCTGCTCGGTGTGCAGCCGGATCGCTTGGAGACCGAATATGGTTGGATTCAACGGGGCGCCCAGCTCGACGACTCCTGCCCACACTCGGTCCATGCGGTGTCGTCCTTTCTCGAAAAACCAGACCTCGCACAAGCCGATGCAGCCTTGCGGGCCGGAGGTTTGTGGAACACGCTCGTGCTCACGGCGACCGTTGACGCCTTATGGAAGGCCGGATGGACCTGCTTCCCCGACATGATGCCGTGGTTCGAGCGGATGTGCTTCAGCTGGAACACCTCGGAGGAGGAGGATGTCCTCGAAGATCTGTACCGCGATATGCCCCGGCACAACTTTTCCTCCCACCTCCTCCAACGAATCCCCGAGCAGGTTGCGGTGATGGAGCTGACGGGCGTGCTCTGGAGCGATTGGGGGAAACCGGAACGCATCGCCGAATCGATCCGCCGGATCGGCAAGGTCCCCGCCTTTCCACTGGACTGTCTCGACCGGCCGTTCGCGCCAAACCCCATTCCGCAGCAGGCTGAAGACCTTCTCAT
>JAHBWR010000011.1 GCA_019636875.1 Nitrospira sp.
TGTAGGGGACTGGCTCCACGAGCTTGTCGAGTGGTGCCTGTCCCCGTGGGATGGGCCGAAGGGCGAGCACTCAGGGTTCGCCGTAATGCGATGAAGGAAGAAGGGTTGTAAGGGAGGATCTTTCTTGCGTCGCCACAATGCGATGAATAATAACGGCAGCCGAATCACTACTCTTGGCCGCGTGCGACTGTAAGGCGCGATAAGAATCGCATGCCGTCGCCCGCGGGCGTTTTGGCTAGATCTACCGGACTCTGCTATGGGGACTTCCGAAAGATCCATCCCTTCCATCCCGAAGAAGTAGTGAGAAGAGATAGAAATGCGCTTCGGAAATTAAGTGGATCATGACAGGGAGGATTCAATGCATCTACTGCCAGGAGGACAAGGCTGTATCAGCGTATGAAAAAGTGGAACATGTCATTCCTCAGTCGTTCGGAAAGTTCAGAGATAACTTCACACTGAAGCAGCTCGTTTGCGATTCATGCAACCAATTCTTCGGTAACAGCCTTGAACTAGCCCTAGCTCGTGACACGCTGGAGGGCCAATCTCGATCAGACTTTGGGGTCAAGAAGCCGGAAGATTTTAAGTCCCCAGGTCCTCAAAGCCGAATTAGGATCAAAATCGTTGAGGGTGAGTTCAAGGAGGCATATGCGTTCTTAAATTATTCGGAAGTCGATCAGAAAATTACGCTTCAACCTATTCCTCAGGTCGGCTTTCGCCAGAGAGATTTAGGTGAACTCAAGTATTTCTTACTTGATCAGATTCCGGACAAGAAACAGTTAGAGGAATCTGGTTTCATCCTGCAGGGGCCAAAAAGTATTAGGGCTATCGGCCTTGGGGTGGAAGAGGTGTCAAAGCGGCTAGCTGAAAAAGGGATTTCGTTTCAGTGTGAAGATGAAGTGGTATCTGCAAATGAGTCCCAATCTTTACTTGCGGAAACGCAAGCCACGATCGATAAAACGATTTTCCGTGCCACCGCGAAAATTGCTTTTAACTATCTCGCTTACTGGGAAGGCGGTGATTTTGTTCGGCAATCATCTTTCGATCAAATTCGAAACTTCGTGAGGTATAGCGTTCAGGCACCATATCCGCTTGTCAAAGTGAGTCAGCGCCCAATTCTCGCTGATGAGGGTACAAGAAGAAGAGTAGGCCATCTGGTAACGATTGCATGGGCTACAGACAGGGTGTCGATCGTTGCCCAAGTGTCGCTACTTAACTTGTTTAATTATTCAATTTGTCTTTCGAGGAATTATGAGAGTGAGCGGAGGAGGGTTGTACGAGGGCATTTCTTCAACACGCATAACGGAGAGATTCTCGAACTCGGGACAAACTAACAAGCGAGATGCACGAATAGATCCTTCCTGATTCCGATCCATGCGCTAACGGCTCTCAGTTGGTTTGGTTCTGCGTGAAGGTAAGTTGCTGGTTCCTTCCCGTATTCGCTCATTTCCTTTCCCGCCGCTTGATTTCAAGGGACAATCTCCCAGCAGTGCCTAAAAGAAAGAGGAGTGTGCCCGATGCAGACGATCGCGTTGCTGACGATTTCGAACGTGTTTATGACCATCGCCTGGTACGGCCATCTGAAGTTCAAGGAGGCTCCCCTGTTCACCGTGATTCTGGCGAGTTGGGGGATCGCCTTTATCGAATACTGCTTCCAAGTACCGGCGAATCGGATTGGCCATGCGCAGTTTAGTGCGGCGCAGCTCAAGACGATCCAGGAGGTCATTACACTCGTCGTGTTCTCCATTTTCTCGGTCGTGTATCTGAAGGAAGCACTGAAGTGGAACTATGTGGTGGGATTCGCACTGATCGTAGTGGCCGTCTTTATCATCTTCCAGGAATGGTAGCGGTCTCCGCCTAATTGGTCTTGCTGATCAAATCGTTCCGAACCCGCTTGCAGCTCATTCCCTAGCTTATTACAATACCGCCCAATTCACTCCGACCATCCAGCGAAGGGGGGAAATCGGTATGCCGAAGGCGAAGAAAACGGAGTCTGGAGCAAACGCCGAAAAGGAAACGAAAAAGTCCGCCACACTTGTGAAGGTAACGCCGCCTACTTCTGAGGATTTTGAAAAGCTCGGCGTCTTTTATATGGGTCGACCGTACGATCTCGCTGCGAAAGAGGCTAAACCGGGATGGCTCCTGTACGACTCGAAAGATTTGGTGACGCATGCGGTCTGTGTCGGGATGACGGGGAGCGGAAAGACCGGCCTGTGTCTCGCGCTTCTCGAAGAAGCGGCAATCGATAACATTCCAGCCATTATCATCGATCCCAAGGGCGACCTTGGTAATCTGTTGCTGACGTTTCCAAGCCTGAAGGGCGAGGACTTTCAGCCATGGATTAATGAGGACGATGCACGTAAGAAGGGGTTGTCTCCCGCCGATTATGCCAACGCACAGGCTGAATTATGGACAAAGGGCTTGGCTGGCTGGCAGCAAGACGGTACCCGCATCCAACGGTTCCGCGATGCCACGGACATCGCTATTTACACGCCCGGCAGCAGCGCCGGGTTGCCGGTGTCGATTTTGAAATCGTTTGCCGCTCCCTCGGCTGATGTCTTGAACGATGTGGAGTTGTTGCGCGAGCGCATCAGTACGACGGTGACCAGCTTGCTTGGCTTGCTCGGTATCGAGGCCGACCCGATCCAAAGCCGCGAGCACATCCTCCTCTCCACGATTCTCGACCAGACCTGGAAGAAAGAAGAAGATCTGGATTTGGCCGCACTGATCCAGGCGATTCAATCGCCGCCAGTGTCGAAAATCGGGGTCATGGATGTCGACTCGTTCTTCCCGTCTAAAGATCGTTTTGCGCTCGCGATGAAGTTGAACAACTTGCTTGCTGCACCGGGGTTCCAGGCATGGTTGGAAGGAGAGGCGTTGGACATTCAGTCCATGATGTATACCCCGGCGGGGAAGCCGCGATTGGCTATTTTCTCGATTGCGCATCTGAACGATGCCGAGCGGATGTTTTTTGTGACGTTGCTGCTGAGTCAGATGGTCGGCTGGATGAGGGCGCAATCGGGTACCACGAGCCTTCGTGCCCTGTTATACATGGACGAGATCTTCGGCTACTTCCCGCCGGTCTCCAATCCACCTTCGAAGCTGCCGCTGATGACGTTGCTGAAGCAGGCACGCGCGTTCGGCCTTGGGGTCGTTCTGGCCACGCAAAATCCCGTCGACCTCGATTACAAAGGGCTGGCTAACACCGGCACCTGGTTTATCGGACGGTTGCAGACCGAGCGTGATAAAGCCCGTGTGCTGGAGGGGTTGGAAGGAGCTTCGAGCAGCGCCGGAAAGAAGTTTGATCGGGGTCAGATGGAGCAAACCCTGGCCGGACTCGGGAATCGCATTTTTCTCATGAATAACGTCCATGAGGACGAACCGGTGGTGTTCGAGACCCGTTGGTGTCTGTCCTATCTCCGTGGACCGCTCACGCGCACGCAGATCAAGACCTTGATGGATCCGGTGCGTGATATCCATCCTTCTGCGGCAACGGCTACTCCAACCGCCAAGGTAGCGAGCGGTTCAAGCGGCGGAGCACGTCCCATACTGGCTCCGGATATTCCTCAGCACTTCGTGCCGTTGCGCGGATCAAAACCTGACGGAAGCGAGTTGGTCTATGCGCCGATGCTGCTGGGTTCGGCAGGAATCCGCTTTTCCGATTCAAAAACGGGAATCGACAGCCCGCAAGATCTAACCGTACTGGCCCCGATTGCGGATGGCCCTGTGGCGATCGATTGGGATAAGGCCGGTCCGGCGGACTTGGCTGTGGCCGACCTTGAGCAAGATCCGGAAGAAGGCGCACAGTTTCTTGCGTTACCGGGAAGCGCCGGTAAGTCGAAGAACTATGCCGACTGGAACAAGGACTTCGGTGGATGGCTCTACAGGACCCAGAAGCTGGAATTATTCAAGAGCCCCAGTACTAAAGAAGTGTCCAATCTTGGTGAGTCTGAGCGTGACTTCCGTGTGCGATTGCAGCAGGTTGGCCGTGAAGTCCGCGATAAAGCGGTGGAAGAGCTGCGCCGGAAATATGCCTCGAAGATTGCGACGCTTGAAGAGCGCATCAGGCGGGCCGAACTGGCGAAGGAAAAACAGCAGACCGAGTCACGCGCCAGTCAAATGCAAGCCGCGATATCGGTTGGGGCATCCATTCTTGGGGCCTTTATGGGACGGAAGACCATCAGCGCATCGAACATCGGTCGCGCGACGACGGCGATTCGGAGCGCAGGCCGGGTCATAAAAGAATCCAAAGATGTCGGAGTGGCAGAAGAAAACGTGGCGGCCCTTCAACAGCAGCTGGCCGATCTGGAAGCGCAGTTCAAATCGGAGAGTGACGCACTGGCGGCCGCGACCGATCCGCTGAACGAAAAACTCGACACGATTTCAATCAAACCTACGAAGGCCAACATAGCCGTGAAGCTTGTAGCCCTCACCTGGACCCCACATTGGCGTGATGCCAAGGGCGGTCTTCTCGCTGCTTGGGCCTGATTCAAGCCTTCCTCCAATCTTCATCCGTCGGATTACTTTCTCAGCACGAGACTACAGGCTGAGACGCTCATGATTCTGCATGCTTGGGGTTGCATAGGAACGAGGACGGGTAGTAAGAGAACGAAGATCGGATACTGCTTGTCAAACAGGGCGGAAAAGGCTGTCAGCGATTTACGATGGGAATTCGTCATGGATCTCGCTAACCAATCATCCTTTTCGGAAGAACCTGCGCACTGGAAGCAATTGCTGCGAAGAACGCGTATCGGACTAGCTGTGGGACATATTACCGAGAACACGTTTATGGCCGTGGACGAAGCATTCGCCCACGACCGAGGCTACAAGGTGGACGAGCTGGTCGGCAAACCTATTCTCTCGGTGTACGCTCCGGAGGTGCAGGAGGAGATCAAGACTCGTTTCCAGGAGGTCGATCGCCTAGGGCACCTGGTCTATGAGTCTGTGCATCAACGCAAGGATGGGACAACATTTCCCGTTCTGATGAAGGTGGCGGTCATAAAGAATGCGAGAGGGAAGCCGGTCTCGCGAGTGGCCTACGCGCATGATATTACGGAGCGCAAACGAGCTGAGCGGGTAGTACGGGAAAATGAGGAACGCTTTCGTCTCGTCGCTGAGGTGACGAACGACATCTTGTGGGACTGGGATCTGACGACGGACGACCATTGGTGGTCGCCCAATGCCCGGGAGAAGTTCGGCTATGATCCGGTCACTGAGCCCCACATTGAGGCCTGGCGCTCTCGGTTGCACCCTGAAGACCGTGGGCGAGTGTTGCGCCACTTGAATGATCATCTGCATTCCGGAGAACGGATGTACTCAGACGAGTACCGGTTTCTCTTGGCGGACGGGTCGTATGGCACGTTCAGTGATAAAGGCCAAGTGGTCCACGATACCAAGGGGAAACCGGTACGAATGATCGGCGCCATGATCGATATCACATCGGCCAAGGGAGCGTATGCGACGTTGGAGCAGGCCCATGCGAGGCTGCAATGGTTGAGCCGAGAACTGCAGAAGGCGGAGGAAAAAGAGCGGCGCCGTCTGTCACGCGAGTTGCACGACGAATTCGGCCAACTGCTGAGTGCGCTCCGATTGAGCCTCGCGCGTGTCAAGGAAGAGGTTGGGAAATATTCCAGTACGAAGGGAATGCTGCTCAGAAAAAACGTCATGGCTGCGACGAGAACCGCCGACCGCCTGTTTGCCTCACTCCGTGCCCTTGTACGCGGTCTGCGGCCTGCGATCCTGGATGAGTTTGGGTTCATAGCCGCGCTGCAGTCCATGGCTGAGGAGATACGAGAGGGAACGGGGCTGGACTGCCGGCTTTCGGTGAGGCCGAAAGGCATCGACTCCATCGTTGGGCAGGAGCTGGCCGGGACGCTCTATCGGATCGTGCAGGAACTGGTGACCAATGTTGTGCGGCACGCAAAGGCGACGAGGGTGGACATCAGATTGCACTACAGAGAACGAAGGATCACATTGGTGGTGAAGGATAACGGGAGAGGTGGGCGATTCACGGTGTCGAAGCCGGGCTATGGACTGCGCGGCATCGGTGAGAGAACGGAGTTGCTAGGAGGGCAAGTCGAGATCCGATCATCTCGTGGGAGGGGAACCACTGTCTCTGTGACCATCCCAGTCGACCTACTGAACCGGACCTATGGCTCGATCGGTTCAGGCTTCCCTACGACAATTGTCAAGGTGAACAGGCCGTCCTATGGGAAGAAAATGTAAATGTCTGATTGCCGATGACCATCCGATCATCCGCAAAGGAGTCAAGGATCTCGTGGTCGATGCAGGCTTGTGCGCTGCAGTCTCTGAGGCAGGGTCCGGCGAAGCGGTGCTGGCAATGGTACGCCAGGAGCCGTGGGATTTGCTGGTGCTTGATGTCGCGCTTCCCGACAAACACGGACTTGAGGTCCTCAAAGAGGTCAAACTCCTGCGTCCGGCTCTCCCGGTTCTCATGCTGAGTCTGTATCCAGAACGTGAATTTGCGGTCCGGGCCATCAAGGCCGGCGCGTCTGGTTATCTCACGAAAGACCAAACTCCTGTTGAATTTGTGACGGCGGTTCGGCAAGTTCTCGATGGCCGACGCTACATCACGTCCGCAGTGGCCAATCATCTGGCGAATCATCTGACTCTGCGGCAGTCGGGGATACCGCATGAAACGCTTTCCGATCGGGAGATGGAAGTGCTGCGCTTGCTCGGGCAGGGCAAAACGGTCTCGGAGATTGCCGAAGACATCACGTTGAGCGTGAAGACGGTCAGCACGTACCGAAGCCGGTTGCTCAAAAAGCTGCGGTTGTCTACGACAGCGGCCCTTGTACGGTACGCCATTGAACATCGCTTAACGACCTGACACGATTGCCCTGGCAGGCCTTTCCTGATGCGGTGGGTATTCGAACGAGAACTCATATCTTTTCTCCTTCAACTCCACAATTAGGTGTGCTCGTCGATTCCTGCGACCTCCCTCGCCTGTAGGACAAGCGCGGACAACGGGATCAGCTCTTGTCTGCTATACCTTTCTGGCCATTGGCACTATTGTTCGGAATCCAACCTGGCAAGAGTGCAAGCCACGGGGTGTTATGTTTGTCCTCATCGTCGATGATCATCCTCTACTTCGGCAGGCTATCAAAGACGTCATCCTCAGTTATTTTTCTTCGCCGGTGGTGCGGGAAGCGTCCAACGGGGAAGAGGCGATCAGAGTCGTGCGGACAGAGCCTGTGGAGATGGTGGTCCTCGATATCAGTCTTCCAGATTCCAGCGGGTTGACGGTGTTGAGACGGATCAAGCATCTGCGACCTTCCCTCAAATGTCTCATCCTGACCATGCATGACCACCCACAGTATGTGCGTTTGGCCATGGCTCATGGAGCATCCGGCTATCTGACGAAGGGGGCGACCCCGGGGGAGCTGTCCGATGCCATGCGGACCATTCTGTCAGGAGGTCAGGTCGTGATGGAATCGTTCCGCGACGTGCTCGATACCCGTTCGAAGCGTCGGGATATAACCTGGCCCCACGCATCCCTGTCCGTACGGGAAATGGAAGTCCTTGCGCTGCTCGCAAAAGGCTGTACCGCTTCCCAGGTCGCCAAGCGACTGAAGCTGAGCATCAAGACGGTCAGCACCTATCGAACCCGATTGCTTGAAAAACTGCAGCTTGAGACGACGGCCGATCTGATCCGCTATGCCGTCGATCATCAGCTGGTACGAGAGAGAATCAGTCACGTCCAGAACTCTCTCTAGTCGAGCTCTTTGTAGGATGAATCCCGATACCAAGCCGAGGGCCGTTCTGATATCAGAGCTCGCCGCGTGCCGATCATCCTTCGAGAAGCATGAGACTCGCACGGCGGCTCATCTACACAAGCGGGTGAATGAATGGAAGGGAAGATTCACAACCCTAGTCGATCGCAACAGGACAAGGGATGGATTTGCCCTGGTCCCTCGCGCACCGCTCCCTCTTCCCTGCGCACAATCCGTGTCGTGATCGCCCACGACTATCAAGCCTTTAGACGTGGCCTGTGTGCTCTGCTCGATGGAGAACAAGATCTGCGAGTGGTCAGCCAGGTCGATACTGTCGACGAGATGCTCTCCGAAGCCCGGCGGACCAGGGCCCATGCCGTTCTTATGGGGGCTGGGCTCTCCCATGGTGTGGGACCCCACAGCCACAACACTCTTCCTCACATCCTGTCATCGATTCGGATCATCAGTTTGACGAAAGGGATGAATGCCGAGGAATTCAGCCACGCGGTCAAAACTGGTGTGCGAGGGTTTCTTCCGGAGAATGTGGGACGGACTGAGCTGATTCGAGCGATTCGAACGGTCGCAAAGGGCGGTTTATATTTCGTCCTGAGCTCGTCGTGATGCTGATGTGATGCCGATCATTCTTGTTGTGGATGATGACCAGCAGATTCGGGCGTGGTTATGCCACATACTCGAGTCCAAGGGGTACCACGTTGAGCAGGCCTGCGCGGGGAGGAAGCCTTAACGATCCTGAAAAGGCTTGAGCCGGCGCTGATCGTACTAGACCTCTTCATGCCCAACGTTGATGGTTTCGAAGTTATCCTGCACCTCCGAGGAGGTGCCAAGCCAGTCAAGGTGCTCGCAATGTCGGGTAACCCAGTTGACGGGTACGACGCGGCTCGAACAGCAAAATTGTTCGGTGCAAGCGAAACGATGGCCAAACCATTCGATGCGGCGACTTTTCTGCAACATGTCGAGATGTTACTGGCGCATTCATAACGGGATATCTGTCACGGGATATCTATCAGTGGTTCCGTGGGTTCGCGTGTCAAGACTGGTGGAGATCCCATCCTATGGCTTGGCTGCCGCTTGAACTAGCCCAGTTGCGCGTCGGGTTGTACATCAAAATCGATCACGCCTGGATGGAACATCCCTTCGTCCGGAATGTGTTCACGGTCTCCTCGCCCACCGAAATCGCGATCATTCAGAAACATTGTCTCACCAAGCTCTTCTATGATCCGGAACGATCTCATGCCGATGTCGTCGCGGCTCTCCAGGATCCATCACGTCCGGTCCGAGAGATCGAACTCGATGCGGAAACGATGCAGGATGCCGAGGAGGATGAGCGGTCGATTCTCAAGGAAAAGCACCGACAGATTCAGACTGTGCTTGAGCATCGGAACGCCATCGACTCCAACGCGCGCAGCTATGCTGATGCAACCAATGAAGCGTCGGTGATGTTGGCGATGGCCAACGCCGGCCAGACGGACGCGCTGCATTCGGCCCATAAAATTCTCGCCGCGATGGCGGGAATCTTGGCGCAGGAAGAAGTGACGCTCAGTTTGGTCTGTGCTGAAAGCCGGGCTGACCCAGGCCAAGAACTTGCCATGCAAGCCGTCAATGTCAGCGCCCTCTCCACGCTCACGGCTAAAACACTTGGCTTGACCCCAGAAGAGATCGAACAGATAGGGCTGGGGGGCCTCTTTCACAACATCGGGATGAGTCGTGTCCCTCTGGCCGTCCGGAGCAAGAACGAAGAAGACATGTCCCCGACTGAAGCCAAACTGCTGCGGATGTATCCGCAGCTGGGGAAGGAAATCCTAGAGGCCATGCAGGGAATTGCGCAGGAGGTGGTGGACATTGTCTATCAGCATCGGGAGTGGCTGGATGGAACGGGTTATCCGAAACGCTTGATCAACGGCGATATCTCAAAGTCCGCGCGGCTGGTGGGTACCGTAGTCGAATACAATCTCCTGACCGGAGACAGTCGTTCACCGCGCTATCTGGGGCCCAGTCAGGCCTTGTCATATCTCTATACGAAAATGCTGTACAAGTATGGACCAGACGTGATTGAGCCGTTCATCGCCACAGTTACGGTCTTTCCACCAGGCTCCTTCGTGGAGTTGAGTGATAGGAGTTTTGGCTTGGTCCTCAAGAGTAATATCCAGGAACGCTTGCGGCCAGTGATCATGCTCTATGAGCGGGAAGCGTCACACAATCAGGCGGCGATCATCGACTTGACGCGGGAGCGGTCGCTCACCGTCGTAAAAAGCATGGATCCCAAGACGCTCCCGGACCGTGTCAAAGCTGTCTTGCTCCCTACCAAGTTGGCGGGTTATGTGATTACCGCGGAATAGATTTCGGCCTGTCATATAAATCCCCTTTCCTCCGCTCATCGCCTCCGCACGCCCTGTCAAGTTTGGTGCTCTAAGTGCCGAGAAAGTAACGACTTGGTTTGTGTGCCATTCTGCTTTTGAGCGGCATAACCGAAGTATGACTTCGCATCTCTCACCACAACCCTTCATGCGAACGCCCTGCAACTGGGCTAGAGGCCTGTGGGAGGCCTTACCTAAAGGTCTTTCTCTGGAGGGCGAAGAGTGGGCGCGGCGGCATCGTGGGATTGTTTGGTTCCTCTGGGCACATGCGGTGGGGGTTCCACTCTTGGGTTTTGCAGTAGGGCGGTATGTCTTCCTCGGTCTGATTGGAGGGGTTGTGCTCTTAGGCCTTGCTGTACTGGCCACGAACCAGGGGCTGCCTCATCGAGTACGCGCTGCTGTGGCCACGGTGGGGTTGATCTCCGCCTCGACGCTACTTGTGCATCTCTCCGGAGGATTTATCGAGGCGCATTTTCATTTCTTTGTCATGATAGTCGTGATCGTGTTGTATCAGGATTGGATACCCTTTGTCTTAGCTCTCATGGCCGTGGTCGTAGACCACGGTGTGATCGGCACCGTGGCTCCGACGATGGTCTACAATCATCCGGCGGCGCAACACCATCCTTGGAATTGGGCGCTTATTCATGGGGGATTCATCCTGGCTGAGTCGGCCGCGCTGCTCATCTATTGGCGCATGAATGAAACCGTTCAGGGGGAGTTGTCTCGGGAAAAGGAGAGGGCTGAGGCCGCCAGCCGAACGAAGTCGCAATTCTTGGCCAACATGAGCCATGAGATCCGGACGCCGATGAACGGAGTGTTGGGCATGGCGGAGTTGCTCTTGTTGACGAATCTTACGGACAAACAACGACGTCAGGTAGAACAAATTCGTGGATCAGGCACCCAACTACTGCATGTCATCAACGATATCTTGGATTTCTCGAAGATCGAAGCGGGGAAGATCGTACTGGAGCACCGCCCATTCGATCTGGCCTCCGTGATGACCGAGACCGTGACGTTCTTCGAGGAATCAGTCCGTGCAAAGGGGCTGACACTCTCCTGCACACTCGAACAGGATTTACACACCAACGTTGTGGGAGATGCCCACCGACTTCGGCAAGTGCTGAACAATCTCATCGGTAACGCGATCAAGTTCACCGCATCAGGAACGGTTTCCATTACGGTGCGGTCGGTCACCGGAGTGGTTAGTGGGTTCGAGATCGCGGTGGAAGATACCGGAATTGGGATCTCAGACGAGACCCAAGCGGTGCTCTTCAAAGAGTTCTCTCAAGCCGATAGTTCGACGACTCGGAAGTACGGCGGGACTGGTCTTGGACTGGCCATCTGCAAACGATTGGTTGAAATGATGCAAGGGGCGATTGGAGTCGAGGGACGATGCGGAGGCGGGTCACGGTTCTGGTTTACAGTCCGGTTCACTGAGCAGGTAGGAGTTGGTTCGACTGTCAGCAAGATGGCACGCCATGAGGAGCAAGAGGCCGCCTAGTTGGAAATCAGAAGGAGGACGCACCATGGAGCTGCACACACTTGGCCATGATCAGAAGAAGGGATGGTCGGTTACGAGTCGGCCACGGATCGACTCACGCCAGACGTTGGTCGTTGTGTTTGGGTCTACCAGCTTGCTCGATGCGCCAGGGCCGATGAACGAGTTGCTGGAGGAGTACGGTGAGTCAGTAATTGTGGGCTGTTCAACGGCTGGAGAAATTTTTGGGACCCAGATCTTTGACGAAAGTCTCAGCGCAGCGATCGCCAGGTTCGAGCATACGAATCTCCGGATAGCCAGTGCGCCGGTACGGTCGGTGGACGATTCCTTCAAGGCCGGGCAGGCGATTGCTCAACAGCTCAAGGATTCCACCTTACGAGGCATCCTTGTGCTATCGGACGGCCTCAGCGTGAACGGGAGTGAGTTGGTGCGGGGCTTGAATTCGACAGTGCTCCCTTCTGTTGTCGTCACGGGTGGCTTGGCCGGTGACGGGAATCGATTTCAGCGGACGTGGGTCCTCCAGGACCGACGGCCTCAATCCGGGTGGGTCACGGCGGTAGGGTTCTATGGGAACCACGTGCGGATCGGTCACGGCTCTAAGGGGGGATGGGATCTGTTCGGGCCTGAACGACGCGTCACGAAGTCCAAGGGGAATGTTCTTTTGGAGCTTGATGGTCGTCCGGCCCTTCAATTGTACAAAGAGTATCTCGGCGATCGAGCTGCCGGCTTGCCTTCCACCGGACTCTTGTTCCCTCTCGCGTTGCGGGCTGACCAATCAGATTCCAAGAGCCTTGTCAGGACGATTCTCGCGGTGAGTGAGGAGGACCAATCCCTCACATTCGCAGGAGATATCCCGGAAGGCTCGTTGGCGCAGCTGATGAAGGCCAACTTCGATCGCTTGGTGCAGGGCGCGTCAGAGGCCGCCACGACGACCAAGCTCTCGGCCGATGGCGAATCCTGCACCCTCGCCATTGCGATCAGCTGCGTCGGACGTCGATTGGTCCTTGGGGAACGGACAGAAGAAGAGACGGAAGCCACGCTCGAGGTGCTTCCGAAGGGAACCCAGCAAATCGGATTCTACTCCTATGGGGAAATTTCGCCCTATGCCACCGGTGCCTGTGACCTTCACAACCAGACGATGACGCTGACGACGCTGAGTGAGGCGGCGTGATTGCCCATGCATCCTCTGCTGGCAAGACAGCTGAAGCGTGTGGGTCTCGATCCGGACCACCCACCACCGACATCGGAGGTCTGGGGGGAACTCCTGGAACGAATCAGCCAAAGCTATCTGGAAGCGGACCAGGGCCATGCGCTGTTGGAGCGATCGCTGGCCCTTTCGTCGGAAGAGATGCGGAACCTCTATGCGCAACTCAAGCAGACCAGCGAGACCCAACTGGCTCAAGAGCGAAACAAGATCCAGGCGGTCTTGCAGGCTATGGGAGACGGCCTCTGCGTCGTGGATGCGGCCTGGAAGATCCAGATGGTCAATCATCAAGCGGAACTTCTGTTCGGAAAGACTGCATCGATGCTTGTCGACAGCCCTGTGTATCGCATGATTTCGCCCGGTCCGGAAGAGTACCGGGAGGACTGTCTGATTACCGACAGTACCTTGCCGCCTCTGGCCTCGGGTGAACCGTACCGGACAGAGGATGGCCTCTTGGTCACGGCAGACGGGCAGCTTATCGCGATTGCGCTGGTCGTGACCCCGATGCTTTCGGACGGGGTTGTCATGGGGGCTGTCCTCGTCTTCCGGGATATCACTCGCCAGAAACAGATCGAACGAGAGCGCCAACAGACCGAAGGAGTCCTTCGACGAATTCAAGCGGGATTATCCGAGTTGGCCAAGAGTCCGCAAATTTACGGCGGTAATCTACAAGATGCGTTTCGAACGATTGCGCGGGTGGCGGCTGAATGTCTTCACTCGGAACGAGTCAGTGTCTGGTTTTTTACCGGAGATCGATCGGCGATCCAATGCGCTGATCTGTATCACCTCACCACGCGTGCGCACACTCAGGGTGCGGTGTTGAGTGCAATTGACTATCCAAAATACTTTCAGGAACTTGACACCGAACGAATCGTAGCGGCTCATGATGCCCAACGTGATTCGAGGACTGCTGAATTCACCACGAACTACCTGACTCCCCTCGGCATCACGTCTATGCTCGATGTTCCGATCCGCTCCGAGGGGAAAATGATCGGAGTGATTTGCCATGAGCATATCGGCCCCATGCGATGCTGGACGTTAGAAGAGCAGCACTTCGCGGCATCCGTCGCGAATACGGTCGCCTTAGCCATGGAAGCCGCGGATCGACGAAAGGTGGAACAAGCGCTGCGGACCAGTGAAGGGCGGCTCACGACGACCGTGCAGAGCACCAACATCGGGATCTGGGACTGGGATCTTACTTCAAACGAGGTCTATCTCTCGCCGGAATGGAAACGTCAACTGGGGTATGACGAGGACGAACTCGATAATACGTTTCACGAATGGGAAAGACGGATTCACCCCGATGATCATGATCAAGCAATGGGTATGATTGAGAGGTATCTGAGTGGACGCACATCGGGGCTTGAGATCGAGCATCGCCTTCAGCACAAGGACGGCTCCTACCGCTGGATTCTTGCTCGCGGCACCATGATCAAGAACGAGGCGGATTTATCATCTCGTATCATGGGAATCCATCTCGATGTGACGGATCGTAAGGTCGCGGAGCAACAGCTCCGCCTGGCCAAAGAAGCTGCCGAAGCCGCCAGCTTAGCCAAGAGCCAATTTCTGGCGAATATGAGCCATGAGATCCGTACCCCCATGAACGGAGTCCTGGGTATGGCGGAACTCCTTCTCCGATGCACGCTTGACGACAAGGAACAGCACCTGGTTCACTCGATCCAACGGTCTGGCACGGCGCTCCTGTCCATTATCAACGACATCTTAGACTTTTCAAAAATCGAGGCCGGGAAGCTGCAGTTGGAGCGGATTCCGTTCGATGTCCGGAGAACGATTCAGGAGGCCATCGACTTGTCATGGCCTATCGCTCAGAAAAAACAGTTGAAGCTCTCTTTACATATGGATTCCGAGATTCCTGCCTATTTACTCGGGGATCCAACCCGCTTGAGCCAGGTTCTTGTCAATCTGGTCGGGAACGCGGTCAAATTTACCGATCTGGGATCTGTCGAGGTATCGGTGACGAGTGAGAACCTGAACGCCCCGCAGCATGGGTTGTCCATCACCGTTCGGGATACAGGTATCGGTATCAGTCCGGAACTGCAAACCCATATCTTTGACGCGTTTTCCCAAGCCGACGGGTCGACGACGCGGAAGTACGGAGGAACCGGCTTAGGGTTGGCTATTGTCAAGCAACTTGTGACGCTGATGGAGGGGCGCATTGACCTGGAGAGCCGGGTGGGTGAAGGGTCGACATTCCGGTTCACCGCGTTCTTTACACGATGCGAACCCGTCCAGCGCCCTGTCTCGATGCCGTCAGTCGCGACCACCGTCCGAGTGGTACCGACCGATCAGCCGGTGCAGTCTCCGAGGGAGATGCACATCCTGTTGGTGGAAGACAATTCCGTCAATCGCGAAGTCGCCTCCGGCATGCTCGAGACGTTCGCGTGCCGGATCGAGTTCGCTGAAAACGGGAAGGAAGCGTTGACGGCAACGGAGACGAAGACATACGACCTTATTTTGATGGATTGCCAGATGCCTGAAATGGACGGCCTCACCGCGACTCGGTTGATCCGTGAACGTGAAGCCAAGGCAATGTCCGTAGCTGGCCTCCCTCGGGTGCCGATTGTGGCGTTAACGGCGCATGCGATGCAGGGAGATCGGGAGCTCTGTCTCGCTGCCGGTATGGATGATTATCTCACAAAGCCATTTACATTGACTCAGCTTGAACAGGTGTTGGCTCGATGGATTCCGGAAAGCAATACGAAGCAAACTCCTAACATTGCGCCACGGACACCGGAAGCTCTCGTTATCGACGTCCAGAAGCCGGCCAGTGGTGGGGGAGAAGGGAAACGGTCTGCCGACACGGCCGAGGCTGCAATCCTTGACCAATCCGCCTTGACTGCCATCCGTGCCCTGCAGCGCCCAGGTCACCCTGACATCTTTACCCGTATCGTCTCTCAGTATCTCGAGACGTCACAAGAGATGGCTGCCCGGGTCCGTCAAGCCGTGCTTTCGAAGGATGCGCCTGAATTGCGTGCCGCTGCACATCGCTTGAAGTCAAGCAGTGCACAGTTGGGGGCCGTAGCCTTGGCTGCCGACTGCCGCGAGCTGGAACGGATGGGAGCTTCCGGAGAGCTGAACCAAGCGGGAGAAGTCTTGAGTCGGTTTGAGCTGCACTACGAGTCCGCGTGCAGGGCACTGCAAGAGGAACTATCGAAAGGACGATTGGCGGCATGACACATCAGGCTCGGCCAAAGGTTTTGATCGTGGACGACGATACCGTGGCCCGGTTGTTTGCCTGTGAAGCGCTTGAACAGTCAGGCTGGGAAGTCAACGAGGCCGAGAATGGACGCCTCGGTGTCGAGGCCTTCAGCCAATACCGGCCCGATCTGGTTCTGTTGGATATCATGATGCCGGAGATGGACGGCTTTGCAGTCTGTGCGGCATTGCGCCGATTACCGGAAGGGCAACATACGCCGATCCTAATCATGACGGGATTGGAGGATTATCAGTCGATCACCCAAGCCTACGATGTGGGAGCCACCGATTTCATCGTCAAGCCGATCAATGGACTTTTGCTGGGGCATCGGGCTCGCTATATGCTGCGAGCCGGTCAGGCCATGCAGGACTTGCGTAACAGTCAGATCGAGTTAGTTCAGGCTCGAGACGCAGCTCTTGAGGGAGCGCGACTGAAGTCGGAGTTTCTTGCCACTGTCAGCCATGAGATTCGGACTCCAATGAACGGCATCATCGGGATGGATGAATTGTTATTGGATATGGATCTGACCCCGGAGCAACGGGACTGTGCAGAGATGATTAAACTATCTGCTAAAGCCTTATTGGACATTGTCGACGACATCTTGGATTTCTCCAAGCTGGAATCGGGGCGGGTCGCCCTCAATCAGGAGGAGTTCGAGGTCAAGGCGGTTGTGGTCGACCATCTTGCAGCATTCCAGGAACGGGCCAAGGAGAAACGCATTCGCCTCCGATACGACATTGCGCCGACGGTTCCGACGAACGTGTTGGGGGACCCGGTCCGTCTCGGCCGTCTTCTCTCAGTTCTGCTCAGCAATGCGGTGAAGTTCACGGAACAGGGAGAGGTTTGTGTGAAGGTGGAGCCCTGTCCTCCGCCGACGGCCGGAGGGGGAGACATCTGTCTCAGATTTAGCGTGAGTGATACGGGGATCGGGATTGAGGCGACCGAGGCCGATCGATTGTTCCAGCCCTTTGTGCAAGCGGATGGGTCGAATCGGCGGAAGTATGGCGGGATGGGATTGGGCTTGGCGCTCGCGAAACAGCTTGCTGAGCTGATGGGTGGGACGATGGAGTTCGAGAGCGAGCTCGGAAAGGGAAGTACATTTTGGTTCGATCTTTCACTCGTTCAAGCTGGCGATGGTGGTGTGTCGCAGGATACCCTTTGTGCGCTGGTGTATGTGAAGGAGGCGGTGAGTCAGGCCGTCCTCCTCAGAACATTGGAACGACTCAAATTTCGCACCCATAATATCCTGGAGCCCAAGCAGCTCCAAAATCTGGCGCCTGATCTTTCCCCAAGCCTGTTGGTTGCAGAGATCGAGGGATTGCAACAGGAACCCGATCGTGCCTCAGTGCAACAGCTCAAAGTACGCTTTCCTGATCTGAAGATTCTTGGGCTTACACACGATGCAGAAAGCGGAGATGCGTCACGTCTGCCGTTTGAGATCAGTGGGTACTTAGAGAAACCGCTGACCGTGGAAGCTATCAAGGCTGTTGTCGGAACGAAGGCATGGGATCCGTTTGCTCGCTGACTCGTCTTGCCGGGCGTCTCTTCCTCACCAATTGTATGACAAGTCGGTTCTCGGGGCCGGTGGAGGGAACGGCAAACTTTCCCGCTCAGTGCTTCTTATCCTTTTGCATAATCTTATCGGTCCAAGCCAGCAGGATGGCGGAGGCCAAGAAGGTCATGTGGATGAAGATCTTCCACTTCAGATGCTCCGGATCCTCGTTGGCTACGTCCACAAATCCCTTGAGCAAGTGAATACTGGAGATACCGATCAAGGAAGCGGCCAGTTTGATCTTGATCGTGCCGGGATCGACGTGGGTGAGCCAGTCCGGTCGATCCGGATGGTGTTCTAAATCCAGCTTGCTGACGAACGTCGCGTACCCTCCGATGACGACCATGGTCAATAGATTGGCGACCATCGTCACGTCGATCAACCCCAGGACCCCGAGCATGAACACGGTTTCTTCCATCTTGTTGATATGGACAACCATCTCCCAGAGTTCGATGAGAAACTTGTAGGCATATAGGAGCTCCGCCACGATCAGGCCGGCATAGAGCGGGGCCTGAATCCATCGGCTGGCGAAGACGATGCTCTCAAAGAACGCCTCGACCGGATTGCTGGCTGAGTGATATTTCTGCGGCGATGGCAGGCTTGCGTGAGTGTGTGGTGTGTGTGGTGATGGAGTATCAGACATCCTGCCCTCCTGACTGCGGCGCGATGTATCCTAGTCAGCGCGGTCGGGTCTGTCAATTCCGGTTTTCTATGATACGGAGGTCTGCAGAGGTGTGGCGACCGTGTTTGATGTCGCTAGGACAGAGCGTCGGTCGACAATCGGGCCAGATCTTTCGTTAATAGCGAAGCGCGATCACAGGAATCTTTGATCTGTGCTGCACAACGATGAGGTGCTTCTTCAGCCGGTAAACGGGCGAGGAGGATGTCGGCAAATCCCTTGATCGACATCAGTGCATTATTGAGGTCGTGCGCCAGCTTGGATACCGTTCTAGGCGAAATTGGGGGAGGGGAGGAAGCGCGCAAAGCTTCTGTGAATACCTTCGCGGACCTGGCTCTGATGAAGGCAGATCGGACTGCCAGGGTGAGTGCCTGTGTTGACGGGAGAACTTGGTGAAGCAGTTCATGCGAGCCGGCTTGAACGGCCTCCAAGAGGGGTTCCTCGTTTCCCGATGGAGCAAATGCGATCACGGCGCTACACGGGGCAGTCGCCCGTAGCCGACGAACCGCCTCTCCACCAGTTCCATCGGACAGCTCGACATCCATGAGTACCAATGATCTCTCACGGCTCCTCAGGACAGTCAATCCTTCCTGAAGCGAGTCCACCATCACCGTGTCGGGCATTGTGGAATAGGACTTTGCGAGAAGTTCTTTAAATTGCAGGGCGAGAGTCTGATTCGGCTCGATCAGGAGGACGGAGGCCGCACTCGATGCTGATGTTGGCACGAGAAACTCCAACTCTATTCCCAGTTTGTATCCGGCATCAATCCCGAAACTATTTGAATAGGCCGCCGCTCCTGAGGATAGACCAACCTCCATTCTTATCGGCAGGACCGACTTAAGGCTTAACTCGTTAGGCTAGTCGGGGAGCATCTCGGCAGAGCGAGGTGGCCGTCAGGACTGTACCGGCGGGGATCGGCTCATGTAAGTGGCCACAGAGGCCGGGGTGCGACGGGACTGAGTGCATCTCGATCAGTTGGAATTTGCGCTCGAACGCCTACTCGAACCTTTGAAGCTTCCAGCATAAAACGCTGCGATCTGTGATCGGCGCCCGATATTCAGCTTCGTATAGATGTTTGCGAGGTAGTTTTTGACGGTTTTTTCACTGAGGTGCAAATCATGAGCGATTTCTTTATTCGTGAGCCCTTCTGCGACCAGCGGTAACAGACGTTGCTCTTGGGGAGAGAGGAGCGGGCGTTTCGAATGGCCAGGTTCCCGGTACATATTCTTCAGCCACCCCAGCGTTTGCCCCGTCAACCGAGGGTCGATGTGTACCTGTCCGGCCGCGACTGAACGAATGGCCCGAATGAGGGCCTGAGAGGCAATATCCTTCAGAATGTACCCATGCGCTCCGGCAAGGATCGCTTCCAACACCGTATGCTCGTCGGCGAAGCTCGTCAGGAAGAGCACGCGAGTCTTGGGACATTTGGCAAGAATTTCTCGAGCAGCATCGACACCGCTTCCATCAGGTAATCGAATGTCGAGCAGCACGAGATCGGGCTGGAATCGACCACAAAGTTTGGTGGCATCCCTCATCCGTCCTCCCTGGGCAAGGACCTTCATCCCAGGGGTCAGATTGAGGACCGCACAAAGCCCGATGCGCACCACTTCGTGATCATCCACAATGATCAACCGGATCACCGGTCCTTTACTCATACACGATGTCCTTCTTTAATGGCACGTCAACCGTAATGATGGTCCCTTGTTTCGGGGCGCTTTGCAGAGTAAAGGTACCGGATACATGTCGCGCGCGCGCCGCCATGTTGCTGAGCCCATGGCCCGTGCGCCGTCGGCGGGTTGGGAGAAAGCCGATACCATTGTCTCCGATGACCAAATGGATGGAATTGTCGATCAGGCTTAGCTGGACCCAGCGATGGGAGGCGCGAGCGTGGCGTCGGCTATTACTCAAGGCCTCCCGCGCAATATTGAGGAGTTGTTCCGCCAGCTGGGGAGTCACGAACGAAAGAACGGGACTCTTGATCTCAAGTTGCGGTGTGGCCTGGTCGGCTCCGGTCATTGACACGATGAGTTGATTGAGTGCATGCCCAAAATCGAGTTCCGCGTGGGGATGCCGTGTCAAGAGTGCGATAAATCGCCGAACATCTACCATGAGATGGTTGAGTTGGCCGATCGCTTGACTGATGTGGGCCTTCGAACGGCGGGTTGATTGCTTCATGGCCAGCTTCCCCGCCTCCAGTTGCATCCCGACAGCATACAAGGCTTGCAGGAGGTTGTCGTGCAGATCTCGACTCAGTTGCTCGCGTTCCTCCATGGCCAACTTGCGCTCCGTAACGTCCTGGACTGCGGTCAGAAGCAATGGTCCCATGTGCCCGGATAATTCGATCCGTGTCGCTTTGACCGACACCCAAATGATTTCTCCGGACTTTCTGATATAGCGATTCTCATAGCTGTAATTCGATCGCACGCCTCGGAAAAACTCATCGGTGAGCATGATATTGGCGGAAAGGTCTTCCGGGTGCGTATAGAGCGCGTACGTGCTTCCAAGGATCTCTTCTTTCTCATAGCCTGTCAACTCACACAAGGCTCTATTGGCACTGATGGCGCGCCAATTCTCATCGAGAATACAGAGCCCAACGGGAGCTTCCGCGACGAATTGCTGGAGTCGTAGCTCGCTTGCGCGTACGGCATCTTCAGCGCGTTTGCGTTCCGTGACATCCTGAAATGTCCACACGCGGCCGACGATTTCCCCACCGAGAATCTGAGGTCGTGAGTGACGCTCAAAGAGTCGGCCGTCTTTAAAACGCAACACATCAAAGCTTGCTTCTTCGGGATGCGCGTACAGCGCACGCACCTTATCTAAAAACGCACGCGGGTCTTCCAACTGATCGGCGACGGCGGTGAGCAACTCGGCGTCGTCCTGACAATCGGCCAAATCGTGAGGAATGTTCCAAAGGGATAGAAATCGCTGGTTGGCACTTGTGACCTTTCCTTGACGGTCGACGATGAGCAAGCCATCCGCGACGGAGTTCATCGCAGCTTGAAGGAGCGAATAGGACTGCTTCTGATCGTCGATATTCTGAATGACGGCAATCAGATAGTTTCCATCCACGGAGTCGGAATGGACCAACGACACCGTTAAGGTGACCCACACCCAGGTGTCATCAACTCGGCGATAGCGCTTTTCCATCGAGAAGGAGTGCCATTTTCCGGCGAGCAATTCTGCAAGATGTGCAAGATTCGCTTCGACGTCGTCTGGGTGGGTATAGTCCTGAAAATTCCGTCCGATGATCGCGTCCGATGGCTGTCCCAGGATCTTGCATAGATGCGGATTCACTCGGATGAATCGACCATCGAGAGTGAGTTGTGCGATCCCAACTCCCGCGTGTTCATACAACGTCCTCCATCGTGCCTCGTTTTCACGAAGTTGGGACTCAATAAGCCGGGTTGCGGTCATATCACGGACAATGCAGCCGACGGTGGCGCTTCCCTCCTCACTCCCTGGAATGCGCGTCAAAATTCCAGAAAAGTATCGTTTGTCCTGACCGAGCAACACGCTATATTCGACGGTTGCCGTTTGGCCGGTGGTAATGACGTGTCGGATTGTTTCTACATAGTGGGTGCCGGTGTCAGGTCCGAAGATGTCGGTGATGAGCTTGCCGAGGAGTTGAGTCTTGGGTGCAAGCAGTTTGTCTTCGCTTCCTGTCCAGACGTTGAGGTATTTTCCGTCCTGATCGAATTCGAAGGCCAAGTCATCCAGCGCATCTAGGAATGACCGGAGGCGGTCTTCACTTCTCAGCCTGGCTTCTTCAGCTCGTTTCAGGTCGGACCGATCGACGTAGAGACCGACGGCAAGTGCAACCTGCGCAAACTCGTCTGAGACGAAGACGGGCCAGAGGAGTAGATCAAGCATCTGGCCGTCTTTACGCTGACGGCGCAATTCAATCGGGCCCGTTATTTCTCCACGGATGCCTTTTTCCCACAACGCATCAGCCGTGGCCTCCTCCCCGGCCTGCACGTAGGGAAGTTCACGGCCGAGCACCTCTTCTTCCGTCCAGCCAAACAGCCGGGTGGCCGCCTGATTCCAACTGATGACCCGACCAGCCTGGTCGAGGCTGACCAGTGGGAGCGCCGACTCATTCACGAGTGTCCGAAGCAGTCGGGACGTTTCCTCCAGCTGTTTTTCGGCACGCTTTCTTTCCGTGATATCTTCACAGGCTACGAGGACGAGCGTCGTCCCGGTGTGATCGTGAATAGCTCTGGCTCGCTCCTTCACCCAAAGTCGGGTTCCATCTTTCCGAATCTTTTGAGCTTCCCATTCCCTCAAGGTATAGGGACTCATCACGCACGCTGTTAGCCGTTCAAGGGTGAACTGGTGTTCACTGGGATCAAACACCTCGGTAATCGATCGGCCGATAAGGTCTTTCTGGTCGTATCCCAATTGTTCGGCACCAAAACAGTTGACCGACAAGACGGTACCGTTCGAAGCAAGTGTGAAATACATGAAGGGGTTATGCTCGTAGAGGGACTGATACCGCTGTTCGCTGGCCCTGAGCGCTGACTCTGCCCGTTGTCTCAGCTCGACCTCCCGTTTAAGCTCTTGCACGGCACATTCGAGCCCGGCCGTCCGTTCGCGTACACGCGCTTCCAAGGATTCCTGAACGGCCTGCCGGGCCAGTTCTGATTGTTTGCACGTAGTGATGTCTTCTACCGTGCCGACCATGCCTGATGCGGCACCATTTTCTCCGAAAAGGGCGCGGCCACGGCATGCGACCCACCGAATTTCTGCATTCGGCAGGATGATGCGATGTTCGATCAGATAAAAGGTGTGTTCCGCGACGGCGGTGGCAATGGCATCACTGAGTCGTGGTCGGTCGTCGGGATGGACGAGTGCAAAGAATCCTTCATAGGTGCCATCGAACGAGCCTGGACGTAGTCCGAAGATCTGTTCAGTTTCCGCGGACCAGCTGACCCGATTGGTCTCGGATTCCCACGCCCACGTTCCTACTTGGGCTGCCCCAAGCGCCGATGCGTGGGGAAGTCGATGGTTCTGTTGGGATTGAGCCAGGGCCTGTTGTAATTCAACAACCTGGCGCCGTAGCTGGATCAATTCGGCGGAGACAGGGTTATCGATCCCCATCGGAGAACTCATAGGTGTGGAATCCAGGGTACGAGGTCGAACAATACTACACGATGTGCCCATCCACTTGGTCGGATAGGCCGCCGTTGAGGACAACGGCTAGGCGGATAGCATAGATCCTCCTCCCTGTACTATACAACAGGAGGGGCCGAAAAAGTGGCCAGAAGAGCGAGCGCCGAGCGAAAGTCTAGAGGAGGGTAAACGTCTTAGAGTTTTGGACTTCGTGCAGGAGAGGAGGGCACATGACCTTCTTTCATGAACCAGGCAACGGCCTCGGTTCGGCGTTTCACGTGGAGCTTATCAAAGATATTCGCCAGGTAGTTTTTTACCGTCTTATCACTCAGGCGGAGATGGACGGCGATCTCCTTGTTTGTTTTCCCCTCAGCCAGCAAAGGCAGAATGAGCCGTTCCTGAGGAGACAGCCTGGTGACGCCCTGGGAATTCACCCCCAGGTGTGAGCTGGTACGGATCCAATGAAGCGCCCGCTGGGTTACTCGTGGATCCAGATAACCATGACCGGAGGCGACCGTGCGAATGGCGCGGACAAGGTCGTCCATGCGGACGTCTTTGAGGACGTAACCATGGGCTCCATTCTGAACGGACGCCATCACGGTTGCGTCTTCGGCGTAACTGGTAAGGACCAGAATGCGAAGCTTTGGGGCCACGGCCAGAAGTCGTCGACAGGCATCAGTGACTGTGGCGTCGGGAAGTTTGACATCAAGCAAGACCATGTGGGGGGTGAGTCGCTCGACGACGGCGACACCCTCGGCGACCGTTCCCGCTTCACCGACGATGGTCATGTCCGGTTCGAGGTGTAGCAGAGCGCGAAGCCCTCGACGGACCATCTCGTGGTCATCAATGAGAACGATGCTGGTTTGTGGCTGTTTCATACGGGAGTCAATAGGGGTTCCAAGGAAAACTCCGCTGTCACGTGTGTGCCTCCTCCGGTTTTGGACTGAACCCGTAACGTCCCTCCGAGTTTTTTAGCACGGGCCTCCATGTTGGCCAGTCCGTATCCACCAGAGTGTCCCACGACCATGGAAAATCCGATTCCGTCGTCCTGTATGGTCACACGAATTCTTGTGTCTTTCATGCGAATGGCAACCGTCGCTCGAGATGCATGGGCATGGCGAGCACAATTGCTGAGCGCTTCTCGGACAATATTCAAGATCTCTCGCTCTTCCTCATGCGTGAGCACCTCAAGAGCGTTCCGGTGAAGATCCAATCGTACGTGTAGATGTCCTGTCTGTTCATAGGTCGTGCGTAACGTATTCAACTCGGACGCGAGATCAAATTCCTGGATGGTCCCAAACTCCAATTCGCGGATCATGCCTCGGACCTCATGGATCAGTTGGTTGATCTGCTCGATCATTCCTGTGTCATATGATTTTGCTTCCTGATTATTATCATGCCTTATTTTATGATTCGTTTCAATAGCCAACCCAATGGCATACAACGACTGCAGTACGCAGTCATGCAGATCACGACCGATGCGGGTGCGATCCTCCAGGAGCATGTGTAGGCGCCGTTCGGTCGCCTTATACGCGGTGGTTAATTCACCAGCGCAGGGTTCCAGGTGAGTCCAACCATAGGACTGCTTCACCGGTCGGGTCGACTGTGAAATTGAGAGCCTCGACGTAGTCAGGAGCCCTCCGTCTAACACCTCAAATCTTTTTTTTCCCACGGTGACGCGAGTTTCTTCCATTCACCTTCCTCCTATTTGAAGCTTCACGAAACGCCCTCCCAATACCTAGATCAACACCTTTTACCGCGACACGCCAAGGAAATCACCTGGCGGACCCGCCAGGTGACGTTTGTTCTCTAAAGGTGGAACCATCCGCCGCCCACATCCGGCATTCGGCCCAGCCATTCGGCCCTAGTGCAGTACCTATACTCTCAGCCTGCAGAGAGGCGGTCATGCCAACCTTAGTCGGTTTCTATGAATGAGCCAGGAGAAAGCGATGGAGTCCATCAAAGGGACTTCCAGTTGTCTTCCGTTTGGCGCTCCGTCCAATCATTTGGCCCTAGTGCGGTCCCTGTTTTCTAACCTTGAAAGGAGTCAGCTATGTCCATCTCAGTAATGTCAGAGGAAAGAACCGTTAAGTTCTCCGAGGGAAACTTTCTCATTAAGACGGTCGAAACAAGGGACGAAATGATCCAGGCCTATCACCTGCGGCATCGAGTGTTTGCGGAGCGACTCAAGTGGGTTCCAGAGCGGGCTGATCGACTCGAATCCGATGTGTACGATGCGTGGAGTACGTCCATCGGGGTGTTTGATGACGACTCGCGACTGTTGGGGTTGGTCCGGATGACCCAAGCCCCGGTCCCCTTCATGCTGGAAAGTGAATTTAGTGCATGCCTCGTGGGACAACACAGAGTCAGAAAAGAGGTTGATACGGCGGAAATTACCCGTCTTGCGGTTGATCCTTCGATCAAGGACCGTGGTCTGTCGGCAAGCCTGATGAAAGCAATTTTTAAAGGGATGTATCAGTGGTGTCTACTTCATGACGTCCGCTATACCTATATGGTGGTGGAACACAGGCTCTTAAAGGTTGTGCAGCGGATGGGATGGCCATGCCGTCCCATCGGCGAGGCGGTCGCGTTACCACCGGCTGAGGTGCTGTCTATTGGAGGATTACTCGATCTGGATGAATTTCGCGCCCAGGCTACTACCTGCCGTCCTGCTATGCTGGATTGGCTTAATACGACAACACCCGCATGTGAAACGGCATTACATCTTCACCGAGCGATGGAGGCTCAAGAGGAGGTTGGGGGGTACGTTGAATTCGTTAAAGACCGACAGCTCGTACGCACGGCATAATTATGACGGCAAATGGATAAGCGGTGCCATAGAGAGATGAGGCCTGTACCTTGGCCGCCGAGGTGCAACCCTACATGGCGGAGGGTAGCCCATGGAGTGCCGGTAGGCCATGTTCGATAGCCGTTGCCACGGCCTGAGAGCGAGACGTGACCTGCAATTTCGAAAAAATACTCTCGATGTGGAATCGCACCGTCCGTTCGCTGACTCCAAGGATTTTGCCAATCTCCCAGTTGGTTTTTCCGTTCTTCATCCAATTGAGAATCGTGACTTCTCGAGAAGAAAGCTCTTTGACGCATCGTTCTGTCTGCGGCGCGGCCTTCGGTGTGGCTTTCAGAAGGGCCATGTGAATGTAATAGCCAAGGTATTCCACCAGTGGGACAAGCCGCTTTGCATCAAGACTTTCCTCGCTCGCAAACGAACAGAAGGTGGCGACCCCACATGCTTCATCCACAGAACCGGTCGTGATCCCGTCGCGGAGACCAAATTGGTGCGCGGTGGCGATGAATTCCCGTTCTTTCTCTGAAGACATGTTTTGATAGGTCTCTTGCCAATGCCGAGTGCCGGGTGACTTCAAGGCCGACTTAAAGACAGGATCGACGTCGGCAAACCCGTTCTTCCAATACATATAGAGCCATTCATCCGGGTAGCTGGCATTGACGACGTTGCCAAAGCCGGCAAACGTCTGACCCGGCCCTAAGCGGACGAGGCCGCCTAACGCTTTAGTAAACGAAAAGTAATTCTGAAATCGAACCAGCACATCTCTCACGTGATCAGGTGTCTCCGCCTGCATCACATAATGAAGAATTTCCATGAAGTTTCGGCATTCTGACTTGGAAAGGGCATCAAATGTAGCGTGAGGGAATGCTTGCTGGGTCAATGCGTGCGCCATAAACACACCTCCTCGACTATAGGGGGGACTACTGTACCATTTATAAAATCATGATGAAAACTGAAAAAATGGCAGGGGTGCCGTATGTGTGCACTAGGGCCGATTATCTCTATACGGTAGATTCATCGCCGGTTTACCCTCATGGCTGCGTATGAACCCCATGATAGGGGAAGAACATCGGGAGCGATAAGTATGGTGGTCACACATCCTGCGAGCCAGTGCGATGGAGTCTCACGATCTTGAAGCTGATACGGCGTATATGTTGGGTGCTCGTGGTCTTTGCGTTACTCGTTCGGCCGATGGCCGCGCATGGGCAAGCTCTTCGCTTTCAACCTCAGGGGGCACGTGCAGCTGGTCAAGGAAATGCGTTTGCAGCACAAGCTGATGATCCCTCGGCAATTCACTACAACCCCGCTGCGTTGACTCAAGTGCAAGGTGTCCAAAGTGTACTGGGGACCAACCTGGTCGGTGGATCTATTACGTTCAGGAACTCGACAGGAGTCGAGAGTCACGGCAATTTCAATGGCAGCGTGAGCTGGCCTCCTCCCAGTAACTTTTATCTTAGCGCCAATCTTGGGTCCATTGGGTTGCCTCGCATGTCTTCGATGACCGTCGGCATCGGGCTGCTGTCGCCGTTCGGTCTGAATACCCGCTATCCACTTGATGGTCCTTTTGCTACGGCGGTGACCTCCGCGGCACTTCCCCTTTTTGCGATCAAACCCACCATTGCCTACAAGGTCAACGATCAGCTTTCTGTAGGGCTCAGTGCCGATATCTATACCTTCGCGAGCTTCCTTGGTGAGGGCCATGGGGAGCAGAAACAGATCAGTGCCGGAGCCTTGGGCATTCCAGTTGGTGCTTCCATCGAACTTAACGGCAGCGGAACTGGTGCGGGCGTGACGGCGAGCCTTCTCTACACGCCGATGACAAACAACACGGGTAAACCGATTCTGTCCATTGGGTTTGTCTATCGCTCACAAGCGGTCGTTCCTCTGAATGGGGCACTGTTGGTCAACGGGGTCAAGATTGCCGATGGCTCCGCTAATCTTGTGCTACCTCAGATGGTGACTGGAGCCGTCGCTATCTGGCCGGTACGAACCAGTAATAGAGAGTGGAAGATCGAACTCGACGTCGAATACGTGGGATGGAGTTTACACAAAAATCTTGATGTACGCCTCGAGGGGGGGGGAGGAATACCTCAACCGCGACAGTGGAAGGATGTCCCGGTGGTCGCCGTCGGAACAGAACATACGTGGTTGCACCCACAGTGGTTACCGAATTGGGAGGTTTCCGTTCGCTCTGGGTATACGTACACGGGAGATCCTGTGCCGGATAGGACCTTCAATCCCGGCACGATGTCGTTGCCGGCTCATACCCTCTCTCTGGGGGTGGGATTCCTCTGCGGAGGCGCCGGGAAATTCCTTGGGATAATCCCATGCAGTGGAGAGTCGGCGCTGTGGCCGAAAGGCATCGGGCTCGATCTGGCCTATCAGGAGTGGTTTTATGAATCACGCACGGTGGTCGGGAATCTCAACCCAACGGTAGACGGTCGCTATCATGCCTTTGTGCATCTTGGAACATTCAGCCTGCGCTATCTGTTCTGAGGCTACCAGGATGATTCGAGTTATTGTGCGAGGGCTTTGCGGAGATCCGAGACGGTCTCTGGACTGAGTCCGGCGCTCTGCAAGGCCTCATCGCTTGCCGCTTCTAATTTATCCAAGCTTCCAAACCGGCTCAGCAGTTGTTTGCGTCGAACCTGCCCTATTCCACTGACCTGATCCAGTTTGGAGTTGATCAATGCTTTCCCTCGAAGTTTTCGATGGAACGTGATGGCAAAACGATGGGCTTCGTCGCGAATGTGTTGGAGAAGATGCGTGGTCGGAGAGGTGGCGGTCAAAGCGATCGGGTTTTTTCTGCCGGCGAGAAACACACGCTCTTCCTTCTCGCCACGGGCCTTGGCCAACCCAAGAATCGGGAGGTGTTGTTGTCCAACTTCCTTCAGCCCTTCAATGGCCGCCGCCAATTGCCCGAGTCCTCCGTCGATTAGGATGACGTCTGGGTGAGCCAAGTCGTCCGTGGTCCGATCCGGTTCTTCGCCGGACTTGCCGTAGCGTCGTATCACGACCTCCTTCATGCTGGCAAAGTCGTTCGCCCCCTGCACGGTTTGAATCTTGAATCGACGATAGTCCGCCTTTTTCATATCCCCGTCTTCCCACACGACCATCGATGCCACGGACTGGTTTCCCATCGTGTTGGAGATATCGAACCCTTCGATCCGACGAGGAGGACGCTCAAGGCGGAGCATCCGTTTCAGTTCCTCACAAGCCTGACGGTCGAGCTCCTCCTCGCGAAGATGTTCGGCCACGGCTGATGTGGCGTTCTCTTCCGCCAAGAGGACCAGTTGATGCTTGACGCCACGCTCGGGAACCAGGATGCGGACAGGTTCTCCACGCTTTTCGGACAGCCACTGTTCGATCAAGGTCACGTCGTCGAGGTCGGTCGGGACCAAGACTTCCCGGGGCGGTTGCCCGTCTTTGTTGTAAAATTGCTCGATCGCAGAACGAACGAGTTCGTTGTCCGATGCATCCGCCGATTGAGGCCAGAAAAAATCTTTCCGCCCGATCAGTAATCCGCCGCGCACGAACAAAATCTGGAGGTCCACGGCAGCTCCCCGCCGCGCAATCCCGAGCACGTCCTGATCGGTCGCCGAGGTCTGGGTAATGCGCTGTTTCTCCAACATCCGTTCGATCTTGAAGAGCCGGTCTCTCAATCGAGCCGCTTCCTCGAACTCTTCCCGCTCGGCAGCCATCTCCATTTTGACGCGGAGTTCGTTGAGCAGTTCATGGTCCCGACCCTCCAGAAAGTGGCGGACTTGCTTGACGATGTGGTGGTACTCCTCCTTCGACTGATTGCCCGTGCAGGG
This sequence comes from Nitrospira sp., assembly GCA_019636875.1. Taxonomy (GTDB): domain Bacteria; phylum Nitrospirota; class Nitrospiria; order Nitrospirales; family Nitrospiraceae; genus Nitrospira_D. Next base: position 29,986 of record JAHBWR010000011.1, read on the forward strand.
GGCCATGCAACGCTTAATTTCAAATTCGAGACAAGCTCGTTCGGCCTTCCCGTCGATGTCGATCGTGCAGGTCGCCAAGGGGAAGACGTGCTTGATCACTTTCAAAGTTTCGCGCAGGGCGTTCGCCGGCGTGTAGGGGCCGTAGTACAACGCGCCGTCTTTTTGGACACGACGGACGATCGACAATCGTGGGAAATCGTCCTTGATCGGCAACCGCACATAGGGGTATTGCTTGTCGTCCCGTAGGACGATGTTGAAGCGGGGTTTGTGTCGCTTCACCAGGTTGCTTTCGAGAATCAGGGCTTCGAGCTCAGATCGGGTCACCATGGTTTCCAGATCGGTGATCTGACTGACGAGGAGGCTGGTCTTCGGGCTGTGGTCTGTGCCTTTCTGGAAATAGGAGCGCACGCGGTCGGCTAAGACCGCGGCCTTTCCGATGTAGATGATGTCGCCTTGCCCGTTTTTGAACAGGTAAATACCGGGGTTGCTGGGAAGATGGGATAGTTTGGATTGAAGAACGTCGAGCGTCATGCGCCAAGCCTCATGTATCAATCGTAAGAATACCAGGCGTCAACGCAGCATGTCTGCCCTATGTCAAGCGGCAGACGGGATTTGCAGAGGCGCTACTTCAGCCCGCGCACGAAGGATGGACTCAATGTCCCTCGTGCCACTTCGGCCACCGGCCCTTTCATGGTCAAGCTGAAGTCTTGTCCGACACTGATGTTCAGAACGCCACCGGGCATTTTCACGGTGACGGGAGCTTTCACCAGTCCTAACCGCACAGCGGCGCTGGCCGCTGCGCAGGAAGACGAGCCGGACGCCTGAGTCTCTCCGGCACCCCGCTCCCAAATAAGAATGAAGATCTCCTTTGGCCCAGTTGGGACAGCCAACTGAACATTGGTTCGTTTCGGGAACAGGGTATGATTTTCCAAGGCAGGGCCAAGCTGTAGCAGTTCTTCTCTCGACCAGGATTCGCCAGCCGGTCGAAAGACCACGCAATGCGGGTTTCCCACACTGACGCCGGTGAAGACCAACGAACGCCCCGCAGCCTCGATAGGCTGCTGAATCAATTCGGGGACGTTCAACGAGCAGGGTAACGCATTCGGTGTAAACATGGCGTTCCCCATCTCGACCGTTGCGGCGCTGGCGTCTCCGTACCGGTCGATGTGCAGATCGATAGTGACCAACCCGCCTTTGGTCTCAACCGTGAAGCGCTTTTTCTTGGTCTTGCGTGTCGCGTGGAGGTAGCGAGCAAAAATACGAAGCCCATTTCCGGATTTCTCCGCTTCACTACCGTCCGGGTTGAAGATGCGCAGGCCGAAATCGGCCTTCTTCGAGGAGACCAAGGCCAGAATGCCGTCGCTTCCCAGCCCCCAATTGCGATCACAGATCGTCTTAATCACGTTTGGTGTGAGCTTTACGCTCAGCTCCCTGGGATCCATCACAATATAATCGTTGCCCAGGCCATGCCCGCGGAAAAAAGCATTTTTCATTCGGTCGGTCCTTTCTCCTTTGTTTTCGTCTATTGATCTGAAGACCGCACGAAAGATACTGGGGGCATCGGTGACTGGTCAATAGTCATTGGTCGCAGATCTGGGAACAGGACTTGTTGAGGGAAAATCACCGACGACAAATGACCAGTGACGGGGTGGTTAGACGATCTTCACTCCTGCAGGCCGTTCGATCAACTCGATTTCGTAGCCGTCCGGCGCATCAATAAAGATGAATCGGCTCCCGGAAGACGTTTTCGTCGGCCCATCGGTAATCGTGACCCCTTGGGCATTGAGCGACGCAATCGTCTCGTCGAGGCTTTCCACTTGGAATGCAAGGTGGACGAGATCCTCCTGAACCTTGACCGGGCCACTGGGAGGGAAACTGGTCAATTCAATCAACTCGTCACTATTGGGCACCCGGAGGAACGCGAGGTGCGACCCACGGGGAGAGGTCTTTCGCTCGATCACCTCAAGCCCCAGCACGGTCGTATAAAACCGAATGGTCTCATCCAGGTCGCTGACCCGCATTCTGGTATGGAGAAGCTTTTTGACGTTCATGGGCTTCTTATACGTGAAACACATGCCAGTTCGCCAGGCCAAACCGATTTGGTTACATACAAAGGAGGCTCTGTGATCGAGAGGGGCAAATTGACCCTATGAGTCATCGGCTGTTACGGTGTTCTCCATGCGTCTGCCGTCCTGGGAAATCGGGCATGCATTGGGAATTCCCATTCGTGTCCATGCATCCTGGTTTCTCGTCTTTTTATTGGTGACGTGGAGTCTCTCCACCGGGTATCTGCCGGATAACCTGCCTGGCCTTTCACCTGAGCGCTATTGGGCGATGGGGGCGGTGGCGGCGGTTCTTCTGTTTTTCTCTGTCCTGCTCCATGAACTCGGACATTCCTATGTGGCCCTGCACTATCGCATCCCAATTGAACAGATCACCCTCTTCATTTTTGGTGGAGTTGCCCACATGCGCAGAGAAGCTCCGTCACCAAAGGCTGAATTTCTCATCGCCGTCGCAGGGCCCATCGTAAGTTTGGCGATCGGTGGGACTTGCTTTCTGTTCGTGATCATGGCGGAATCTCTTCAACAGCAACAGGGGCTTCAGGGGGTGATCATGCTCGGTGCCTTGTTGGGCATCGTGAATGTGCAACTCGGGTTGTTCAATATGATCCCGGGTTTTCCCCTTGATGGCGGGAGGGTGCTACGTGCCGGACTCTGGGCTTGGGGAAAAGACTTTTATCGTGCGACGAAACAAGCTGCGGTTGTCGGCCTTACATTTGGGGGGATCTTGGGTTTTGTCGGCCTTGTGATCGCCTACAGGGCCGCGAGCGGGGACCTGCCTGCCTCCATGATGTCGAACGGAGGATGGATCGTGTTTATCGGCATGTTTCTGTTTGCTGCGGCGCAGGCAAGTCGTCGTCAGGCCGTGGTACGCCAATCGTTGGCCTCGATCCCGATCCGGAATTTGATGGTCACGACAGTGGTCTCGATCCCTGCGCAGTGCACCCTTGATGAAGCCGTGAATCGGTATTTCCAAGCCTATGGGTACGGAGGGTTTCCGGTCTTGGCAGAGGGTCGGTTGGTCGGGCTGGTGACGGTCTCCGAGGTGCAGGCTGTGGCGCCATCATTCTGGGCCTGGCGCCGAGTCGACCAGGTGATGCGTCCCGTTTCAGAGTCGTTGATGATTGCCCCGGAGGCACCCGTGATTCATGCGATGGAACGAATGGCTCGTGGAGGATGGGATCGCTTGGTTGTCATGCAGGACGGAGAGGTTGTCGGTCTGGTGACCCAGTCGGCCATTGTCCAGGTCCTGCGGCTCCGAAGCTCTTCAGGGCGCTGAGTGAGTATGACGGGTGCGTACGATGCGGGTATGCACGAGGAACTCGTGGAGATTCGTCGTGCTCTGTCAGTCTGCACGAGCGATAGAAATGTTTTGTGCAATGGCGACGCGAACCAGATGAACGACGAGTAGAAAGCCGTAGACCACGCAAAAGAATTTGAATGTTACTCGGTAGAAATCCATGAGGAGAACCGGCAAGCAGAGGGCAAAAAGTAGGCTCGCGATCAGCGTTGCAAGCGTCAGCCGACGACAAAATTCGTAGGAAGGTTCTTTCCCGACGGGTTTGAGCGCCCGCGCATATCGCTCCGCTCGCTGCATGCGAGCCGCACGAAGGGTTTCGTCCGTCGGCCCCCAATAGCGGATTCTGACATAGCCGTATAGGATAAAGAGCCAGGGTATGCTCCACAATGGCCAGTAGAGGTGTCCCGAGTAGTCCTCGTGACTGACGAGTGACGCGTACGATGGGGCGTAGAGGAGTCCAAGTACCAATGGGAGGATGCGCGCATCTCCTGGGCGTTCTCCGTCCGGTCCGCCGTGAACCAGCTCCCGCTCGAAGAGCGGATAGCCGTATTTCAGGATGACCAGTGCAATCGCGGCACTCATCGTCTTATCAGGGATGTATCGTACGCAGGTTTGAAACCAGTTGACGACGTACCAGCTGATATTTTGGCTCCAGTGGAGGCCGAAGGCCGTATCCAGGAATACACGGACCGCCGCCTCCCATTGTGATATCCGGATGCTGAGGGCCTCCGCCACGTCCGGATTCAACGCCAAAACTGCGCGTTCATGCAGCGCTGATTGAACCAGGGTGCCGGGAATGCTCATGACCACCGCGCCAGCCACGCCGAAGCTGAGCAGAAACCAGGCATGCGCAACCCCCGAACTTTTACTCGTCCGCACGTATGTGAGAAACCTCGGTTGCCGTGCCAACAATCCCCAAAATACCGCCCCTGCCATATTGACGAGTGACCAGGGGAAGATGATGACTTCCGCTCCCGCTTCGGGGAAGAGCAACCAATTTACGACAGAATTCGAGAGGAGGGCGACGATAGCACCCAGCCACGGGCCCAGTAAAATTGCGGCCAAGGCAGTCCCTATCATATCGAGAAACAGAATGCTTTCGAGATGGCGGCTGAGCGTCAGGCCGACATAGTTGAGAAGCACGCCCGCCGCGACGATCACGCCGACCTCGTATACAATCAGGTAAGAAGATCCGGATAGTGGCTTCAAGGAAAAGAACCCGCTTGGTGGTATGGTGGTTACGGGGCGGCGTTCTGGTTGCGGGAGCGGCTTCTTCTCTCGCTGTAATTTGAGGCGCTGTTGGATATTGAGGAGACGTTCAAACACGGTCAGGAGCGCGGCGATAAACCCGGCTATGGTGCCGCCTAGCATCATTAGCTCTTTGCCGTGGTCTTCAATCATGAGGTTGGCTCTAAGCCTTGCCGGTAGCCATTTTAACGAGGAAGCTGAACTGTCGCCAGAAAAAGGCTGGAAGTTGCAACGATTGGTCGGCTGGTTGTTGCGAAACAGCTGCGGAGAAGAGAGTGGCTGAGCGAAGGTTAGGGCTGTTCGGGTGGCAGCGGCCGAGGGATTCGAGCGAGCTGTTGAAGTTTGTGTGCAACCACTCCACCAAACAGCAACAGTCCCGCTGAGTAGTAGACCCACAACAGTAAGAGCACGATTTCCAGTAGTGATCCATAGAGTCGTGCGTAGACGGTCGCGTATCCGCCATAGCTGACGAAGATGACTTTCGTTGAAACCCAGAGCAAGCCGAACGTCAGTGCTCCCACCATGGCGTCTCGCCATCGTGGTCGGCGTCGAGGAACGAGGCGATATAAGAGACTCACGGCCAGGAACGCGAGTGCAAAGGGGAGAGTATAGGTCAGATGGAACTCGTGCGCAGCCAAGGCGACAAGGTCAAGACCCCAGAGGCGAGGCGCATAGGCGGTTAAAAACGTGATGGTTTCTGTAGCCACGTACGAAACAAAAAGAAGTAGTCCCGTGGAGCCTAACAACGCGATAGAAATTACCGTGGACATCAGCGGGTGCCGTTTTTGGGTGCTCTCGAAGACCACGTTGAGCGCATAGTCGAGTTCGTAGAAGACGAGCCCGCCAAACCAGAAAAACGATAAGAACACGAGCCATCGCACGCTTTCCAGCGAACTGACCCGGTGGAGCTCATCAGCCAATCGTTCGCCCAGGGAAGGGAGGAAGCCTTTGAGGAAGCTCAACATGAATTGTTCACCGATGACGTCTTGGCTGACAAGAAAGCTGATTCCATAGAGCAGGAGGAACACGAGAGGAAAGAGCGAGAGGAGCGAGAAAAAAGCCAGGGCGGCCGCCAAGCTGGGGCACCCTTGCCGCAAGAACGCGTTCACGGCATCAAGGAAAAAGCGGAGGACGTTCATGAAGCGTCGCACATGAATCGGTAAACAGACACGATGACTTATTTGAGTGTCGACACGGCCTGCGTCGCGAAACTCACGAGCGGGTTGGGGTAAATCCCAAAGATGACGACCCCGGCGACGGCACAGGCCAAGACGATGGAGAGAGTCGGGGACATCACGAAGCGCGGGGCGCTGTTTGTCTGATCGTTGGGCTCTCGCATGTACATCACCATGACCAGCCGCAGATAGTAATAGGCCGAAATGGCGGCAAAAATCAGAGCAAGAGCTGCGAGCCATGTCAGGCCTGCCTCCACTGCCGATAGGAAGATATACAATTTCCCGACAAAGCCGGCCGTCGGAGGAATCCCGGCCAATGAGACCATGAAAATCAGCATTAAAAGTGCGGCCATGGGATGACGCTTGGCGAGCCCTGTAAAGTCTTCGATCTCTTCTCCTTCGACACCGCCTTTGCGCAGCATCGCAATGATTGCAAACGCGCCGAAGGTCATGAAGGTGTACAGAGCGAGATAGAGGAGAACACTGGCGATGCCGGAAGACTGTTCGATTCGGCCAGCAGCCACCACTCCGATGAGCGCGTAGCCCGCATGGGCGATGCTCGAATAGGCCAGCATGCGTTTGACGTTGGTTTGGACCAGAGCGACGATGTTTCCGATCAGGAGCGTGGCGATACAGAGCAGGAGAAACGTCGCCGACCAGTTCGCCTTGAGCCCTCCAAGGCCTTCCACAAACACCCGAAGGAACGCGCCGAAGCTGGCGGCTTTTGCGGCCACCGCCATAAACGCGGTCACCGAGGTCGGGGCCCCCTGATAGACATCGGGTGTCCACATATGGAACGGTGCGACGGCGAGCTTAAATCCGAAGCCAACCGCGAGCAGGATTGTCGCAAACAGCAGTAACGGCTCGCTCAGTCCTTGACCAGCGATGGCGACGGCAATTTGCGGAAGTCTGGTACTGCCGGTTGCTCCATAGAGGAGCGAAATGCCGTAGAGCAGAATGCCGGAAGAAAAGGCGCCCAACACGAAATATTTTGCGGAAGCTTCGAGCGAACGGGGTTCGGCACGTTTGAGTCCGGTTATCGTGTAGAGTGAAAGAGACATCAACTCGGTTCCAAGATAGATCGTCAGGAGATCGGAAGCCGATACCATGACCATCATTCCGGTGAGTGCGAGCAGGATGAATCCATAGTATTCGCCGAAATAGAGGCGTTCCTCCTTGAGGTACGAGTAAGAAAGCAGGATGGTGAGGCCGGTGACGAAGTAGAGGAGCAACTTCCAGAAGGCTCCATAGGTATCGATGACGACAAGATCACTAAAAATTAAGGTCTGCTCGCCGATCTGAGAGGCCGTGAGTCCCATGCAAATGGCAAGTGTTCCCAGACTTAACCACACTAGGCCGTCCTTATTAGAGCTCCGCAACACCGGATCCAGTACAAACACGATGCAGGCCGTCGTGATGACGAGCAGCTCCGGTAGGATCAGAAAGAGGTCTCCGACTGAGAAGGTCATGGTTGTCGTTCCTTCGTCGGGATATTGGCGAACTGAGGAGGAGAGGGCGCTTCTCGTTCACTCGTTCCCTCAAGATGTGCGGCTGTCTCTCCCTGGGAAGCCGGCATCACGCGCGCGATCACTTTCTCCACGCTGGTATGCATTCGGGATAGAATCGGATTCGGAAACAACCCGATCCAAAAAATCAGAACTACGAGCGGCACCAGCGTCACCATTTCGCGGGGACTGCAATCGCGCAGCTTGGGAAGCAGGTGCGAGGCCGGTACGCCGAAGGCGACCCGTTGAATCATCCAGAGGAGATAGGCCGCAGCGAGGATAATCCCTAAAGACGCCAGCGCGGCGGCGATTTTGCTCCAGAGGAACGTGCCGACGAGGACCAGGAACTCACCCACGAAACTGTTTGTGCCGGGAAGACCCAGCGAGGAGAGGGCAAAAATAACCAGGAACGTGGCATAGCGAGGCATCGGCTTCGTGAGTCCGATATTGTCGGCAATCTGACGGCTATGGGTCCGCTCGTAGATCATGCCCACACAGAGAAAAAGCCCGCCGGTGGTGATCCCGTGATTCACCATTTGCATGACAGCCCCTTCGATGCCTTGAATATTGAACATGAAGAGCCCGAGTGTGACGAACCCCATGTGACTGACGCTTGAATAGGCGATGAGCTTTTTGAGGTCAGTCTGAGCCAGGGCCATATAGGCACCATAGATGATGGCCACGATCGATAATATGACCATCACCGGAGTGAGAAGCCGTGACGCATCCGGCAACATGGGGAGGCTGAAGCGTAGAAAACCATAGGTCCCCATCTTGAGGAGGACGCTCGCGAGAATCACGCTGCCGGCCGTCGGGGCTTCTACGTGTGCGTCCGGGAGCCAGGTATGAAAGGGAAACATGGGAATTTTGACGGCGAACGCGACGAAGAAGGAACCAAAGAGCCAGATCTGGAGCCCCAGTCCGTAGGTCCGCTGGCTCAGCGCAAGAACATCGAACGTATGGCCGCCCTGGAAATAGAGGACTAGGATCCCGACCAGCAAAAGCACGCTGCCGGCAAAGGTGTACAAAAAGAATTTGATGGCCGCATAGAGACGGTTCGGACCGCCCCAGATGCCGATCAACAGATACATCGGGATCAACATCGCCTCCCAAAATACGTAGAACAGGACGAAGTCCAAGGCGGAGAAGACGCCGATCATGGCACATTCCATGATCAACAGCATGGCCATAAAACTCCGCACTCTCGTCTCTATGGCGTGCCAAGAGATCAGAACGCAGAGCGGCATCAGGATGGTTGTCATGATCACGAGCGGCAAGCTGATTCCGTCCAGACCAAGCTTGTAACTGATGGAGAGAGCGGGGATCCATCGGGCCGATTCGACAAATTGCATCTGATCGGAGGATGCATCAAAGAGCCACCAGAGCGGCAGCGAGATCAGGAAGTTGGTAAGCGTCATGCCCAGCGTAACGAGCCGCACGGAGCTGTCTTTGACGGCAAAGATGATCGCTGCGCCAATCAGGGGGAGAAAAATCAGGATTGTAAGCCAGGGAAATCCGCTCATTGGGCTTCCTGTTCGGCGAATATGGAGGACGGTGTCTTGTGTTTACGTCGGGTCATGCTGGGTTCGCTCGTCGTCATTCTCTTCATCAGCATCACAAGAGAAGATACGCCGTCAACACTACGATGCCCAGGGCCATTCCCAGTGCATAGTGTTGAGTTTGACCGCTCTGGATCAGCCTCAATATCCATCCTCCCCACGTAATGGCCCGAGCGATTCCATTCACGGATCCATCGATCACGTGGACATCAACCTGCTTCCAAAGCGTGAACGCTGCCTTGAGCGTCGGCCGTACGAACAGGGCGTCATAGAGCTCATCGACGTACCATTTGTTGAGAGAGGCTTCATAGAGGCTTCTCCATCGCCGGGCCAAGCGATCGGGTAGGTCGGGGTTCATCACGTAGACATAATAGGCTGCGGCAATGCCGAGCAGGCCCAAGCCTGTCGCGGTCAACATGATGGTGAGGCCATCGGAACTGTGCTGAGCCGAGGTCGCTTGTCCGGTAGAAAAGACCGGCTCTAAAAATGATGGGATGCCAAGATATCCGGTCAGTATGCTGAGGCCGGCCAGAATAAGCAGTGGCCTCGTCATCGTCTGCGAAGGTTCATGAATGTGGGCCGCATGGTGCGGGTCGACACGCGAAGAACCCCAAAACACGACGAACACCAGTCTGAAGCTATAGAAGGCGGTCAACAGCGCCGTCAGCAGACCCAAGACGGCCAAGACCTGACCAAGTTCTCCTGACGACCAGGCCGAGACGAGAATCTCATCCTTGCTGAAAAAACCCGCTGTGAGTGGAAATCCAGCGAGAGCCAATGAACCCACCACAAACGTCCAATAAGTGGTCGGCAGTTTGTCTTTGAGGCCACCCATCTGTCGCATATCCTGCTCGTGGTGGAGCGCGATGATGACCGAGCCACAACCGAGAAATAGCAAGGCCTTGAAGGCACCATGGGTCAGGAGATGGTACAGGCCTGAGGCATAGGCCCCAAGGCCACAGGCCATGATCATGTAGCCGAGTTGACTCACAGTCGAGTAGGCCACCACGCGTTTGATGTCGGTCTGAGTCAAGGCGATCGTCGCGCCAAGGACCATTGTGGCAGCGCCGGTCACAGCCACGACGCTCATGGCTGTGGGGGACAAGTTATAAATAGGGGCGAGTCTGGCGACCATGAACACACCGGCTGTGACCATCGTGGCGGCATGAATGAGCGCTGAGATGGGCGTAGGGCCTTCCATGGCATCGGGCAACCAGACGTGAAGAGGGACCTGCGCCGATTTCCCCACCGCGCCGGTGAACAGCAAGAGCGCGATCAGCGTGTAGACAGAAACTTCCCAGATGCCTCCGAACGGGCCGAGGAGATTCATCGTTAGATCGGTTGCTTCATGAATCGCGGGAAAGATGTCGAGATAATTCAGTGATCCGAAGTGATACCAGACCAGGAGCAGGCCCAGGATAAAACCAAAATCGCCGACTCGATTCACGAGAAAGGCTTTGGTGGCCGCTGCACAGGCGGATGCGCGTTCGTACCAATGTCCGATCAATAGATAGGAACACAGTCCGACGGCTTCCCAAAATACGAAGAGTTGGAGCAAGTTGTCGGCCAGCACAAGCATGAGCATGGAAAAGGTAAAGAGGGCGATATAGCTGAAGAACCGAGCATAGCCAGGATCGCCGTGCATATAGCCGATCGTATAAATGTGGACGAGTGAACTCACCCCTGTCACCAAGAGGAGCATGACGGCGGTCAGTCGATCGATATGGAGACCGATGTGAATATCAAGATCCCCCGAGATGAGCCATGTGTAGAGTGGGACAGAGATCACTGAACCAGAGGCGACTTCGATAAAGGCGGCAAGCGACAACAGGAATGAGAGCAATACCGCCGGCACCGCGGTGACATGCGCGCGGTCTCTGATCCGCGAACCACGTAGGCCGAGGACGAGAAACGCAGCCAGCGGGAGGAGTGGAATGAGTGCGTAGAGCATGGTGGAGATATTACTCGATGGCCGTCAGCTCGGAACAGGCCTCAACGAAGAACCAGGGAAGGTCGGCGTGTGAAGGCTGACGCGTCGTCATGGAGGTCCTTTACCATTTGAGCAAATTGAATGCCTCGACGTTGATCGTCGATTTCGATCGATGCAAGGCGATGATGATCGCCAAACCGATCGCGACTTCTGCCGCTGCCACCGTCAAGGCAAAAAAGACAAACACTTGTCCTCCGATCACCTGGAGGTGGTCGGAGAACGCCACGAAATTAATGTTGGTTGCGTTCAACATCAGCTCGATGGACAGCAGAATGGCGATGATGTTGCGACGAATCAACACACCCACCACACCCGTGAGGAACACGATGGCACTCAGGATCACGTAGTAGAAAACAGGGACGCTCATTGGGCACCAGGGGCTTGGGGCATGTCCTTGTCCTCGTGTTTGCCGATGTGGGGCTTAGCAAGGAGAATGGCGCCGATCATGGCCGCGAGGAGAATCAAGGAGGCCACTTCAAACGAGAATAAATAGGTTGAGTAGAGCGCTTTGCCGATCGTGAGAGTATTGTCGGAGGTCTGAGCGTCGACCGCCATCGCGGCAGGGTCACGGCGTGCTGCGCCCATGCCGCCCGACAGCAACACCAGAAACTCGATCGCCAGGGGAATGCTCACAAAGACTGCAATTCTCGATTGGCTGTGGTAGCGGTCGTCGCGGTTGACGTTGAGCAACATGACCACGAACAGATACAAGACGACGATCGCTCCGGCATAGACGATGATTTGCACGGCGGCGAGGAATTCGGCATGCAGCGTGATGTACAGTCCGGCGACATGGAAAAACATGACCAGGAGGGACAACGTACTATACACAGGGTTTCTGAGTACCACCACGAGAATGGAGGTGATGGTGATCATTGCAGCGAAATATCCAAAAAAAACGTAGGCCACGGTACGATTCCTCAGTCAACGGTCGACAGTCCAAGACTTCTGCCACTGGGTGGCCGTCATGGGACCCCCCAATGCGTTCCATGCAGGTCAGTTCGGTTTGGGCGGAACGTGTTTGAATGCCACGTTGAAGAACGCGACGTTCGGATGCTGAAGTTCTAAGCGCTTCTCACGGATCGGAAACGACCGGTCGCCGATTGCGAGGAGCTGCTGTTTGTTCAGATGGAGTTGTCGCTTGTCAAAGACCGCCCATTCAAATTCTCTCGTCATGCCCAATGCATCGACAGGGCAGGCATCCACACACATCCCGCAGAACAAGCATCGGGTCATATCCATATAATATTCTTTTGAGTAGCGCTTTGTCGGTTCTCCTGGCACCTCGGCACTGACCACACGAATCACACGTGAAGGACAGGCTGCTTCACAGAGGTCACACCCCACGCACTTCTCGGTTCCGTCGTCATACCGAAGCAAAGCGAGCATGCCGCGGTAGTTGTCCGGGAGTGTGCGTTTCTCATGAGGATATTGCAGCGTGATCGGTCGGTAGTTCAGCAAGTGAGACAGAGTCGCCTTCATGCCGACCAGGAGTTCATAAAATGTAATGGTCTTGAACCATTGCGAGAAGCTCAGGTGTTTTGTACTCGAGGTTGAAGCCATATCGGTCTGGGCGCTTCTTTTGCCTACTGTGTGACGAATACGGCAATAGAGGTGACGACAATGTTCGCCAGTGCGATCGGGAGAAGCACCTTCCAGCCGAACCGCATCAGCTGGTCGTATCGCAACCGTGGCAATGTTGCTCTCAGCCAGAAAAAGAGGAACAAGAAGGAGTAGGTCTTCACCGCAAACCACATGGTGTTTTCGATCCACGCCAACGACGGCAGACCTAAGAGCTCGAGGATGGTTCCTGGGTATGGAGCATTCCAGCCACCGAGAAAGAGTGCGGCAGCCACACAGGACACGAGCACCATGTTCGCATATTCAGCGAGGAAGAAGAAGGCGAAGCGGAGCCCGCTGTACTCGGTGAAGAATCCGGCGACCAGTTCACTTTCGGCCTCCGGCAAATCGAACGGCACGCGGTTCGTCTCAGCCACCGCGGAAATCACGTACACGCCAAAGGCAAAAATCTGCGGCGCGGGAAAGGCGAACAGATACCAGTTCCAAAACCAACCCTGTTGGGCATCGGTGATCGTCACCAAACTAAGCGAGCCGGCGAGGATGACTACTCCGATGATGGAGAGCCCGACGTTGAGTTCATAGCTGATGATCTGTGCCGCCGAGCGCAACCCTCCGAGCAAGGAGTATTTGCTGTTGGAGGCCCATCCTCCGATGATGATGCCGTAGGCACCGAGCGAGGCGAAGGCCAGGATATACAGAATGCCGATATTGATATCGCTGATCACGAAGGGTTTGACGGTAATGCCGCCGATCTCGAACGTCCAGTTCGGTCCCCAGGGGATCACGGCAAAACCGATAAACGCAGGAATCAGACAGATGATCGGCGCCATCGTAAAGAGAAGCTTGTTGGCGCCGGCGGGGATGATATCCTCCTTGAAAAACAGTTTAATCGCATCCGCAAAGGGTTGGAGAATTCCGTATGGTCCCACCTCCATGGGGCCCATGCGGTCCTGCATCCACCCCAACACTTTTCGTTCGGCCAGAGTGAGAAGGAGTACCGTCACGATGACGATTCCCATGATGGCGCCGATCTGGGTCAGAGATATAGCAAGACGCAACCCTAATTCAGTCACGATAAGACTCCTGGATTAGCATAATCATCAGTAACCGTATTGGCTCGTCACGCAACCCTCATCATCGACACCGTGGCCGTTTTGAATGATGGAACATGCGTGATCGGATCGACTGCGTAGTCAAACAGTCCGAGGGCGGTTTGACCGAAGTGATCCGGAAACCATGCGGTACCTTGAGGTACCCGTGCCACAATCTTGATCTCGGTCGTCATTTCTCCGGCGCTGCTGCAGAGACGGACACGATCTCCATCCATCAAGGCAAACCGGGTGGCGTCGACAGGATTAATCCGAAGCTGCCCACGGTCTTCAAGCTGACGGAGACCTTTCGAACGGGTCGAGAGCTTTCCGGAGTGGAACAGACTCTGCCCAAAACCTACCTGCAGCGTGCCATCCGGTCTGGATTTCTGCGGGGTGAGTCGGTATCGCATCTCGAGATTGGGATAGTACCCCTCACGGAGGTAACGATCCATGGCACGGCCATCGACTTTCAGAGGCGACGGTGTCGGTCCAAGGGCCCCATAGCCGGAAGTAGCGCCTCGGATCTCTTTCAAGATGTCTTTGCTCTCCTGGTACTCCACGGACACCCCTAACAAGATGCAGAGTGCAGCGAAAATCTCCCAATCGGGACGGCTTTCTCCGATCGGCTCAATCGAAGGACGAACAGCCTGTACATGGCCCTCGCTATTGGTGAACGTCCCTGTTTTTTCCATCGACGATGCAACCGGTAAGACAACATGAGCCAGGGCCGCGGTCTCAGTCAAGAACAGTTCTTGGCAAACCAGCAGATCCAATTTCCGTAACGAATCCTCCGCACGCATTGGTGCGGGGAGACTGGCCACGGGATTCTCACCCACGACGAAGAGCGCTTTCAGGGACCCTTCCTGGGCATGCTTCAACATGTCAACGAGCGAAGCGCCGTCGGCAGGCGGTAGCTCTGTCTTCCACAGGGTCGAGAATCGTTCGCGGTTCGCTGCATCATCAATGAAACAGCCTCCCGGAAGAAACTCGGTCAGGGCGCCCATTTCGACCGCACCTTGGTCATTGTTTTCCTCTGCCAATGGTGCAAATCCACAACCAGGTTGGTCCAACTTACCCGTCAAAATGAGCAGATCGAGAATTGATAACGATCCAGCGTACCCCTGTTCACTGCGCAGGAGCACTGGTCCGGTCAGCACGATCACTTTGCGTCCCGCTGCCAGTACCTTGGCGGCGTGTCTAAATGAATCGGGCTCGATACCGGTGGCTCGCTGGAGGTCCTGCCAAGAGAACTCTTGCAGCGCAGTCGTCACGGCGTTGACGTAGGCAGGGTACTGCGGTGCGAGCTCCGGTACGATCAGATTCTCCTCAATCACGGCCTTCAAAAGACCGAGGATCCCATTTTGCAGGTCGCTGGGCGGGATGGAAAAATGATGATGGGAAAGATTGGCGATGTTGCTCATTGTATCGACGACGGGCAGCAGCGATTCAATGGTAACCAATGTTGCGTGGCGCTTCTTCACTGCTTCTTTGACTTTTAGCCCTGTGATGGGATTCGTCTCCGTGATGTTCGTGCCGACAAGCACCAGGACATCGGCGTTCAGAATATCCTCAAACGTGACGGTCCACCGATGGGTTCCCTGGACGAGTCGCATCGCGTGCAAGGCGTTGACATGACCATACCGGGCGCTGCTGTCGACATGATTGGTACCGATGGCCACGCGCATAAATTTCTGAAAGAGGTACAACTCTTCATTGGTGCAACGACCGGAAATCAATCCTCCGACACTGTTCCCTCCATGCAGCGCCTTCAGTTCGCGGATACGGCCGGCAACGTATTCTAAGGCGTCCTCCCAGGTCGTTTGGACAAGGGCCCCGTTTCGCCGAATCAGCGGATGGGTGAGGCGGTCAGGGTGGCTGGCCGCATGGAATCCGAAAAACCCGCGAGCGCACAGGTCTCCATTGTTTCGACCTGCTCCGTGCGCGGAGTTGACCTCGATGAGCTCCTGGCCTTTCGTCTGGACGGTCATCTGACAGCCGTCTCCGCAGTATCCGCAGATCGTATCGACTCGTTTCAACATCCAGGGCCGATATTCGTACATGGAAAGCCGGCTGGTAATGGCGCCGACGGGGCAGATTTGCACGCAGCCGCCGCAGAACTCGCAATTCAGCGGATGTGGACCGAAGTGCTTAATTTCGGTCATGGTCCCACGTCCGACCGGTGCCAACGCTTTCACATCCATGACCTCATCGCAGTAGCGGACACAACGGAGACACTGGACGCAGCGATTCATCTGTGTTTCGATGAGCGGACTGAAATACTCTTTTGAAAAGATGCGTTTGGTTTCGGCGAATCGACTGGTTGCCGTGTATTGATGGGAGAAATCTTGGAGATCGCATTTCCCCCCTTGATCACAGACAGGACAATCGAGTGGATGATTGGCGAGAATGAACTCGAGTACCGAACGATGGGCATCGTTCACCACGGTCGTGGCGGTGCGCACGCTCATCCCCTCGTCGACCGGTGTGCTGCAGGCCGTTTGAAGCTTAGGCATTTTTTCGATTTCGACCAGGCACATGCGGCAATTGGCATCCGGCTTGAGTTTCGGGTGATAGCAAAAATGCGGAATCATGACGCCGACGCGTCGAGCCGCCTCGATCACCAATGTTCCTTTCGGGACCTTCACGGTCATCCCATCGATCGTGAGACGAACGACGGGCACTGTAGAATCAGGCATAGTGACACACGATCATTCGATGGCACGAGGATACATTTAATGCCGTCCTGCCGGTTCAAGCTGAATGAGATTCGCCGCCTCTGCTTCACTGATGAGGTCGACGTATTCCTGCCGCCAATACTTCAGCGTACTTTGGATGGGCGCAACCTCTGCATCGCCGAACGCGCAGACCGTACGGCCTGCGATGTTTTTGCATAGATCCAGTAAGGTTTCAAGGTCCTGCATCCGACCACGCTTAGCCAAGATCCTGCGCAGAGTCTGGACAAGCCACGAGCTGCCCTCGCGGCAAGGACTGCATTTCCCGCAGGACTCATGGTAGAAAAATTCCATCAGTCTGAGCGCCGCCCAGACCATGCTGGTCCCTTCCTCCATGACCGTCACGCCTCCGGATCCCAGCATCGATCCCGCCGCTGCGACATGTTCAAAATCCAGTTTCACGTCGAGATGGGCCGGCGTCAAAAACGGTGCGGATGCTCCTCCGGGGATGAATGCCTTGATCGGCTTGTCGGAGCGCATCCCGCCGGCATGTTCGTAGACCAACTCTCGGACCGTCACACCCATCGGAACTTCATAGTTGCCGGGGCGCTTCACATGTCCGCTGACACAAAACACTCTGGTGCCTGTGCTCTTGGGAGGTGACCCAATGGCGGCAAACCACTCCGGCCCACGGTTGATGATATGTGGTAAGTTGGCCAGCGTTTCTACATTGTTGACCACGGTTGGCTTGTTATAGAGGCCATGTGTCGCTGGAAACGGTGGTTTGATACGCGGGAGTCCCCGTTTGCCCTCAAGAGATTCCAGCAGAGCGGTTTCCTCGCCGCAAATGTACGCGCCCGCCCCTCGATGGACCCAGATGTCCACATGGACACCCGTGCCGAGAATGTTTCTCCCGATGTATCCGGCGGCTCGTGCTTCGGCGATCGCATGCTCCAAAATCTTTGAGCCGAGGACCATTTCCCCACGGATGTAGATGTAGGCCGTCTCTGCGCCGATCGCGTAGCAGGCCAACACGATCCCTTCCAGAACTTGGTGGGGATCGCGCTCCATCAACTGCCGATCCTTGAACGTGCCGGGCTCACTCTCGTCCGCGTTACAGCAGAGATAGCGGGGACCTTCATAATCCTTCGGCAGGAATCCCCACTTGACCCCGGTCGGAAAGCCCGCGCCGCCACGTCCGCGCAATCCTGATTTTTTGACCATGGTCGTGACATCGGCCGGCGCGATCTTGCCGAGCGTCGTGCGCAAGGCTTGATAGCCTCCGGCCTTTTCGTAGTCAGGCAAGGAGCCGGTGTAGCCCGGCTGCATCATATTTTTCAACAGAATGAGTTCATGCTTCGGCATAGTGTTTCAGTGTGAAACGTAAAAGGTAAAACGTGAAAGATTGAAAGAAAACTTCTGTTCCGTAGATCTCACCGGTTACGTCTCACTTTTTCCTGTGACTGGTTCGGGCCACATGAAGGGCCCACTTTTGAGGGGACTGGTTCCCGTTAAGCGGAGATCGGATAAAATCCGATCCAATTTGTCTTCAGTCAGTTGCTCATAGTAGTCCTCATTGACCTGCATCATCGGGCCGGTCCCGCATGCGGCCAAACATTCCACGGCACTGAGGCTAAATAGTCCGTCTGCGGTTGTTTCTCCCGGTGCGATTCCCAACTTGGTCTTTATCCATCCGATCACCGTATCTGAACCCACGAGGGCACACATAAGAGATTTGCAGACCTGGAGGTGGAACTTGCCCACAGGCTTGAGATTAAACATCGTGTAGAAGGTAATCGTCTCGTAAACTTGCGGCGGTGTCAGTCTAAGAAGTGCCGCAATCTCTTGCATCGCGGCTTCGGTCACGTAGCCTTGATCGCGTTGAGCGACATAAAGGAGTGGGATTAAAGCCGACCGCTTGACCGGATAGCGGCTTAGAATATCTTCGATTTCCTTCCCGTATTTGTCCTTCAGCACGTTTCCTCCACTCACTCCAGTACTGAGGCGGCGGTCAGGATGTTCCACACTGCGCGCATTGACCGAGCACATTCCCATCGTGCGCGGGCAGCGAGCACAGGAACATCCTGGCCGTTCCGCCTCATCTATCACACTCTCCCATCACGACGTCATACGTGCCGAAGATCGTGATGATGTCGGAAATCAGGTACCCACGGGCCATGTAATCGAACGCGCCCATGTGGATGAAGGACGGAGATCGAATCTTCAGCCGATAGGGGCGAGGACTTCCGTCGCTGATGATGAAGAACCCCAGTTCACCTTTGGGCGCCTCGGTTGCGCAATAGGTTTCCCCCTTCGGGGGCTTAAAGCCTTGGGTGAAGATGATAAAGTGGTGGATCAAGCTCTCCATGTCCCGCATCACCTGCTGCTTGGGCGGAGGAATATATTGAGGCTCTTCTCCAATGATCTGTCCGGGTGGCATTTGTTCGAGACATTGCTTGATGATCCGTGCGCTCTGCCTCATTTCTTCGACGCGGATCCAATAGCGATCGTAGGTGTCGCCGTTCTTTCCGACCGGCACTTCCCAATCCACTTTATGGTAGACGCCGTAGGGTTCGAGCTTGCGAACGTCGTAGGCGACGCCGGATCCGCGCAACGTGGGACCGGTCATACCGAAATTAATCGCATCTTCGCCGGAGATCACGGCGATGTGTTTGGTCCGCCCCAGCCAGATTCGGTTGCTAGACAATAGGGACTCGTACTCGTCGACTTTTGTGGGAAACGTTTCCAAGAACGCATTGAGCTGATCCACCAATTCGGGAGTGAAATCGCTGTCCACACCGCCGATTCGGTAATAATTCAGGGTCAATCTCGCGCCACACAACCGTTCGAACATGTCGAGCAAGATCTCTCGCTCCCGAAACGTCCAAAAGAAGACGGTCATCGCTCCGATGTCTAAGGCCTGGGCACCCAGCCAGAAGAGGTGTCCGACGATACGCTGCATCTCCGCCACGATGGTGCGGATATACTCGGCCCGTTCCGGGATGGTGATGCCGAGCAGCTTTTCAACGGCTCGAACATAGGCATAGTTGTTCGCCATCGCACAGACATAATCCAGCCGGTCCGTATGTGGGATGATCTGCATGTAGGCCAACCCTTCGGCTAGCTTTTCGACACCTCGATGTAGATAGCCAAGGTCCGGGGTGGCTTTGATAATCCGTTCCCCATCAAGCTCAAGAACGACTCGCACCACACCGTGGGTGCTTGGATGCTGTGGGCCCATGTTCAGCAAGAGTTCCTCTCGTCGGTGAGAGGAGGAGGTGGACGGTTGGGAAAGAAACGGCTTTTTATCCTCTTCCGGAACCTCACCCACAATATCTTCGACCGGTGGTTCATCGAACCGGGGAATAAAGTCGAACTGACTGCGCCACCCACGACCTTCCGTCGGGAAGTCCTTGCGCAGTGGATAGCCTTCCGCATAGTCCTCCGGGAGCAGGATGCGACGCAGATCCGGGTGTCCGGTGAATCGGATCCCCATCATGTCGTAGACTTCTCGCTCCAAGAAGGTTGCGCCCTGCCACACGCTCGTGACGGAATCGAGGGCTGGATCGTCTTCGCTCACCCGGGCTTTGAGCCGAATGCGCTTCCCGAACGGAAGTGACAGGAGGAGATAGATGACTTCAAACCGTTCTTGATCGGCCGGGTAGTCAGCAGAGCAAATATCGGTGATATGATCAAAGCAGGCCTGTGGATCGTCATGCAGAAAACGTGCGATCTCCAGGATCTGTGACGAGGCCACCTGAACGCTGACTTCTGAGCGAGCCTGATCAAGGTCGACGGAAAGCACCCCCTCTGGGAATTTCTCCAGCATGGTGTCAGTGAGAGATTGCATGTGGTCGTCAATCATCAGCGATCATCCAGCTCTCAGCGCGATGTGTGGTCGTTCATCCCCACCTCTCAACCGTGGAGGGGGGCTGGGGTATTACTTCACGAAGACCCTTTCGCGCTGAATCTTTTCCTGCAACTTGAGGAGCCCATCCATCAACGCCTCCGGCCTGGGTGGGCAACCGGGAACATAGACGTCGACCGGCACGATCTGGTCCACGCCTTGAACGACGGCGTAGCTGTTGTAATGGTTGCCTGAGGTCGCACAGGATCCCATGCAGATCACGTAGCGAGGTTCAGGCATCTGGTCGTAGATCCGGCGAATCACCGGGGCCATTTTTCGCGACACCGTTCCCGCGACAATCATGAGATCCGACTGCCGGGGCGACGCGCGAAAGACGCCGGCGCCGAAGCGGTCCAGGTCGTAGCGGGAGGAAACGCTGGCGATCATTTCAATCGCGCAGCACGCCAGCCCGAACGTCATGGGCCATAGCGCAGATTTCCTGGCCCAATTGACGACCGAATCCAGCGTCGTCGTCATGACATTTGCGTCAAATTGTCGTTCCAACACACTCACGTGTTCTCACACCCTTTCCTGGATGAAGGGCGGTGGGGCTGGCCTTTACTGCGCGCATCCACCGAGCACCGCCCGTTCTCCATTCCCTATCGATCCTGAGTGCGCGGTGGGCGAGCAAGAAGGGTAGGCCCGCCGCTCTTCAATCCCACTCCAACGCCCCCTTTTTCCAGGCATACCAAAATCCCACCACCAAGATAGTAATGAAGACGATCATTTCGACGAGGCCCACAATCCCAAGATGTCTGAATGCAACCGCCCATGGGAACATGAATGCGGTCTCGATGTCGAAGATGACAAACAGCATCGCAATCACGTAGTACCGGATGGGGAACTGGACGCGCGCATCCTGAAACAGGGGGCTGCCGCTTTCATACGGCGCCAGCTTGGCTCGATAGGGCTGGTCAGGGCGCACAAAGCGTCCGAGATAGAGAACCAGCGTCCCGAGGGCCATGCCGACAGCGATGAAGACAAGGATCGGGAAATAGCTTTCCGGAGCCGTCAAATTGCCCATAACGAACCTGCTACTGCCTCATGACTAGCGGATGCTGTGTGATGGACACATCCATGCTCAACCTTTTACGCAGCCGACTGTGCCGAAAGCGACGTGCCAAAAAAAGGTTTGTACTTCAATCCATCAAGTTCGGGATTCACGACGTTCTTATGCTGGACCAAGACTTTGAATGTGGTCCCCATGCCGTTCGGTCGAAGCAGGTGAATGGCGGCCTTGAACGCCGGGCTGTCCTGTTCCAGCTGCTCGATCATGTGTTCGACGCCGAGTCCCATGAGAAAGCTCAATTGATTCGTAAATCCCGTTGTATGGAGGCCATGCTGCTCTCCGGTACGGGCAAGGCTCGTGAAATCCACATGAGCCGTCATGTCCTGCTCTCCGACACGGAGGAACGGCTCCTCATTCGTGGAGTGTCGTGAGTAACAGAGGAATGTCCCACCCTTCCGATCAGATCGATAGAGATCTTGAGCAGTGTGGCCGTAATCAATGGTCAGGACAAACCCTCGATCGAGCAACTGAACCACCTGCTTTATCCAATTCAACGCATGGAGATTGATTTCGGTCCGGTAGCCCACGGGCCAATCGGTGTGCATTCGGCGTGCATGATCGGCTAAGGCGTGAGATGACGGCGGACGGAGGCATTCAACGAACTGCCCGTTGTGAGAGTCTACCCAGAGCTCTTCTACTCCATTGGCCGTGACTTGAATCCGATTGACGGGAAAGGAGTCGATGAGTTCATTGCTCAGGAAGAGCCCTGTCACACTGTGAGGAGCTATGGTTTCAAGGTTGTCCACCCATGTGAGAAGGTTTGGCCGATCGAGCCACGGTGCGAGGTTCTTGTGTTGGACCTCACGCATTACCGGGCTTCGATCGATTAAGACGTAGTGCAGGCGCTCGAATAAATCCTGGAAGTCACGCCGGCAGGCAGATAAAAAGTGTCGTGCCAGCAACCCTTTGCCGGGCCCCATCTCCACTACGGTAAATGGGGTGGGCCGCCCAAGCAATCGATCCATTTGCTCAGCTTGTTTCGCTAAGGCCTGTCCAAGAAGGGGATGGACGTCCGAACTCGTATAGAAATCCCCACGCCACCCTATCCGTTCACTCGTCGGTTCAGGCGCCCGCATGTAATAGCCGAATTGGGGATGGTACAAGGCCAATTCCATGAAACGAACGAACGGAATCGGGCCTGAGGCAGCGATTTCATCAGCAATGGCGGCGACAAGTTCTGGATGCCCTGTGTGCACAGAAAGCCCCCAATTGACCGTCATCAATGGAAAAAGCGACACCCCTAGACCATGGGTAGCGTCTACCCATTCCTAGAGTGGTGAAAGGGGCATAGGGTAGCGTCCGGAACTTCCTTAAGTCAAGGTGATGTAAGGAGGAATTGCGCTTGAAGTGATATGCGAAGGAACTCGCGACGGCGGCGGAGAAGCGAAATGGACGGATTCAAACGGCACGATGATTCGACAGGCATATCAGCCGAACGGCTCTATGTCCCGTGGCACTTTTTATACTTCTTTCCAGACCCGCAGGGGCAGGGATCGTTGCGGCCGACCTTGTTCTCAGCCCGTTGAGCCGGAGCAGGTGCCGCGACCGGTTCCTCGCCTCGATTCAAGGTCATTCTGGGTTGCGGACGTGACGGGATCGATTGGGGTGGATGCCCCGGCTGTTCTCCTTCGTGACGGACGGCCTGTACATGGAACAGTCGATCGAGGGTGTCGGATTTGATCCGTTCCATCATGCCGGAGAAGAGGTCGAAGCCTTCCCGTTTATACTCAATCAACGGATCTTTCTGCCCGTACCCACGGAGGCCGATGCCGTCTCGCAGGTGGTCCATCCCCAGCAAGTGATCCTTCCAATGGTGGTCGATCACTTGCAACATAAACGTCTTTTCCAGAAACCGCATGAGCTCTGGTCCCAGCTCTTGTTCTTTTTTGGTGTAGCCTTCCCGAGCTTGGGTCCGGAGGTCTTCCAACAAGGCGTCTCGCCCGAGGTCGCGTAGTGAATCTCCTGCGTCGTCTTTACCCTGAACAAGATCCATCCCGAATTGACTGTGCATGACCTCGGTCAAGCCTTTGACGTCCCAATCTTCCGGATATTGGTCGGGTGGGCAATAGACGTTCAGCGTCGACTCAATGGAGCTGTCGATCATGTCTTGGAGATCGCTGGTGAGGTTATCGCCGTTCAGCACGGCTCGCCGGTGACGATAGATCACTTCACGCTGCTTATTCATGACATCGTCGTATTCAAGCAACTGTTTGCGGATCTCAAAATTGTGGGCTTCCACCTTCTTTTGCGCGTTTGCGATCGCGCGGGTGACCATGCCGTGCTCGATAGGAACGCCTTCTTCCATCCCGAGTTTGAGCATCAGCTGGGACACCCGTTCGGAAGCAAAGATCCGCATCAAATCATCCTCGAGGGAGAGATAAAATCGCGATGTGCCAGGATCGCCTTGGCGGCCGGCTCGTCCCCGAAGCTGGTTATCGATCCGGCGGCTCTCGTGCCGCTCAGTCCCCAAAATGTGAAGGCCTCCGGCCGTGAGGACCTCCTGTTTATTCTTCTCGCAATCCGAACGGATTTCTTCAAAGATTTCGAGCTTGCGGGTCTCCGGGATACTCTCGTCGCGATAGAGGACCTGCTTGTACATGAATTCTGGACTGCCGCCCAACAAGATGTCGGTGCCGCGTCCGGCCATATTGGTGGCGATCGTCACCGAGCCTTTCCGCCCGGCCTGTGCCACGATTTCCGCCTCACGCTCGTGCTGTTTCGCATTGAGGACGTTGTGTTTGACGCCGTTCCGATTCAAGAGGCCGGCGAGTTTTTCTGATTTTTCAATTGAAATGGTTCCGACGAGCACCGGTTGCCCTCGCTCATGGCATTCTTTGATTTCCTCAACGATAGCCAAGAACTTTTCCTTCTCCGTCCGGTAGACGACATCCGCATAATCCTGACGAATCATTTGCCGGTTGGTCGGCACCACGTTGACATCGAGATTGTAGATCTTGGCGAACTCCGCGGCTTCCGTGTCGGCGGTGCCGGTCATGCCGCTAAGCTTGTTGTACATGCGGAAGTAATTCTGAAAGGTGACGGACGCCAGCGTTTGGTTCTCGTTGGCTATTTTGACCCCTTCTTTGGCTTCGACGGCCTGGTGCAATCCGTCGCTCCAGCGGCGACCCGGCATCAGGCGCCCCGTAAACTCGTCGACGATGATGACCTCACCGTCTTTCACCACATAGTCCACATCGCGTTTGTAGAGGGTATAAGCCTGTAGCGCTTTCACGACATGATGGACCATGTCCATGTGGGCCGGATCGTAGAGGTTATCTACACCAAGCAGCTTCTCGACTCGTGCGTTCCCATCCTCAGTCAGAGAGGCGGTCTTGGTCTTCTCTTCGATCGTATAGTCTTCTGGTTTGAGCTGGGGAATGATCGCATTGATCCGATAGTAGAGGTCGGTTGTTTGATCGGTCGGACCGGAAATGATCAGCGGTGTCCGGGCTTCGTCGATCAAAATGCTGTCGACCTCGTCCACGATGGCGAAATTCAACTCACGCTGGACACATTGGTTGAGATCCGTGACCACCAAGTTGTCACGGAGATAGTCGAATCCGTACTCATTGTTTGTGCCGTACGTAATGTCGGCACGATAGGCTTCGGGTCTGGTGCAGGGGCGTAGGTGTTGCAACCGTTTGTCCGAGGCCTCGTAGGTCGGGTCGTAGATGAAGGATGCGTCGTGTTGAATGACCCCCGTGGACAGACCAAGGGCGTGATAGAGCTGTGCCATCCATTGCGCGTCTCGTTTGGCGAGGTAATCGTTGACGGTCACGAGATGGACGCCTTTGCCGTCCAAGGCATTCAGATAAACGGGAAGGGTGGCTACCAAGGTCTTCCCTTCACCGGTTTTCATCTCGGCGATGCGGCCTCGGTGGAGAATCATGCCGCCGATCAACTGCACGTCAAAATGCCGCATGTTGAGCTTGCGGCGCGACATTTCCCGGCAAACGGCAAAGGCTTCGGGGAGGATATCATCCAACGTCTGACCGGCTTCAAGCCGTTTCTTAAAATCTTGTGTCTTGTCGGCCAGCGCTTCGTCGGTGAGTGGCATAAGACTCGCTTCCAGCCCATTGATCTGGTCGACGATCGGACGCAGAGCCTTGATTTCGCGATCGTTTTTGCTGCCGAATATCAAATTGAGTACTTGTGTAACCATAGAGTTAAGACGAATTAGATGAAATGAGAATGGTCGTTGTGAATGAACGTCGCCGTCTCGTTAAGCTTGGCAGTATACAGCATCCACTCCATGAATCCTACTCGATCCTGAGCGAGCATGACGACGACTTGACAAGCGGCGCCATCGTCGCCTACCATTCGGCCCTACTTGTAGCATCTGTTGCATCTGTAGTACTTTGTCGCAATGGGTGATGTTCGGATGCCGTTGTTATAGCCAGGGTGCTTGGTATCTGAAAATGGACAGCGTGTCTCGTAAGTTCCTCACCATCTTTCTCGTTGTTTGTATTCTGCTGGTCGGCGGGTTGGCCCAGGTCCAGGCGGCCGAACATGCTGGGCACCATGCCAAGCATCAGGCAGCAACGCATGGGACCTTGCTCTGTTCTTGGATGTGTGCCGCCGGGACGGTCCTCGATAGTCAGGTTGTCCTTATTCAGGCCGAACGCGGACCGGTTACCGTTCTTCCGCTTCTTCCGTCGAGTGAATCAATTTCTGAACCAGCACGGGTTTCTTCCAGCCGCGCTCCTCCGTACTACTGCTCCTAAATTTGGTTGCCCTGCGAATTCGTAAGCGAGGCGACCTTTCGTTTGACCGAACTCCGTTGCAACGTGGCAACAGAATCCTGGTCAAAGTTTTCTAGTTGAATCCATGCATTGATCAGAGTGGAGGACCATCAATGATGAAGCACGCCAATCAGAAATTTCTTCTGGGCTCATTGCTGCTTAGCGCCATGGTTCTAATCAGTGCCGGTGGGGTCTGGGCGATGGGCTCCCGTGTTCCGGCGGTGGGCACGACCGCGGAGGATTTTCAGCTCACGGATCTGGCGGGCAAGCGGCAGAGCTTGAGCCAGTATCGCGGCAAGGTCGTGCTGGTGAATTTCTGGGCCACCTGGTGTAAGCCCTGCACGACGGAAATGCCGGCCATGCAGGCGATGTACGACAAGCTGCAAGACAAGGGGTTTGTAGTATTGGCCGTGAATGAATTGGAAGACGAAGCCAAAGTCCGCGAACATATTCAGCAGCATGGCCATACCTTCCCAGTGTTATTGGACAGCGACAACAAAGTCGCCAACCAATTTGGGGTCTTTGGCTTGCCTGTGAGCGTATTTATCGACGAAAAGGGTGTCGTCCGTGAGTACATCAAGGGCGGGCTCCTGACCGAGCAGGTGATTCGCGATACCGTGGCCCGTATTCAGAAGCCGGACTTGGTCAAGGCGGCATCGCTACAGTAGAAGACTTGTAGGACCTTGAACGTGAAACGCTCTGCACTCATTTGGGCGCTGTTACTTTGTATCGTACTCGTGAACGGCTTTATGGCTGCCTCGAGTGTCGGTCATGCTGCACATCATGCCGATCATCAAGCCGGCACTCACTCGACAGGTCTTTGCGCCTGGCTATGCGCGGGCGGCGTGGGAATCGAGTCGTCTGTCGTTCACTTCGCATCAGGCCTTCAACTGCTTGAAAGAGTGACCATTCCGTCCGTTGGCGTCGTCCTAGGCGTGGTTTCGCTCCCATACTTCTTCCGTGGTCCCCCTCGTCACTTTCTTGCATAGCGCTCACAGTTAGGGCGCACATTCTCAACAACCGTGTCTTGCGGCGGGTTCCGATGGGCGGACCCTGTCGTGTCACTCAACAGAAAGAGTGTGGAATCATGCTGCGTACGATCTGGTCCTCTGTGCTTTTCATCGGCGGTGTTCTAGGAATCGTGGTCCCGACGATCAACCCAACGCTGGTCGAGGCTTCCTGCGGCTCGGTCAGTTGCTTCGTGGTGATCGGGTCGCAGCAGCAAGTGCCGATGAAAGGCCTGCTGACGGTGAACGCGATCTATAACTTTACGCCGATGGAGGCGCCTCCAGGCGAAGGTGGCCGTATCCCTTTTGCTAGTCAAGGCGACAGGACGCTCACCTTAGCCAATTTAGATGTGAACCGCATCGAGACCACGACACGTACCGCGACGCTGGACCTCAACTACGGGCTGACTGAACGCCTCGGCATACAGGTCGCGATCCCCTACAAGCATGTGGAGTCCGATGCACAGATCGGAGGCCTGACGCCGGTGCCCTATAGCGAAAGAGGGCTCGGCGATATTCGGGCGACGCTGAAGTACAACGTGCTCCCGACGCTGCGGAGCATGGTGGTACTTGGCGTGGGGGTCGATTTCCCGACGGGGAGTTATGGTCGATTTGCCCAAGGAACCACTCTGGCTGAATCGACGCTTCAGATCGGGCGGGGAAACTTCGGTGTCGTTCCGATGATCTATCAGACGTATGAGTTGATTCCTCACCGAGTGAATCAGTTCGCATCGGCGAGTTATCGACACACATTTAAGAACAGCGATGGCTATCAGTTCGGTGATGAAGTGAGTGGGGCATTGGGACTCAACGTGATTCCGCTTGAACGGGCGCCTTGGTTGGTACTGACGCAGCAGTTCAACTTTCGATGGATGCAGAACGACGCGATGGATGCGTCACTATTTCTGTTCAATCCTGGTGGAGCTCCCATCCTGCTCGACCCGACTGTCAAGTTTCGGGCTGTGCCGACAACCGGCTCGACCTATGTCGCGTATTCGCCCGGTGTCATGTTCAATGTGTTCAACTTTGCTTCCGCCTATTTCATCGCGCAAATCCCGATCCATCGAGACTTCAATGGCAATCTGGAACAACAGATCAGCTACATCTTTGGCGTGACGAAGTCGTTTCAACTGTTCGGAGGATCCTCCTAGGAAGACCAACAGGACGGCACTATCGAATTGGCTATGTTGACGAAGACTCGACAACACATTTCTCAGGTGCTTACGGGCTGCTGTGCCGTACTCTGGCTGACAGGATTCTTGTCGGTCGGGCAAGGGAATCTGACGGGCCAGTGGGTGGCGCCGCACTGTCCGAGCAGCCAAGCGCAGCACGGTCAACAGAGCCACAATCATTGTACATGGCATTGTGTCGGGCTCGACATCCAGGGTGGTGGAGGGCGTGGCGAAAGTACTACGGACGTTCTGACAAGGCTGGTATGGCGTCTTGGCGCTGTCCCGATGCAGGACGCTACGGTTGAAGGTGAATTTCCCCCTCGCGGCCCACCACGAGTAATGTTCAGATCGTATAAAACCTATGTGATTTGGGAGCCGGCTGCGCTCTCTTCGGCGAAAAGTTAAGACGACGATTATAAACGAGGAAGGAATGATCCATGGAAACGATGAAGAGACGAATGTATGCATCATATGTCGCAACAGGTGCGTTAGGACTTACGCTGATCAGTCTTGCAGCGTGTAGCTCGGGAGAGTCCACTCCCACCACGGGCACACCGGCGCCAGGTGGCAGTGCCGGTGCAACTAGTGCGTTGGTGTTTGTGAACAATACGGGTGACAAAACATTAACGAGCGTGGCGTTGAAAGGTGACTCCGGTAACGCCGTGGTCAATACGATCGATGCGGCTGAGTTCGAAAACGCTGCACTTGGAGACATGCAGTTTTCAAATGGGGATTGGCTTTTCGTGAACCTTGCAGCCGCCAATAAGGTGGCCACGATTGACCCCTTGACTGCGGCAACACCGGTTCACGAGGCTAATCTGCAGGCTGGTACTCGCCCAGTACATCTGTATCGTGACGCAAACGACGGCGAGATCATCTGGATCATGAACGATGGCGATAACGCTCCGAGCACAACGACCCCAGGAGATGATTTGGTGAACTGTTCGGCTCAAGGCGGTGGGTCAGTAACCGTGATGCATAACTCTCATCTTGGACCAGGGGGGACCCCGCCCACGGTGCTGGGAACGACCTGTCTTTTGGCTGATGGGCATAAGGTCGCGGCGTTTGCGGAAAACAAGCGGGTCTTCATCTCCAGCACCACCGCTGGAGAGATCGCCGTGCTGGATGGGGATGAGACATCGGGGACCTATCGCCAGATGATCGCACGTATTGATCTCTGTGACTCAACGAAAGAAACTTGTAACGACGAATCACTTACTGCCTTAACGGCACCGTTCACACCTAACGGCTCTGAACCACATGGGATTCGTTGGTCCAAACTGTCCAAGAAGGTTTACAGCTATCAAGAAGGGTATCAACAGATTGTAGAGATCGACCCCAATCCGCCATTTGCCGTTACGAACAGGTGGGATTTTGCCGGTACGCCGTATACTGGATATGGGATTTCACCGGACGGCAAGTATCTCCTGCTGCGCGGAGAAACGACCGCGCCTCAAGCTACCAGACTTGGCGTCATCGATCTGAGTGCGGCAACCCCAACCATCGCAGACCTAACCACTCCTGAGCTGGATGGAACCTCGGCGGGATCGTTCAAGTTCTCACCCGACTCAAAGCGGTTCTACATTTTAGCTGGGAACGGGGCTACCGCAACAAAGAAAGACAGGTTGTTTGCGTATGACTGGGCAACCCTGGCTCCGCCGGCGCTCACCCTGCTGAGGGAGATTCCATTGGTTTCGACTGGAGGCCACGGATTCGATGTGTTGGCGCAGGGAGCCGGACAAGCTAAGTATCTGGCAGTGTCCAATGCTGCGCCAGCCAATTCGCTGACGATCATCAATGCCACAGACAACCAGGAGAAGCAGACGGTATCTGTCGGAACAAATCCTGGAGGCGTGACGGTTTATGAATCGGGGGCAGCATCAGCTGGCAATCAAGCGACTAACTAATTCAGATGGGATATGGGGCAGTCTATCGCAGTCCATCGGATTCGATAGGCTGTTCCATCCATCGGGGCAGGCAAGGTAGTAGGTGATTTCAAATGTAGTACTGTCCGAGCCGGCTGCCTCCGGCTCGGATCAGCGCGGGGCCGAGGGTCGCCTCCCTTGACCTGGCCCCGCAGTTTTTCTATTGTCAAAGAAGTGATGGGTTCTGTTTGCTGTTCGGGGTACCGGGTGTTGTGTGGAGAATGATCTCGAAGGATGACAATCAGTTTTACTTCCCTGCATGGGTGTTTTCACTGGTCTTGCATGGAGTGATGGTCGCCTTAGCGTTCGCCTTTGTTGCCCAAGTCAAACCTGTCCTCCAAGGGGACACGTTTCAATGGGACGTGGCGTTGGTGGATGGGGCAAGGCCC